>PKDL01000514.1 GCA_002863065.1 Pseudomonadota bacterium
GCGGCAATGTAGAAGATGCTCGCCAACGACTACGTAACTTATTGTCGGGTCCTTTGAAGTCTTCAACAAAACGCGTCGCACGGTGGCTTCTCATCCGGTCTTTGGAATCGCAGCAGAGCGGTCGAAAATCCACAGAATGGCTACAACACGTGCAAGCACTCGCCAACGATCCCGAGCTCGCTGGGCCTGTCCACTACCGGCTCGCTGACTATTGGAAAAATCGGGGCGAACACGCCAAAGCAATAACGCATTACGATCAAGTGCCAGCAAACTATATCCGCGCATTACAGGCGCGCATTTCATCCGTCAGGCTCTTGCTACGCTTAGGGAAAGCGAGCGATGCGTTGGCGGTGATCCGTCGAGCCAATCCGATGCAATATAACTTGTATTCCAGACAGCAGCTCATATTGCTCGAAGCCGAATCTTTACGTGTACTTGGAAAAAAAAGCAAAGCCATCGAACTGCTCTATGTCATTTGGTCAAACAATCCGAATAGCCCTCAAGGAAAGCGAGCAGAAAAAGCACTCCGAACGCTGCGAGCTCGTCCAACCTCAGCCGAGCGCTTAGTTCAAGCATTTGCCTCCGTAAACAAGGCCACTCAGGACTCGCTACGAGGCCGTCTAAGAAAAATGCGCCGCAAGTACCGGCAAAGCGGCAAACATGCATTCAGTTTTGCAAAAGGCGTTATCGAGTCTGTGTCATCGAAAACGAGACGGTCATCTCTTCGTCATCTAAAACATGCGGCAACGTCGCCTCGGATGTTCGTAGCGGGATACGCACTCTTGCGCCTAGCCGCGGCCCTCGATGAACTTGAACGTCCCTCTGAAGCACTCACTACTTTGGAAACACTCACGCGAAAATATCCAGCACATCCCGCCGCAGCCGAAGCAATCACCAGAGCATCGGCGTTGGCCCGACGATTGCGGCAACGAAAACGCGCGGATCAGCTACTCGAAATGGGAGATAAACGGTACTCCGAACACCCTGGCCAGTTGACGTATCGCTGGAAAGCTGCTTGGCAGGCGTGGCGAACAAAGCGATTTAAATCGGCAGTACAACAATTCAGTGCCATCGCTCAGGACTTTGGCCCCCGAAGACATCTGGGCCAAGCCACCTGGTTCGAACGCGCGACCTACTGGCAGGCAAATAGTGAACTAGAGCTTGGTCATTTGCCACGCGCAGTAGAACTATGGAGCACTATAGTCCGTAACTTCCCGCTCTCCTACTACTCACATCAGGCATTCAACCGTCTAATGGAGCACAAACCGGCTATCGCTAAACAAACCCGCCCATTCCCGCGCCTGGATCGTTACGATATACGGAGTCCCTCCGATCTAAGCGAACTAGAGATCGATATTACTGATCCTGGAGTGCGACACGCCGCGTTCTTGACTCGCTGTGGGCTATTTCAAGACGCATTAGATGACCTGACATACCGCACTCGGACCGGCCGCCTCTCTCCAGACGGCGTGTCGCTCCTAATCAGCCTGGCCATTCGCCTCGGACAGGTAGAGACCCGTCGCGCGCTATCCTGGTCTCGTGGGGGGGTTCCTCAATATCCGAACAACGTGAACCTGAAACTTTGGCAGAATGCATATCCTTTGCCATTTTGGGATGACATTCAGAAAGCGGCGAAACGCTTTAGTCTATCCCCTTGGCTGATTATCGCGCTGATACGTCACGAATCGCGATACAAAATAAAGGCATACTCGCGGTCCAAAGCGATCGGTCTCATGCAACTGCTGGTGAGTACTGCGCGGACGATGGCCGACCGAATGGCGCCAGAGGTCGGGAGAATCACGCGTAAAACGCTCCAGCTACCTGAGGTGAACATCACCCTGGGAAGCGCATTCTTGTCTGGCCTGAAACGTGTCTTCAAGAACAACCCGGCGCTCATGCTTGCCGCGTATAACGCGGGTCCTGGGCGCGTCAAAGGGTGGTGGCGACAATCGATCCAAGACGAGCAACTTCGCACCGACGTTCTGGTCGAAGAGATTCCTTACCGAGAGACTCAAAGCTACGTGAAGTCTGTGATCGCCAGCTATGGAGTCTACCGATTCCTGTACGGGGACCGGCAGACTGACAAACACCGCACAGTGCCTATCGATATGGAACTGCCGTCTGAATTGGGCTTGTTCTACTCCAAGGTCCCATAGCGACGCTAACGCGATAGACCGCCAGGGGTAGCTTGGCTTGGCGCGATCCGGTACGTTGTGAATGCGTAAATGGCTTCGATACAGTGCAAGCTCAGCACACGACGATAAATCCAAGGAGAATGTATGCGCAAGACCCGAACCCTGTTGATGACGTTACTGTCGCTCACATGCGTCATGAGTGCATGCGGCTCAGACGACGCAGCCGATTCTGGTCCAGCCTGTGTCGAAACCATTTGTACGCCTGGCGAATCAGTCTGCCTCGACAATGTCGCCGCTACATGCTCCGACGACGGTAAACAGTGGCTTGCAACAGATTGTGGTGCTGAACAGGGATGCATAGCTGGTTCGTGCACCAACCGAGACGCCCGCTGCGTTGGTGCCACCAACCAATCCTTCTGCGTAGAAGGCAATGTGCGAGCGCGTATCACATGTACCGACAACGGCACTGCAGTCACATCAACCAACTGTGACCTCAGCTGTGCCGGGGGCGCATGCCGAGAAGCACCATGCGAAGCAGGTACCACCGTTTGCGGTTTCCGTTCCATCGCGATTTGCCAAGAAAATGGAGTCAGCTGGACCCATGTGGAGTGCGAAGCAAATGAGGTTTGCTCGTCGGGGGAATGCGTCACCGAAACCTGTGTACCGCTGTCTCGTGGCTGTAAAGACGACACGACGGTACAAAATTGCAATGCAGATGGAACGGGATTCGTAGAGACCGTCTGTGCGGAAGACGAGTCCTGTATCGAGAGCACTGGCCAGTGCGAGAAAAACCTATGCAGTCCGCCGACAGATACCGATGGGAACGATAATACAGACGGCGCGGACGCTGATGCTACCGGTGGAGCAGACGGCGAAGATGGCCCCCCGAGAGAAGAGGATACCTATGAGCCCCCCGAGCTAGAGCCTCTCGACACGGCGTTCGTGAACGTGAATGGAGAGAAAATCGACTTCACATCGAATAAGGGCGCGAATTACGTGGTCGCAGACCAAGACCTCCGTATCACCATGGACAAAGGCCAAACGAAAATCGAAATATCCATCTCCCCGATTGAAGAGTTTGACGTGGGCGTATTTGCGAGCAGTGAGGCGAGCGATGTCAGTGTACGGATCTTCTACCACGACGGGTCACCACTGGTTGGTATGGCGCAATTCCGATATCAATCCGTTGACTACCTCATGGACTTGGAAAGCTTCCAAGCCAAGGGCGGTAGGGTGAAGGGAACGTTCAGTGGAACGTTCACGGAGGACGGAGGAGCTACGACAATTCCGTTCGAGGGCGGCCAATTCGATGTGAAGCGCAACCTGTAACCCAATGAGTGTGAGTACCAGCACCGGATCTATTCTCTTGAGTTCGGTCTCTGGACCGGAGCGGCGAGTGGCGCTGCTAGAAAATGGTGTTACCACCGATGTCCTAATAGCGCCCGTGTCTGGCACGCGTATCGTAGGGAACATCTACAAGGGACGCGTGGTCCGCGTTCTTCCTGGCATGCAGTCCGCATTTGTTGAAATTGGTCTCGAGCGCACTGCCTTTCTTTTCGCCGGTGATCTCGCCGCCGGGCAGAATGACGAATCGAGCGAGGAACCCGGACACGCGGAACCAGCGATACGACCTATCACACCGATCGCAGACCAACTGTCTGAAGGGCAAGACCTCATTGTACAAATCGCAAAAGAGCCCATGGGAACAAAGGGCGCACGCGTCACAAGTCAGATTACGCTTCCCGGCCGACATGTGGTTTTCATGCCGACGGTTCGGCACGTCGGTGTGTCTCGGCGGATTCAAGATGAAACCGAAAGAGAACGACTGCGAACGATCGCTGAGTCGATGTGCCCCGAGGACGGAGGACTAATCGTACGCACAGCAGGTGAAGGGTTTGATGAAACCGCGCTACGGGAAGATCTAGCCCTCCTGCTCGAGCTATGGCGGGATATTTGTGAACGCGCTCAGCACGCGAAACCACCGACACTTTTACACTCCGATTTAGACCTTGCCCTGCAGTCCGCTCGAGATCTTCTACGGCCGGATTTTGAGGCGTTTTATGTCGACGACGTCCACGAATTTGACCGTATCGCTAAATTCCTCGAGCGATTTATGCCGCGCTGCAGACATTTGCTGCGCTTAGATGAAGAAGACCCGCCACTCTTCACCCGGTACGGCGTCGAGCACGACATCAGCCGCGCTATGGATCGCAAAGTCTGGTTGAAAAGCGGTGGCAGCATTGTGATCGATCAAACGGAGGCGTTGACGGCGATCGATGTAAACACTGGCCGATACGTCGGAAAAAGTAACTTTGAAGACACGGTTCTCAAGGCGAATCTGGAGGCCGTTCGAGAAATCGCCTACCAGCTACGATTACGGAATATCGGTGGTATCATCGTGATCGATTTCATCGACATGGCAAAGCCAGAATCGCGAGATGCCGTCTACCAAGCGCTGCTTGAGGCGCTGAGTCAGGATAAAGTCAGGACGAGGGTACTCCCGATGAGTCAACTCGGACTGATCGAGATGACACGTAAACGAGTGAGACAGAGCCTGAACCGTATGATGGCTCAAACATGCCGCCGCTGTGAGGGTCGAGGTTGGATCCTTTCGCCAAATGAAATAGCGCGACAGGTATTGGTTCGGGTGCGAGACTTAATCGGTACACGACGGGACTTGAAACGTATTGAAATCCAGGCGCATAGCAAAGTCGTAGAGGTTGTATATGATGACTATCGCGACCAGATTGAAGCCATCGAGCAAAGCCGTTGCGTAGAAATAGAAGTGACACGTGCCCAAGGCGGTTACATCGAGCACTTTGAAGTCAAACCACGCCAAACCTAGTTTTTCGCCTTATGGATGAACGCAGACGGGCACCTCGGATAACGGTAAATGATGAGTTTGCACTGCTTGGCAGCGACATCACCGAATATGCGAGTAATCTCTCCAGTGGCGGTCTGTTTCTTCGCTGCGAATCGACTGTTCCGCTGGGAACGGAACTAGAACTCAATTTCTCGATACTTCTCGACGATATCGAAGAGATTAAGGGACGTGGCGTAGTCGTGCACTTGGGGACATCAGATGAGCCAGGACTGGGTATCCGGTTTATCGCCCTAACGGAAAAAAGCCTGGCCTTACTGACCGCGTTAGAAGACTAACACCGGCCCATTTCATCAGCCTTCCGACTTAAGACGAGTGCGGAAACCGTAGATTTCACGAGCGATACGCTTGATACGCTGAGTGCTTGCTACTTTAGACACGCCATGCGCTCGAGGCCTCACGATCATCGGTCTAACCGTAACAGTGTACCCACGTCGTAGTGCACGGGCGATAAGCTCAAAAGAAAAAAAGAATGTGTCGCCGGGAATGGTGTCTAAGCCGATCTCTTCCACCGCTACTCGCCGCGGAAAAAGATAAATCCCCTCCATCGTGAAGTTGATCCCGCAAGCCCATTGCATGGCTCTCCGGAAGCCAAAGCTCAATACTCGACGTTGTAATTCTCGCTGGTTTGAATGAAAGGTAGTGACGATATCAGCTTCCTTCAACCCTGGAAGCAAGACCTCCAGCTCAGGCGTTGGATGCTGACCGTCACCCGCGATAATCGTAAAGTAGTCGGCTGTAGCTGCCGCAATACCGGTTTTCATGCCGGCACCCATGCCTCGGTTCGTACCATGCGTCAGCACTCGGACCCGATGGTCTGCTTCTGCAAAGCGTTGTGCAACTCTCAATGTGCCGTCGCTCGATCCGTCATCAACCACCAAGAGCTCCCACTCTCGGACCCTGGCTGTTAGGAAATCGACAGATTCCTGCAACATCGCTGGGAGGTTTTCCTCCTCGTTGTAAGCCAAGACGATGACAGCCACAGAGGGACAATCGAGTATTTTCGACGGCCGCGACTTCCGATGCTTTGCGCTCAGGTCAACCACCCTGCCTCCCTTCTGCTATCAATATCGGTGCACGCGCTCATCGCTAGGGCAGCACTAGCCGCCCCAATCCAGCATCGTTTACCAGCACAAGACTGGACGCTTCTACCACTGAAACCGCACGGGCGGTATTACCGCGCTGAAACCGTGACACAACATCCTCAAGATCCGTCTGCCGAGTCACCACATATCGATGTTTGCCCTCAGGATGAGTGATTGGACCGTCACCAATGGGGTGAACCTGGCCTACCATCTGATTCATAAGAATGGACTGTTGTATCGCAAGAAACCGTGGATCTGCCGCAAACATTTCGACGCGCTTACCTCCAGAGTAAAAAGTGAGTGCTGCGGTGGTGGTATTGAATGTCGCAGTCACATCCCCTTCCTTCGCATGCCGTGCCATTAGCTCGCCCAGTGCCTTCTGATCCGGCGCCAAATCAGCATCGATCCAAAGCGCCATACGCCCAGGCGACGCGGCAAAAATCACCACGACAAGCGAGCCGATACACCAGGACGCATATCGACGGCGCCACCAATCGCTCGGGACTGCTGCAGGAGCCATCAAAGCAAGTCCGATAATTAATGGGAATGCGTAGTGGGGGAGGCGTGTCGAGCTTATCACCATTGGCAAAAACGCAAAGACGGACCAAAGCCCCCCAACCCAGACCGCACGCGTGATTTTGCCAGTGCGATTCCGCACCCAAGCACTTCTAATCAATGCGACACATGCCCCAAACACCAACACTGCGTCTTGAAGTACGAGAACGAGCAGGTCGCGAAGAGATATCCCAGGAACTACTGGCCGTGTTGCTCGGTCGCCAACATGGTGACCAATATAGGCGGCCCAGAATGCAGTACCATGCCTGAGTGTCGCCAGGAGATGCCAAGGTGCCGCAACAAGTATTGCGACTGCCGCAGCTGTACCAACACCTCTGAGTGCGGTTCGCCAGTCCAATCCGTTTGCCAGAAATGCGACCAGCATGATGGAGAATATCAGTGGACCAGCTGCCACTCCCTTTGCCAGGATCGCCAGGCCAGCACCGACACCGGCGTGCTTCCAATGGCCCGATAATGTCATCTGCAAAGAGTAGAGACTACACGCGACCAGTGGTAGATCAGTCATTAGTCGACGGGACATCATCACAAAATAAAAACTCGTCAGTAACAGCAAACAGCCTGCAACAGATGCGAGCGATGAGAGACCTAGTCGGCCGTAGATGCCGAAAAGACTCCAAATTGCCAGGGCAGCGAAACACGTAAGAGGCAGCCTCAATGCGGCTTCAGACCAACCCCCAATGCCTCCGGATAGCGCCATCGACCAAATGAGCAACGGTGGCTTTTCGAACAGAACAGTTCCAGACCAACGATTATCTACCCAATCCCCGCTTACCCACATGCTACGCGCCATTTCAGCGTACAACGCGTCGTCTGAGTCGTAATGACTTCCGCTATCCATGCCGATAGCAAAAAAAACGAACGTGACCGCAGTCAGCAGAATGCCAATTCGTCGTTCATCTGAGTTGATAGGTGCATGCACGGGCTGAAGTGTGAACGGCAGAGACCATTCCGGCAACTCCACACCGAAAACGCCGTGCGAAGCACTCAACGAAACCGAAGCGGGGTGCACTCGTAGAACCGCTCGATGTGATACGCTGCACCTCGTTTTCAGAATAATATGGCCTCTGATTACGAACAAACGCTCGATTTGGACATTGCGCCAATAGACCGTTCGGCGGCAAAATGCGGAGGTATCCGCGCGAGAACGTACCCATCGGGTAGTCACGGAGAAGGTGAGGTCTCCATGGTTGTGAACACCGATCAAGCACCGGAGAGTAGATGCGACGCCGAGACTTTCTAAAACATGCAAGCGCGATGGGGCTAGCCGCTGGGTTGACCGGCAGACCACAGACCGCGCGGGCAGCTACCTCAATCTGGGGCCAGTACCCTGACTTCGCACTTCCCGCCCTGCTGCCGGCAGAAAAACGAGCAAAAAATGTTCTCGATATCTTTCTATATGGTGGGCTGTCTCCGTGGGAGACATTTTACGTCGTGCCCGAATACGGGACTCCCGATAATCCGACGAATCCAAACCAGCAGTGGTGGACCTTCCAATCAGGCGTAGATAGCGTCGAAAATGTCTATAACGGATGCTTTGGGGACGCCAAGCCACCCATGCTTCAACCATTTGGGGTGGACTACAACGGAAAAGAGGTCAACCTCGGACCATTCAGTGAGCCGTTGCGATCACGCGCCGACATCATTTCCAGGCTACGGATGCACGTGGTTACCCACTCCCTGGAGCCGCATGAAGCAGCCATACCGTATGCAATGAGTGGTTTCCGGTTGGGTCAGCCAAAACTCGCGGGACTTGGTGCGGCTATCCAGCATTATTATCAAGCGCAGGCTCCAGTAATTACCGCAGAGCCATATGCGTATGTGCTCTATTCGCCCGGCGACTTTCCGACCGACAACCTGCGAGCCGCAAGCTCCATCGGCCTTCATCCTGGTTCCGCTCGCCCACTGGCCATTCGGGTAGAGGCAAATACATCCTTTATTGACGCACTCCAGCGACAGACGGTGTCTAGCGTCCGCCCGCAGTACGACGCCCTAATAAATCACTACCGACAAAAATATAAAGAACGCCTGCTTTACCCAGGTGCGGTGGAACCAACCCGCTCGCAAACCATGGCGGACTACAATTTCTCGATAGATACGCTTCAGCAAACAGATGCGCTCGTGGACATCCTCGAACCAAGCTACTTCAGCAGTGTGGCAGGCAGTCAATGTGGTCAAAATAGCAACAACAACTTCCCGCGTATGGGGCTACAGCTTGCGGCCCACCTCCTTACACGAGAAAACTCAAAAGCAAGATACGTAAATGTCGTGGACGGGGGACTCATCCCAGCCTCTGGTGGTGGCGGATACGATACGCATAGCAAGCATGTCCAAGACTCCGCTCGTAATCTGAAGAACCTGTGGACTGAGCTCATTGCAATCATCAACGAGCCCGGCGAAAACGATCCAAACAAACTCAACTTGGATGAGACGCTCATCTGTATCAACACCGAGTTCGGTCGGACTCCCTGGCCCCAAGGCAACGACGGACGGAATCATCATCCGTACGCTTATGTCACCTGCATGTTCGGTGGCCCGGTGTCCAATGATTCACAAGGCATCGTCGGAGCCATCGGACCTGATGGATATGCCTCCGGTGCATTGCATCCAGCTGAAAGCCGCGCTGCCATTCTGTCGGCGCTGGGGATCTACCCATTCGCCCCAGAGTGCTATGCCGTAAGCGATGTCTATGGAGCCGGTTCAGAGACAGACGCGGGAATCTGGCTCAATGAAATGGTACTTGGGGTGCAATCATGACTCGGACGCCCTCCCACGCATTACTAACTTTGGCGGCGCTGTTTCTGGCCCTATCTGCATGTGATAGTGGCTCATCTACTACGGACCAGACAACCGATCCTACGGACCAAACAGACGCAACGGATGCCATTGAGGGACCAGATACTGCGGATGGTACGACGACCGATGACAGCACTGACGGCACCGATAGCGGCGACCAAGTAGATGCCACGGATGGAACCGACCAGACAGACACGAATGATACGGGGGATGCCGCAGACAGCCGCGATGCGAGCGACGCAACGGATGATGCATCGAATACCGACGCGACGGACGGTATCGACGCGGTTGATGCCATCGATGCAGTAGACGCAACCGACAGCGCCACCGGGTCCGATGCGGCGGACGCGGCGGACTACATCGTCTGTGATGCTGGTGATGAGGCGTGGGCAAAACGTACCATTGAAGTCCTACTCGGACGAAAGCCGCGCGGCGTGCGAGAGATTAGAGCACTGGCTGATTTGGTATCGCAATCATCTCGCACCGACGTGGCCAAGGGAATGATGACAACCCCCGAATTCCGCCGACGCTGGGCCATTTGGCTCATGGATGAGGTCCGGGTGAATCGAGTGGGAGATAAAGCGCATGATGTCTGTTACGGGAGCTTCTATCTGGGTACCCAAGAAACCGGATTTCCAAATACTGAAATCGCCAAGTACATCCGTGACAATGCGCCAGCAGAGTCTAATTTTGGATCAACATTCTCAATGCTCGATGTGCTTTTGTCGTCTATCGAATTAGACGATTTATCCCCGTTTTACATGAGCCACCTCTTTGCGATGATGATGAAACCCATCACAGGCGCAAATGTAGATGCTGAAGCCATGGACATCACACGCCGACAAGACTTTGGTGAAAATTTCGAGGCGATATATCTGAATCGAAATGTCGTATGTGCCGGCTGCCACAACAGCGAGTGGGGAACTACAGATAACGAGGATCCGGAAAAAGATCGGCATCATCCGACCCCGGGCTTGGTAGAAAAGGCGGTATATGGCTTCTCGACGGGTCGACCTGAAATGGAAGTGTACAGCGCGTTCCGCAGGCTAGGTATCGTGAGCGACAGCGGTACCCGCCCGTGGGGCATCGTTGGAGACTGTGGTCGTGTATTAGACCAGCAGAACATCAGCGAAGACTTCGCAGACTACAGCACATACTTCGGCAGCGACCTCGGAAAGACCGCAAGTATTTGGGATGTGGAATCATTACTACACAGTGGATTTGACTCTTTACGATCCAGCGGCATGCTGGCCATTGATCCCGACACGGGTGAGGTGCCGGCGGATGAAGCGTTCGCCTACATGGTGAGTATGCGGATCACGAATCAGGTGTGGCGCGAAGTCATGGGCTTCGGGTTAACACTCGTGCATTACTTCCCACGCAACGTCGAACAGAAAGACCTGCTGCTCGAACTCACGAATCATTTCGTGATGGAGCAGTGGTCCCTACGGACCTTGCTACTCGATATCGTCACGCACCCATCATACAACGAGCCGGCACCGATGTCGGGGTGCGGAGACGCGGGCCATGCATACATACTCCCGCCGATCTTCAATCCATGGACGACCGATTACGACAATGAACTCCAAGAGAATAACTCCGGAGATGCAATGCATCGTCATGATGCGCGCGTCATGCTGAATATGCTGACTCAGGCGTTAAGCTGGGATGCAGCGCCACTCTTTCCCAATGGCAGCGAAGAAAACTTTCAAAAAGCAATCGGCGTCTTCGTGAAGGATGCCGAGCCGGGTTTCCGTGGCGTAGATTTCCAAGGTCTGCTCACCTGGGAAGCACGCTACGGAGCATGTACTTCTGAAAATGCTGGAGATACCGGGGGCGGATTGACGAACAGCTGCGTGGGGAAATGCGGCGGAGAAGGCGACGAATGCTACTGCGATGATGGATGCCTGCAGTTTGGTGACTGCTGTCCAGACTTCGAAGCCGTGTGCCAACAAGGTAATCTGCCCGACCTTCCAGAAGGTGCGGATTGGATAGCCCAGCTACAAGTTGTAGCAAATGCACTGAATACATCGGATGAGCCTACAACCATCCGTGATTTGGTGGTCGCCATGAAAGACCGGTTGATCAATGAACCGGACCTGGAGCCTGGAGAAGACCTCCTTTGCGCTAGCCTCTTTGGAGTCGAGTCACTGGACGCGACGATCAGCGACGTCCCCAATTGGCAAGAGCGTATGCGATTCTATTGCGGTGTTTTGTTATCTACACCACAGTTCATGCTGACGGGCGTGGTGGGCGACGCGCAAAACACCTCACCTAAACTCACGGTTGGACCGGCGAACTACAGTAACTACTGCGAGACATGGTCCAAAATCATCTTCGATCCGACCGTATGGACTGTGTCGTGCTATGACGACAATGTGGTGGTTACCCCGTTTGCACCGCCACTGGGCGCACTGTAAGACTACCGCTACAAACCAGACAGGACGCGAAGCACTCGCATGCGAATAATCCGACATGTGTCTTTCCGAAGTATGTTCCAGGCAGAACTTTCGATCGGAGTCGTAAAATACCTCGCCAACCTCGGACAGCGCGTTGCGCTAGTCCAGGCCGAACGCCAAATGTCCATGCTGGATGCACATCTGGGTAAAGCTCCACATACCGTAGCGATATTTTCGGCTGCGCATGATGGATTACAACAGACAGACTACGAAGCCGCCCCGACAGATGCTGAGACCTGGTCGCAATGGGCCACATCACACGATATCGATATTCTCTGGCTCAATACTGCACCTGGTGCGGCACTCAGTATACCGGATACTGACGTTAGTTTGGCGTTGGTAGGACCTTCAATTCAGGAAGCTGAGACTATCGCTGAATGCACTAAGCGCGGTACCGATATCTTAGCGATTTACCTGCCGGCCGACGACATTCCTCAGACAGAGTTGCAGCACATCACAGCCCTTCTGAGTCACCCCTTTCGGACCTCGCCAAAAACCATAACCGTCCGTTCCAAAGCAATGCCTGTGCTCACGGATAACCTACGCTCAAATGAAAAAACGCTCAGCATTGATGAGACCTCGATACAAAAGCTCGCACTCTCTCTCATTGACTCCGACACGCTGACAGAGTCGGTACGACCAGCGATAAAAGCGGCGCTGGCGGGTCTCCTAGACAACCCCGACGGCACGTACGCGAAGTTGGCCAGCCTGGCGGAGCTTTACCCCCATCCAGAAACACTACTTGCAGTGATGAAATTCTATCGGCTCCAACCTCGGATAGAGCGTCTGCCGCTCGCAGATGCAATCCGTTACTGGCGCATGACTGGAGATGCAGCACACCCGGTCCTATCGGACATCCTGCAACATGCGCTAGACCATGCGCCACAATCGGTCCCTACGGATTTCGCTATGAGTGTTGCATCCGCTCAGTCGACTTTAAATGACACCATCGCGTTAGCGGTCGCTAAACGACTCAACCCACAAAATCAAGTCGAAGCGGTAGCAGTGCTTGAACTGCTAGATCCCGTGGTCCTGCAGGGCCGAGCCACTGCCAATGACTTAGCCAGTTACCTTCCTTCTCTGGCCACAGTACGAGGGGCAGCAGCAGCTCATGAAACGGCGCGGGAGCAGGCATCTCGCTTTCGCACCGTTCCAACCTTCCACATTGCCTGGGCGACAGCACTTCACAATACGGCTGATGACGACATCCTTCGAAACATGCTCGTAGATCCCCGATACAACGGTGGGGTAGTGACTCAGAATGCACCGGAACTTGCTAAAGCGATAGCCAACCGATTGGCTCCAGCGGACAGGATGAAAGCAAACGCACTTGTGGATTATGAAGCGTTTCTGCAATGCATCCGAGACGGGCATACCTCAATACAGTCAGCCGACATCGTTGCGAATGCCGTGAACGAGCTACACCGTCTGAAACGTCTCGATGCTGATCAGCAACTGGCATTCTCGCGCGCTTTAGAAGAAGCATCGAAACGCTGGGCAAAACGAAGCTACATGCAGCGTCTCTGGCAAAAGTTACCCATAGAACTAGACCCGCTCGTTCCGCTACGACTTCGCAGCTAGCTGCTACAGAACTCCACTTCCTTCAATTTCACTATTTTCGGCCATGGAATGGCCCCGATGAGAAGCATAAAGACTCCGTACCCAGACGAGAATGGGTCGTTCTGCCACCCGGTTCTGTAACATTCGAGCTGGTTCAGGTAAGCGGTCCTGCAGACGAAATGGTGACCAGCCAGGCTGAATCAAGGGTGATATCAACGCGGATAGGAGAATATCCGCGGCACTCAGTGTATCTCCGACCAGGAATAACCCGGGCTCCGGCAGTTCACGTTCAATGGTTGTAAGCGCATCCAAAACCTCCGCCTGAGCATCGCGTGCACGAGTCGGGGACAAGCCCCAGGCCATGTTAATCGCCCGGCGTATTACGGGAAACATCGTTCGATAAGCAGCGCGTTCGGTTGGGCTTCGTCCAATGCTAAACGCCGCTGCACAAAAAGATGTGTCCTCAAGAATCAAAGGGAACCAGGCGTCGCGTAGTGGTCTGGCAAGGAGATCGTAAAACCACCGGATCCGCTTTGACACCTCGCTCGTATTTGCCCTCAGTGGACGCTCACTCCACGTCGCATCGATATACGATAAAATGGCGGGGCATCCGGCGACCCGCTCGCCAGAATGCTCGAGAACAGGAATACGCCGTTGACCAGTCATTGCGACCAGCTTTGCCATGTGAGGGCCGGGCAGCATATTCGTGCGATTCCACGGGATTGCCTTATGGTCAAGACTCCAACGGACGGCTTCGGCCACATGTGAGTAGCTGAACTGATAGAGGGTGGGTGGTGTCATGCCGTCTACATTCTCGCGTTTACAGTCTATAAAGATGGATTACACCATGGGTTGTCCTGGGATAACACCCGAAGAGTTAGCATAAGCCACGATAGCATCGCGCCACACCACAAGTGGACGACCACTTTCCGATAGAAACCAGTGCGCATCTTGCGGCCATAGCGATACCCGACTCAGCCACGCAGCGCGAGTCAATCCGTTCCGGGTGGCGATAACGTACCGCCCTTCCTCAATAGGAGCGTGTCCCAAACCATACCAGCCCGCTAAGGGCTTTGACGGTGCTTGGCGAAGACGATCAATAAACTGATATTCGGTACCCGAGAGCACTGCATCATCAAGGCTCATCGGTTTCGTAGCACGAATAAGCACATCGGATACTGCGCCAATGGCACGCCCACCAAGGATGGGCGCCTGCTTTAGCCAGCTCGGATTTCGGCGTAGCCAAGGCATCCACATTGGTCCTACCAGTGGCTCCGGTGCAAGACCGCAGCGATGCAGCCGTTTCCACTCCTGCTTGGGAGAACCGAGTGCTTTCCCATGAGCCAAAAGTCGTAATATGTCGGGATTCCTACCAATCTTTATCCGCCCCTGAATCGCCTCAAGAATGCGGACTGTGGGATTGACCAGCGTGTATGCAAGCCGTCCTCCAGGTCGCAGGACTCGTGCGCTTTCTTGAAGAAATACGTCGCGGTTCATGAGGTTGGCCGCGAAATACAGGCTCACAACTGATCCAAAGTAGTTCTCAGGAAACGGAAGTGCCTCACCATTTCCTTGTACCCAGCCGAGGTTCCCGTAACGCCTTCGCGCTTGGTCGAGTACTGCTTTATCTATATCCAAGCCGATGCAATCATGCCCAGCCGCAGTAAATCGGGCGACTATCCGCCCGTCGCCACAACCTACATCGAGAATAGGCCCGTCGACGACATACTTTTCAACCAACTGATCAACACGGAAAAATCGGGGAGGTGAACTCACACTGGAACAATACCGTTATGCTGGAATGCTTGTCATGTAGCCACCATCGAATGCAGCTTGTGTTTACATTCTCTAAGGTGCATGTCCCATGATTGAGAATAATATTCCTCAGGGAATGACTATCAACACCACCCGAATACAACGGTATAGTTGAGCGGTGGGTAGGAAATTCAATATCTATCGGCAGCTTGGATTCATTTGGCTTGCAGTGAGCTGCATTGCCTGTGAACCCAAGAGCACAGCGTTTGTCGCGCCGGAAAGTGTCGCTAACGACGTCGTATTATCGGAGGATATCAAGGCACCCAACGTGCGCATTCTCCCTGAGCGACCCACCAGCCGCGATGCACTCACTGCTCAGTTACTCTCTCCTGAAGCGGGAGCACAATATCACTTTCGTTGGATCGTTAATGGAGAGCTACTAGACGATCAAATCGACGAGACACTGCCAGGCGGAACCGTATCGCGGGGGCAATCCGTTGTACTTGAGGTGTCCGCTTCCAGAGACGGCAGGACCTCTCCCTGGGGAGGAGCCTCAGTGGTTATTGGTAATGCTGCCCCTGTGTGTTTACGCGCGTCGATACTTCCGAATCCCCCGACCATTTTTGATTCGATTGAATGCCGTTGCGACGACCTGGATGACCCCGATGATGACCTGGTGGATACATTATGTTTATGGAGTGACCTTGAGCCTACTTTGAATTCATGTAGCCGTCCGGCCCCCCATAATTGGCTGACAAATACCCTCCTTACCTGCGAACTCACAGCTATCGACTCTCGGCAAGATGCCGGAACGGTGATTGCTTCCTCGATGGTAGTAAATACACCACCGACCGGAGGACAGGTGGGGCTACAGCCGGCCCAAGTATTCGAGGATTCTCAAGTCCGTTGCCTGGCGAGCGGAGCCACTGACCCTGACGGAGTATCTTGGAATTACGATATATTGGTCGACGGGCTGTTGGCCGCCACGGGTCCTGAGGCCGAAATCAACGGTAATAGCTTCGATAAAGGACAGAGCATCCAATGTATTGCCACCGCGACCGACGGAATAGCCAAAGGACAACCCATTGCATCTGAGACTGTAGTAGTCGGTGACTCGCCAGCAAGTGTTGTCGCCATACAAGCCACGCCACCCGTCGTAACTCGCCTTCAGACCCCAAGTTGCGACATCACGATGACCGATCCAGACCTGAGTGATATCCCAGAATCCGTTACGACATGGTGGCGTAATGGTGTGGTTCTCGACTGGGAGCCGGCCAGTCCACTCGGTAATACCGTAGTTCCCGGCGATACGATCTTTTGCAGTGCAACCCCACTGGACTATCCCGGTGAAAGTACGCCGAAATTATCGAATAACCTTTTAGTCAAGAATCTCGGACCTGACCTGGCCGGGGTCGATATTCTCCCTGAAGCGCCCACCATCTCAGATGTACTCACGTGTGTACCGTATGCGCACGATCCCGAAGGGGACCCCATGGTATTTAGCTATAGCTGGTCGGTTGACGGCGCCCAAATTACGGATGCCGGCGCGACGCTCAGCGGTATCACCGCGGGGTCCTTAGTGCAATGCGAAGTGCAAGTCAGCGATGCGTATGGTGATACCGCGTCAATGGCATCGTCCACCGTCGCCGTAGTGCACTCTCCTCCATACATCGAGGGGATTGCTATGCTGCCAACAACTCCAGGACCGTGCGACTCTGTGAGCTGCATTGTCAACGATGTCAGCGACCCCGATGGAACGAGTAATCTCACTATAGCGACCACCCTTCTTCTCAACGGCGTACCCACTTCAGAGACGACCTTTGCGGTAGGTGCAGAGCTACAATGTATTGCGACAATCACCGACGAGACGGGACTCAATGTCACGGCTTCATCCACCATCAGCCAGGTTACAAACACCCCACCAACACTGTCGGCAGTCACGATTTCACCCGCGCAACCGACGGCAGGTGATACCCTGACTTGTGCACCGGTCGATGCAATCGATCCCGATTGCAACACTCCACCCGCAGCTATCATCGAATGGGTGAGTGAAGCAGGGGTGACTTCTGGTGGCGCATTAGAAACCACAGCCGAACAAGCAGGCCAACAAGTCACGTGTTCCTTGACGGTATCAGACGGCTACGACTCGTCGACTGCGGTGCAGTCTACGGTCACGCTGGCGCCCCCACCAAGCCTTCCCACGGTGACCATAACCACCGATATCAACGGGTCGGTTATATGCTCGCCGGAATCACCGCTAAATTCCCCGTCGTGGTTTTGGCGCGTAGGAAACAATGACGAATTCCAAGGGCCCTGGTTTTTGCCACCATCGACGTATCAGGACTGCGATCGTGTCACTTGTCGTGCAGAAAGTAATGGCCTGGCGACCAATATCGCTGAAGCCCTAATACCACTGGGGCCTGACTGCGATGACGGCTCACTCTGTACCCTAGATACCTGCTCACCTGCGGGCGGCTGTAGCCATACGGCATTGTCCGGCGCCTGTGATGATGGCGATAACTGTACCGAGAATGATGCATGCCAGGACGCGATATGCAGCGGGTCCCCAACCGACTGTGATGATGACAACCCGTGCACCACGGAGCTTTGCGTGTCTGGCTTCGGATGCAATTACGGATATGCCAATGGGCCTTGTGATGATGGCGATGCCTGCACTCTCGATGATTATTGCATCGAGGGCAGCTGCGGCTTCGCCTCAACCGCCATATGCGATGATGGAGATGTATGTACTGATGACGCCTGCGACTCCGAATTAGGCTGCATCGGTTGGCCCAATGTGTCTGTGTGCGATGATGGGAATTCCTGCACACATATGGACGTATGTGCTGATGGTGACTGTCAAGGTAAACCGCTCACCGAATCAATCACTTGCCCCGATCCCGCGAGTCCCCTCGGGTACTGCAGCAATGGGGTGTGCGTGAGCAATATCCCCCCACAGATCCCAATCCTCACGATATCACCCAGCATAGCGCAGGCAGGCAGCCCATTGATCTGCTCCGCAGTCGCTACTGATCCGGACAGCTGGCCAGCGCCAATGCAGTACACATTCCGTTGGACGCGAGAGCCAGCGGGGATTCAAATTGCTGATGGTCCAGAACTGCCAGGCGATCTACTGTCGAAAGGTGATGTGCTTGCGTGCCGAGCCACGGCATCAGACGGATTATTATCGTCGTTAGAAGCAATTATATTGGCCAAGGTCGTCAATGCCCCACCAGTTGTCGAATCGGTGTCCTTGACGGCAAATGATACGACGGTCACGTGCAATAGTGAGACCTATGATCCTGATACCGAAGACAGCCTAAATCTTAGTTATGCATGGTTTGCCGATGGGCTTTCTCTACCGCTGGATAGCCACACGGTCTCATCACATTCATTACCTGCCTGTAGCAATGTTACCTGCGAAGTTACCGTCGATGATGGACATGCGAGCAATGTGAAAACGGCATCACCTCTTGACGTCGATAACCCGAAAGCCTGTGGTCCAGAACCATGCTTAGTGTGGTCGTGCTCTGCCAACGGATGTACTTCCGTGCCTGGCGTCGGACCGTGCGATGACGGTAACCCATGCACTGGTTCGGGTATCTGCATCAAT
Organism: Pseudomonadota bacterium; assembly: GCA_002863065.1. GTDB lineage: Bacteria > Myxococcota_A > UBA9042. The sequence continues at coordinate 18,858 of PKDL01000514.1, forward strand.
TCTGTCTGCGTTGCTGAGCCACTACCCGACGACGCGTGCAATGACAGCAATGTATGCACAACAGACAGTTGTAATGCAGACGTCGGCTGCGTTCATACCCCCGTATCGTTCGGAGTCGACTGCAATGCAGATGATTCCGTTTGTACAGAGGCGGACTTCTGCAATGCGATGGGCACATGCATTCCAGGCCCCCCGATCAGCTGTGATGATGGCATCGCGTGCACATCCGACGCATGTGACCCCAACGATGGGTGCATCGCTACTTTGCCGGGGGAGTCTATCGGCTTCGCCATCGATTTTGGAATGACCGAAGAATTTCTTCCATTCGCAGATGAGGCCACCACCGAGCTGGTTCAAGGTCCCCAGGGTGGAGAACACATCGAGTTTTCTTTGCAATACCTCTTGCCATCGTCCTTCAATTGGCAGCCGCTGCGATCTAGAGTCATTGTCACCCTGGAGGGACCATGTTGCGGCGGTCTTCCTATCGGGGGGATGTACTTACCAAACGTCCTGAGCGACTTAGAAGGCCCCAATGTATACGTGAGTGGCATGGTGATAGGTATCTTTGATCAGGAAATAACGACGGGCTCGACCGTATGCGCAACGGTCGAAGTGACAGTTTATGACGAACCAGGAACCACCGCAGTCAACACCAGCACTGCGAGGCATATGTTTACTATTATCGACACCGAGTAAGGCCGAAAACGAATCGGAGCCATGCCTTCGGCTGGTCAATGATTGGACGATAGACCAAAACCACGCAAAATCGTGTTGAACATTACCTTGAATAATTGCTCTGTCTGTAATGCTTCAGGCTGTATACGGTCCCGCTTACGAAAGTGGTCCAGCCCATGGAATGAGGCCCAGATTAGGTATGTTCTCTGCCGCGCATTGCCGGGAATAAGCGCCCCTGTCGCCACTGCAGCCTCCAGCGCTGAATCGAGCAAGGATAAGACCGGCTCAAGATGGTGGTCCACTTCCAAAGCCTGCGCCTCTGTAAGTACGGGCCGAGGAGCGGAGAGAAATGCATCGATCAAACCATGCTCAGCCGGTATTTCGGCTGCAGCATCGATCCAAGCCCGCCACCCACGCGTAAGCCGCTCAATGGCTTGGTCGCTTTCGGATATGCTGCTGCATTCCCCTACCTCTAAGGCATCGCGCACACGCGCTTCATACACGCGAATGGCCCGCATTTGCAGCGCCACCACCAGATCACCTTTCGAATGGAAGTAGCGATACAAACCCGATGGCGACATCCCCAGGCTGCGTGATAAGCCACCGATAGTCAGGGCCTCCAGGCCATCCTGAGATACCAGCTGCAACGCAGTGGTTAGCACGAGCTCTTCATCGAATTTTCTTTTTGGTCCTCGGCGTCCCATGAGCGGTGGATAGCACATGTGGAATAAATTGAGAACGCCATTCTCTATTTTGGTTGACTCCCTCATCTAAAACTGAGAATGGTGTTCGCAGTTCTTGTGCGTGAGGAGAAATAAATGTTCGATATTGTAATTCGAGGAGGCACCGTAATCGATGGTACGGGTGCAACCCGACGGACCGCAGACATCGGAATCAACGGTAGCCAGATTACGGATGTCGGACACCGGCTCGGCCGCGGGCATCGCGAAATCGATGCCCACGGCCTTTTAGTGACGCCGGGTTTCGTCGACATGCATACCCACTATGACGCCCAAGTGACATGGGATCCTTACCTGACTCCATCATCCTGGCACGGTGTCACCACGGTGGTCATGGGCAATTGCGGCGTTGGATTCGCCCCGGTCGCACCAGACAAGCATGCATGGCTCATCGGTCTCATGGAGGGTGTCGAAGACATTCCCGGTGCTGCAATGCACGAAGGGATCCAGTGGGGCTGGGAATCGTTCCCAGAGTACCTAGACGCTATCGGAGCCACGCCACACGCAATCGATTTCGGTACACAAATTCCACACGGCGCGCTGCGCGGCTACGTCATGGGAGAGCGAGGCGCAGCGAATGAAGCGGCAACGGCCGAAGACATTCAAGAGATGTATCGGTTAGTAAAGGACGCCCTCAATGCGGGAGCCCTCGGCTTTTCCACTTCGAGAACCATGCTGCATAAAGCAATCGACGGGAGGCACGTGCCAGGTACCTTTGCTGAAAAGGAGGAATTGTTCGGTATCGGACGCGCCCTACGAGACGCGGGAAAAGGCATCTTTCAGCTAGCAGCCGATCACCTCAGCGTACCGGAAGAAATCGATTGGATGAGCGAACTATCGAGGAACATGCGGCGCCCGGTGATGTTCAATCTATCGCAAACAGACCAAGCCCCAGACCTCTGGCGCACTCTCATTCGCAAGTTAGAAGAGGTACACGAAAATGGTGCCCAGGTGTTCGGACAGGTTGCAGGCCGGTCAATAGGTATTGTGATGAATTGGCAACTCACTGCACATCCTTTTGCCACGCATCCGAGCTTCCTGAAAATGATGCAGTGCAGCTCAGAAGAAAAGCTGGCTGCGGTCCGGGACCCTGAATTTCGAGCACGAGTGCTACGAGAGTCTCCTATGCACATCGGAGATTTTGAGACATTCGTAACGACCACGTACTCAAAAATGTTTGAACTAGGAGACAGTGGAGTCGATTACGAACCTTCGGTAAATACCTCCGTACAAGCCATAGCGACAGCGCAAGGCCGAGACCCGAAAGCGGTTGCATGGGATTTGATGGCCGCAAAAGATGGCAATGCAATGTTGTATTTCCCGCTTTTCAACTACGCAGATGGCGACTTAGACCTTCTATACGAGCTACATCAACACCCACTGACTCGTATGGGACTTTCCGATGCTGGCGCACACTGCGGTGCAATCTGTGATGGTGGAATGCCCACCTTCATGCTGACGCATTGGGCTCGAGATCGCACCCGCGGGCCAAGGCTTCCTTTGGAACACGTGATTCAGCGTCAGACCCGCGATACGGCGCAAACCTTCGGATTACACGATCGCGGGGTAATCGCTAAGGGAATGAAGGCAGATCTCAACCTAATCGACTATGACCGTCTAGGCTTTGGTCAGCCCGAAATCACCTGGGACCTGCCCGCTGGTGGTCGGCGCTTGATACAACACGCCGACGGTTACGAAATGACCATTTGCAGTGGCCAGGTGATCAGCGAGCATGGCCAACAGACAGGAGTGCTCCCCGGACAACTCATTCGAGGCGCAAAAAAGGTCCCGACACCATGATTCCGCAGGCCATAGTAACCGGCGGGAACAAAGGAATTGGCTTGCATGTCGCGATGCGATTGTTGCGACGTGGTTATCATGTGCATGTGCTATCGCGGACAGCACCTCTTGATCCACCTGCCGGTCTACAGCACCATGCGCTCGATATCTCAAACGATCAGGCGCTATATGAAGTAATCGAGTCCCTCCCAACACCAGACATACTCATCAACAACGCTGGAGTAATGTGCGCCTCGCCGTGGGATACATACTCCGTAGCAGACGAGACTAGAACGCTGGCCGTCAACCTCATAGCTCCAATGCATCTGATGCAATGGATTGGCAGACGCATGGCCGATGCTGGTACCGGTCGTATTGTAAATGTGGGTTCGATAGCCGGTGATATAGGTCATCCGGATATCTGGTACGGAGCAACAAAAGCAGCGTTGCTGAACGCTACCAAAAGCTTCGCAATGATGCTGGGGCGATCCGGCGTATGCGTCAATATCGTCGCGCCAGGACCCGTAGAAACGGATATGCTCAAGGCAATACCTTCTGAGCGACTTCAGCGGATCCAGCAGCGCATGCTGAGTGGCCGAGTACTTCAAGCCGATGAGGTTGCGTCCGCAATTGAATGGTTGGCCATCGATAGTCCAATAACCTTGAATGGAGCGTGTCTACCTCTATACGACGGCCCCCGATAACCGCACAATCAACCGAAATATTCAGGGGCATTCCCCGGTAACCACTTAATATTGCAACCCAAACTCGGGCGCTGCTCTTCTGGCGACTCAATACCCGAAAATACGGCGTGGACTGCAGCTCGTAAATCGGCTCCAGTCACTGGAATATCAGAACCCGGGCGGCTGTCATCCAATTGACCGCGGTAAAACAATCTGCCGGCTGAATCATACAGAAAAAAGTCTGGAGTACATGCCGCTCCGAATGCTTTCGCGACGCTTTGGGTCTCATCCAAACAGAACGGAAAGTTCATCCCAGCCGATGTACCCAAGGATTTCATCGCCTCCGGTCCGTCCTGAGGATACCGCTCTACGTCATTTGAATTAATGGCAATGACTCGCCCACCTCGATCAACAATGTCATTCGCGAGCCGGATCATCTCGTCCATAACGTGCACGACGAACGGGCAATGGTTGCAGATGAACATGAACAGAGTGTGTTGCCCAGCAACCATATCTGAATCAACCGACTTCCCGGTGATTTGGTCGATCATACGAAATGACGGCATAACAGAGCCTAGCGGTGCCATTGTCGAGGGGGTACGTGCCATGTGGTTCTCCAATGAGAGATAATTTCACTCGTGATAATGAACAGCGGAAGGCCGAAACCTATGCGTCGGGATGGTCGCTGAGCCAGTGTGCAAAGTCCTTCAGCAGCGCTTGATAGAACATCACTCCCAGTACTTTATTTCCCTTGCTCGTCATGTGAGCAAAATCTCCAGACATGAGACCGCTTTTATACCAACGGCCGGACGCACCATCGCCACCCATTGCCTCGAACGTATTGTAAAATGCGCAACCGACTGACGCGGCGATAGAACGCTGAATAGGAACCATCTCTAGCATCCTACGGTTCGTACGAATTCTACCTCGGTACTTTTCACCATGGGCCACCGGCGTCATCACTAGACAACTCGCCTCGGGACGCCCCGCTCGCATGCGCCGTATGGCCGCTGTGTACTTTTCTGCGTAGGTATCGAGACTTCCGCTATCTCCTACTTCATTTCCCCCGTACATGAATACCTGAAGGTCGGGTGACCGATGCTCTACTTGCGCTTTGATGTGTTCCGAATTGAAATTCAACAGACGACTTGAACGCGTCCCCACCATTTGCACTGCATCGTAGACGATGCCCGGCCCAGCTGTTTCGAGAGTGACGCCATACGTGTGCACATTACCACCGCCGGACGCGCGTACTTCGAATGTGTGCTTACCAGGTCCACTCGCTGAAAATACGCGATAACGATCCGCTGGAAGGTCCTCACGAGTCTCAAATTCGCTCCAGTCTCCACCATCGATTCGCACAGAAATTCTGCCGCCACGAGGAAACGCCAGGTAATACAATTCCAGACGGTCAGCATACGCTTCGTACGTCGACTTGGCCCCCCAGCCAATTCCAGCGACACCGCCGTATCCATATCGACCTGGAGCCCAGCGTGACTTTGATAATTTATTGCTTGTTACGGTCTTAGACTTCCAGCCGCGGGCCTTGTAAATCACGTCCTTCTGTCGATACCACTGCCACCCCGGTGCAACGTTCACCCATCCTTTACCCGCGCTTCCAAATCTCGTCTGCAGCTTCCGACGTATCGAGGACGTCAATCCGTCCGCCCCGATAACAGAGTCGCCGTAGTGAGACACACGCACCACGGCACCAGCCTCGCGGCGCCCCGTACGAACCAACTGCCGGTAAAAGTGATCAAGGGTTCCATTGGTCAACTCAAAATCCATCGGTACGTTTTCGTAATCCGACGTAGTGATATGCAATGCTGGATGTTTGGGCGGTTTGGGCGGCTCAGGCGCCACCACAGCCGATGCCATGCGTACATCAGAGGCTGAAGCTCCCATATCTGCGGTCGAACCTCCTGATAGATCCACCGACTTTTCCGCACCATCCGACGTCCGTATCGAGTTTGAGACCGCCGATGGTGCCATGGGTGAAAGCGATGTCCCGACAGGTGGAGGCGCGAGTAGCTCAGCCTCGTCGGTTGTATCCTCAACTACAGCCGCTGCAATGAGTGACGTATCGATTCCCGAGGCATCGGCACCTTCTGTGTTCGAATCGAATGTAACTAGTCCGTTAGCAAGGTGCGTGGGCGCTTCACTACCCGATGCTCTCTGGCCGCCCATCCAGTGAGCAAATGGTACCGCCTCTCCATCGATCCAAGGCCGATAGTCCTCAAGGGCAGGAACCACATACGTGAGCGCTACGCAGCAGAGCACCATTACCCCGGTCCCAAGCCCTTGTAATAACGCGCGTCGTGTCTCTTCCTCAGACACACGTTCCGGTACATCAGGGGCTAGGTCACTAATGCTCAATATCATCTCCTGCGATAAGCTTATGCGAACCGGAGCCCGCGGTTATACGTCCTAAAACGCAAAATAAATGAATGGCACGGGCTGTGTATTCGATAAGTAGACCATCCACCAAGTCATAATCCCAAGTGCTATTCCCTGGAGTGGCCAGGGAGCGGCCACAAATACATACCCAGCCTGGTCCACCCACCGCTTCGGTGACCAGTGCACAGCAAAGCTAACGGCCAGGACAAGCCAAATCTTCCAATGAATATGATCGAGGCCCCAGTCCGGCCCAAACAGAGCGATAAAAACGCGCCAGGCTTCATCGAGGTTCTGTCCTCGAAACAAGACCCTTGCCACCGATACAAATAAAAAAGCGAACGCAACACGCCAGATAAGGTTCCAGCCCGTGAGATCGTAGGCGAGCTTCAAGCGAACACGACGCTGATTGTGATATCGATTTACGCAGACGACAAAGCCATGAAACACCCCGTACCAAAAGAACGTCCAATTGGCTCCGTGCCACAGTCCCATAACGATGAGAACCACCATGATATTCATGTATGCTCGGGTATCGCCTTTTCTGGTGCCTCCAAGGGGGAAGTAGATGTAGTGGCGGACCCAGAGCGACAGCGTCATATGCCAACGGCGCCAGAACTTAGCCACGGATTCAGCCTGATATGGCCGCTGAAAGTTGATGGGCAACTCATAGCCAAAAAACTTGCCGCTACCACGGGCAAGATCGGTATAGCCCGAAAAGTCGCAGTATATCTGCATCGAGTAGGCGAATAGCCCCAAGAGAACCTCTGCAGATGTAAAATCACCAGTGCGTGCATAAATGCGGTCGACCAGATTAATCCCGAGGAAATCCGCAATTGCTACCTTCTTTATGAGCCCCTTGATCGTCAGAAATATTCCCTCTGATAGCTGTCTTCGAGTCAGTTGAGGTGGCCGTTCAAACTGCGGAATCAAGTGAGATGCCAGTACAATTGGACCGGCCACGAGCTGGGGAAAGAACGATACAAAAAGCGCAAATTTCACAAAGTTTCGAATCGGCTGTTGGTCACCCCGGAAAATATCGATGCTGTAGGCCATCGTTTGAAACGTATAGAAGGAAATGCCCACGGGGAGCGCAGCCCGGAGAAAGGGAAACGCCACTGATTCATCGAACCAACCCATCGATATGAGTACTGTGCGGATACTGTCGAGAAAGAAGTCGTAATACTTAAAGGTCCCCAATAGCCCAAGATTTGTCACCAGGCTGATAGTTAGAAACAGCTTCTTTCGTGCTTTTGACTTCGCTTCCGCAATCTGGATGCCGCAGGTGTAGTCTACGACCGTCGACCCCAGGATCAGGAGAATGTAGACCGCCTTGGCATTCATGTAGAAAAACCACGATGCCAAAAGGAGCATCGTCAGACGCAACATACGGAATCGAGCGAGGCCCCAAGATAAAATGAAGGCCACGACTAGGAAGATTGCGTAGCTTAGTGAGTTAAACGCCAAGTCGTCGCTCGCCTAATCATCCTGCTGCGGAAGCGCTCTTACCACGTTAGCGGAATGAAGCGCCTCCCCACCGTCTCCGAAGTACCCATAGCCTGACATGCCCTGCATGCCAGCTGTTATTGTGCGCCGCTGCTTACAGCGATGTGGTTCCCGAGGTTCGAGAATAGTCACCGAACCTGGATTCCCGCACGCTGCCATAATCAGCCACACTTGCTAACACTTTGGTGAAAATGCGTCCAGCAGATGCGACGGTAAGAGCATTACTTCTCCGGGCTGATATCCGCAGTATGAAAGTTCAAGTGCCATCATATTCCGCGCGTTCGTGCGACAATGCAGCACCACCTGCTAAAACTTTTCTCAGGTGGGAATCACTGTCATAAGACTACGGATGCATAATCAACAGGGACAGCAAGATGAAGACGAAGTGTCTGGTGTGCGGAGAATTATCTGAAGCAACGGCGCTGTTGTGCTCTCATTGTGGTGCGCCGTTACCCGAATCCGCGCCGGCGTCCGTAGTTCCGCACCACCCCAGACACAGGCAGGCATTCAGCCGGCTCGCGCGGGTCGCCGCAGCGGGAATCGCCGCTGTCATTATAGTAGTGGTTGCAGTCACCCTCACTTCGAAGAACAGCTTGACCCCAAATTCGACGCTGGAGACGATGCCAAACGGAATGAACTCGATAAGCGCTTGGAACCTATCTCAACTCTGGAAGTACGAAAAACTGCAGCCGCTATGGGGTAACCCCATCGTGAAGCAGTACTTCGGGACGGCGAAGTCCATGGCGGGGATCGACGTCGAGGCTCTCGATTCATTTGTCGCTGGCTCTCGCCTCACAGATCAGCAATTCGAAGTCTTGTACGTTGTGAAAGGAGCGTTCGACGCCACCACTCTCAACGGAATAATCGGTACGTTTTGCACGAGCGAAATCGTTGTCGCTCAGCGGCGGCTCAAGTCATGCGACCTCAATAGCTTGGTCACGCAGTCCACATTGCCAACGTCGGATGACGAGAATGGAGGTAAAGCTGGCGACGAAAAGGTGCCAGAAGCATCCATTACAGCAATTCCCGAGATTACGGCGCCGATTTCCCTAGGAATAGTGGCTGTTGGAGTATGGGACGCAACTACATTCGTCGCGGGGACACCAGACATGCTAGAGGCGTATTTCACCGGCGGCGACGCTGTCGGTGGCAACGAAACCCTGGAATTACTAATGAAAGATGCTGACCCCACTGCATTTGGATGGGGCGGTCTGCAACTCAACACCGTGTATACGCAATTATGCGACGCCTTCCCCATGTTGGTATCGTTCCCCAAACTAGAGGATGGAACGCTGCAATTTGAGATGCAGCTTCGGGAAGTCCTGGGACTGCGCCTAATCCTGGAGGTCGCAGACGTACAAACAATCAAGATGATGGAGCCCGTCATAAGAATAGGGCTTGCTAGCGCTATCAAGACCGCAAACGAAAGTCTCGCATTGACGGGTCAAACCGACTTGCTCGCTGCAGAGATTGAAGTGAACGAAACACGGTTCGAGGTTCAATTCACGCTGAAAATCCCCGCGCTGCCCGCCATCTAGCCATTCAATCTGCATAAAGGAGCTGGCGGTGTTCAAGACGGCCAGCCAGAAATAATAGACACCTAATACGAGGTTTCATCGAAATCGATGCATCGGATCCAAACTGTTGATTTCACTCTAAGCCGTTTGACAGATTCCGTACACACCCCCTATTCTCCGTAAGTCCTTAGGTCAGTTCTATCCGCTATACGGGAAGCCATTTGATGCCAGACAAATCCCCAGTAGCCCCCGAAACCGAAGGGGACCAGCCCTCTGCCACCAACTCGGCGTCGGCAAGTCGCCCAACCGGCGGGAACTCACTACTCGCCGATCTACTAAGCGAAACGAGTAACGAAGCGCAGCGCGAACTCGACCAAATAAAGGCCGAACTCGAGTCCCGAAAGCACGCTGAACTGGAAGCTCGCCGAACGGCTGAACGCCAACGGCGCGCTGAACTGGATCGGCTGCGTGAAGCAGAGCTGAAACGCCGAGAAGCTGCACTCCGTACTCCGGAAGAATCAAAGGCGACGCCAGCTGCGACTGCGCTCTCCACAAGTGCACGGACAGAAGAATCCGTTGTTTTCGAAGTAAAAAGTAAGAATAACGGCGTCGTGTACGCAATCGCTGCCGTGCTTATTGCTGCCATTGGGACTGCAGGCTGGTACTTCACCACCAAAGAAAAGGTTAACGCCGGTACGAAAGCTACTGCAACACAAACGGTAGAGAACGCACCAACATCAAAAACTACGGGAGCGGAGCTGGCCTCGGAAGCCAACAAGGATTCAAGCGCCAACGACACGCTGAAAAATTCAGGGGCTGACCCGACCGCAACCGCGAAAAAAGAGCCAATAGCCCTGCCCGTAGTTGTCCGCTTTGCCGCTGCAGAATCGGAGTCATATGACCGCCGCGTTCCCGAATTCGCCGTGCCCAATTACGTGAAATCAAAGCGACGTACTCGTCGCAGTCGAAAAGCACGCGGACCCGGGAAAGGGAAGATTAAGATCCGCGGGTTAAACTTAGGGGCTGGGCGATAAGTTGAAACCGGGCGCACTCCGCGCATGCGTGGTCGGGGCCGGCGCGTGGGGTACTGCGCTCGCAAGCGTCTTGTGTGAAGCCGGTCATCAAGTCACAATCTGGGCCTTCGAGCCCAAGGTTTCACACGACATCCAGGCCAACCGCCTCAACTCCACCTACCTGCCTGGCGTGGCGCTCCCAGACAGCCTTCAAAGCACATCCAAATTGAACGCTGCCATTGCAGGAGCTGACCTAATCATCAGTGTCGTACCGTCACAACATACCCGCCGCGTGACCGAATTATGGTCAGAAACCGCCAAAAAGGATGCGGTTATCGTCTGTGCATCCAAAGGCATTGAGCTGGGAACAGGTAAATTACTCAGCGACGTTTTTGAAGAGACACTTCCAGCCAGCATGCGCACACGTATGTGCTTTCTCAGCGGTCCGTCTTTTGCGAAAGAGGTTGCATGCCAGCAGCCTACAGTTGTCGTGTGCGCGAGCACGAATGAGGCAGCAGCTCAGCATGTGCAACATGCCTTTGCTCGACCATTCTTTCGAACGTACTGGACACATGACGTAGTCGGTGTGGAAGTCGGTGGTGCCCTAAAAAACGTGATGGCGATTGCGACAGGAATTTGCGATGGAATGGGTCTGGGACTGAACGCCCGAGCTGCGCTCATCACCCGTGGCCTGTTTGAAATCACTCGTGTCGCAGTTGCACTCGGCGCCGAACCGACCACCATGATGGGGCTTGCAGGCCAAGGGGACCTGATCTTGACCTGTACTGGCGACTTATCTCGTAATCGAAGGGTTGGACTAGCACTGGGGAAAGGTGAGAACCTAGAGAAAGTCCTAGGTGCCATGCCGCAGGTAGTGGAAGGAGTTGCCACTGCCCAGGCGGCACATAGGCTGGCGCGAAGGCTGGGCGTATCCACGCCGATAATTGACGAAGTCTACGGTGTACTGCACCAAGGATTAGATGTGAGCGGAACCGTCGAACGACTTATGACGCGGAGCTTAAAACGAGAAGCACTCTAGAGCGTTCGACGACAAAAAAAGACTACTAAGCGCAGAATAAGGGGACTGTATTATGGAAGCCTCTGAGAAAAAAACAGCGGAACAAGGCGAGACACGCCGAGACTTCCTCGAGCATGCCGCTATCGGTACGACTGCCGCTGCGGCCGCGATTGCGCTGCCAAAGGTGGCCTCAGCAAAAAATCCGACATCATTTCCCATGTCCAAGAGAGGACACGTCGTACGCGCGTACCATTCTGGGGCTACCATTAAGGTAACAAAACAAGATAAAGAGATAGTGGAGAGCATGCTCGAGGCAGCCCTGCTCCGCCTCACAGGAGAGTCTTCGATTGGCGATGCCATGAAGCATTTTGTGAAGCCCGACGATATTGTGGGTGTCAAATTGAACACCCTCGGCTCACCGTACTCAACCGTCACTGCTGAGACGGCATTTGCGGTGGCTGACGCGGTCCATGCTGCTGGTGTAGCCAAAGAAAATATTATCATCTATGACCAGTACGGCTCTCGGATGCGAAAGGCGAAAATACGTCCGATGCCAACGTATAAGAAGCCACAGCCGGGACAGTACCAGGTTCACTTCCACAAGAACCTGGGATACGAAGACAAACCCACCGACTTCGGTGCCAAACGAAAAAATGGAAAGGCGACCACCAGCAAACTTGCGGCGGTCGCACGAAAATGCACGGCAGTCATCAACGTCTGTGTACCCAAAGATCATGACCTTTCAGGTGTAACTGGGGCCATCAAAAATGTGGCCTACGGAAACATTGATTCCGTTCCCAAATACCACTGCTCAAAGGAGTGTGTACCGACGTGTAAACACGGGGTGTGCAACATCGCAAAAGTGTATTCACATGCACAAATGGGGGGCAAAGTACGGCTTATCGTATGCGATGCATTGCGTGTCCTCTATCACGGCGGTCCGCAAGACAAGAAATGGCGAGAGGTTCATAATGAAATCGCCGTCACGACCGATCCGGTCGCGATGGATCGAATCATTTACGACTGGGTAGACGGCTATCGAAAGAAACACAAGCTCAAGCCGCTGGCCATTGACCGAGATGGACGCCGGCTACCGAGATTCATACAAGGGGCAGCTGACCTTGGACTCGGTGAAGGCGACTTGGCCAAAATTACTCAAGACCGCATCGAACTAGGCTAGTCGGGCTTCCATCTTGGCGCTACGCACTTCCCCACTCGTGGAAGTGCTCCAAGCCGAGATACGTCCAACAATGCGCACCGACAAAATTCGGTCGTTGACCGCACGGTCGACACCTCCTACTATTCGGCGCCCTGCGAGGTCCAGGATTAGAAATGGGCCCGAATGACGCAGATATGACAGTCGACTAGAGGACCCATGCTCGAGACCGTATCGAAGGGATTCAAATCCGCACGCAACCGGCTCAAAGGCTATCGAGAGCTAAGCGAAGAAAATATCGACGAAGCAGTGCGAGACATTCGCATTTCGCTGCTCGAGGCAGATGTTGAGTTCAACGTCGTCAAAGCCTTCCTAGGAAAGGTCAAAGACAAGGCGGTGGGTGAGCTCGTACAGGTCACGACGGAGAGTAAGAGCAAAGGTAAAGTCAAAGTTTCGCCTGGAGACCACTTCGTAAAGATATGTCTCGATGAACTGACAGACCTAATGGGACCCGTCGACCCGTCTCTAAGCTACGCGCAGAGCGGTGTATCGAAAATCATGATGGTGGGTCTGCAGGGTTCGGGTAAGACCACAACGGTAGGCAAGCTTGCGAAGCGATTAGAAAAAGAAGGTAAACGCCCCCTTCTCGTTGCCGCCGATGTGTATCGTCCAGCAGCGGTCCAGCAACTGAAAGTCCTGGGCCAAAAGCTTCGTATACCAGTATATGACGAAGGGACTGGCGACCCGGTTGAGATCTGCCAAAATGCGGTGGCCAAAGCCAAGGCGATCGGACGCAACGTCGTCATCTTCGATACCGCAGGGCGCTTAGCCATCGACGAGCCGCTGATGGCGGAACTCGATCGGATAGTCGACAACACAAAACCCGACAACATCCTATACGTCTGCGACGCAATGACAGGTCAAGATGCGGTGAAGACTGCGAGGACCTTCAATCAGCGCTTGGACATTGATGGGGTCATCCTCACCAAAATGGATGGTGATGCCCGGGGCGGTGCCGCCCTGTCGGTCAAGGCCGTTACCGGTAAACCCATCAAATTTGTCGGCATGGGTGAGGGGATGGACCGCCTCGAGCCATTCCGTCCCGAGGGGATTGCCACTCGGATACTTGGACTCGGCGACGTCGTCGGGCTCATGCAAGACTTCGAGCAAGTCGTTGACGAGGAAAAAGCCGATGAAGATGCGAAGCGTATCCTCAGCGGAAAATTCAACTTGGTGCATTTCCTCGACCAGATCAAAACCATCCAGAAGCTCGGTCCGATCAAAGAGGTGTTCGAGAAACTTCCGTTCGGTGACATGCCAGACGGTATGCAAGTCGATGACAAACAGCTGAAGCGCGTAGAATCGATGATTAACTCGATGACCAAACAAGAACGAGAAGACCCCGAGGTTTTCTCAGTGTCTGGGAGCGGTGAGAGTCGTATCGGACGTGTTGCAAAAGGTAGCGGAATGCAACGGAGTGATGTCCGCAATCTGCTGCAGCGTTTCTTCGGTATGCGCCAAATAATGGGTAACGTGGGTAAACAACCCGGACTCCTCAGTAAGTTACCCGGATTCAACCAACTCAATCAGCTCAAAAATATCCAAGGCCTGGATATGGAAGAGATGCTTGGACGAGAAATGGCGCAGGCAATGAACCCCTCAGCACCTGCGAGTCGGGGACGGCAGCGAGGCGCGCCTGGTACTCGGCGAGGCCCAACAGCATCACAGAAGCAGAAGGCAAAATCGCGCGCCAAAATGGCCAAGAAAAGTCGAAAGAAAGGCCGGAAGAAAAAGTAAGGCGCGGGAAGATACCCCCGCGATAGCGCTCACTACAGCTGAAACCGCTGTGCCTTCGGTACATCAGAACACAATTGACCACGTTCAAATCGCCCCCGCCCGACCGGCACATGGTAGATCTCACCATTACTGGCCGTTATCGTACCAATTACTATCGAATAATGCCGAGGTGACTCATCTGACGGCCAAGAGATTCGGTTTCCAGCAGCGAACATGCGTGTCCCCTCATGGTTTAGCGTGATTGTTGAGCGGCTCGCGAGGTGTCCGAATCGCTGGATAAAACTGGCCGATAGACGTGTTGGCTGTGCGATATTCTTACTAGCCATCATCCCAAATGCACCCGTAGGAATGCCGGGGATTGGCCGCATCTCCGACCGAGCTATCCACACCGCATCGGATTCGCACCGATGCCAAAACGTCCAACCAGCAAAGGCGTCTGAAGGAAAGCCGTATTCCTCCATCAACGTAATCACGAACACATGGCGGTCATCGAGGGCTTGGAATGCATCTAACTTTGTCGGCAAGCTCATGATATGCCTCCGCCTGCTGCGACTGAGTGACCGTCTGTGGCCGGTTCCATGTGACTTGGCTCCGGTAGCTTCCGCAATAACGCGATAAAGAAGCCCCCACTATTGTTGTGGTGAGGCCAGATCCGCCATGCATTACGCACATCATCGCGATATGTTTGACCCTCCCAAGCCGCAAGTCCTGGAGAAATCCGAAGTCCGGCAGGAGGAGCCATAGCGACGACTTCCGCTACATGCGGCCAGATGCTGTTCAGGACACCCTCATTTTCTTCGGGGGCAAAGGTACATGTAGCATACGCGACAAGTCCGCCAGGCCGAGTCAGTGCCAACGCACGCCTTAACATCCCTTTCTGGGTCTGTACGACACTTTTCCGATAAGCATCAACGGAATGCCGACGATGCATATTGCGCTTTCGAGTGGTCCCTTCACAGGTACATGGCACATCCACCAATACTTTATCGAAACCGTGCCCACCCAAAGCAAATGGAGTCTTGGGCACCGTCCCGTCCAACCACGTAAATCGGGCGGCATCATGTCTGGTAATGAGCGCTGATGTCACCCCAAGTCTCTCAAGGTTATGCCGTAGCGAGACGAGTCGATCCCAGCGCCGTTCATTCGCGATAATCAGTCCCTCATCTTGCATTGCCACCGCAAGCTGAGCTGTTTTATTTCCTGGAGCCGCGCATAGATCGAGTACACGCTCTCCTGGCTGTGCGTTCAGTAACGGAACGGCCCACAAGGCAACCTCTTCTTGACCGTGAATCCAACCCAACCGGTACTCCGGCCATAATCCCGGCTTCACCCCAGGCGGTAAACGCCAGGCCAAGGTCTGCCAAGGTATGATCTGAGCTTCAGGCACCCGCGCTGCCACCAGTCTCCGAACGTCATCGGCCGACGCTTTCAGCGGATTGTGCCAAATCGCTCGCGGCAAAGGCATCTGACAAGCGTGCATAAATGCATCCCAATCATCGACGATCGGTTTGTAGCGTTGGAGACACTTTTCTAACCAGCTCACGCTGTTCTCCTCTCATGGACAGATTGCTTATTGCCATATCGTCGAGCGAAGCAAAACCGAAGGATAGGTACGACTGCTCGTACAATACTCACAAACGTTATCGTCCCCGGCACCGTACTTTCGCTGTATGGAGTTACACACTGTACATAACAAAACGCCCATCTCCTGCATCATACACGTGTGAATCGGCGTCGAGTTATCCGAGGAATTGCGGTTTGTGCCACGACTCTCCTAGTCGTATACGCGGGCTATAGAGCCTGGTGGACGCCGGCCATTGGCGGAGAGCCAACGTCTGGTGAGACTGCTCCCGATTTCACACTGCTCGACCAAAGCGGCACTGCACATACACTCTCTCGGCTCCTGAACCAGGGCCCTGTTGTGGTGAGCTTTTATCGCGGATACTGGTGACCCAATTGCAGAACTCAGCTCGGAGAGCTGAAACAGCTACAAGAGGCAGTGCAAATTGTCGCCATCAGTGCCGACTCCGCGAAAGACTCAGCCACATATGCGAAAAATCACGGAATCCGTTTTCCCCTACTCAATGATGGAGCATCGACGGTCATGAGTGCCTATGGCGTCCGTATGGTCGATACCCCGATTGCAGTACCAGCCACATTTCTAGTCAATACGGAGAGAGTCGTCGTTTGGAGCCACATCGGAGCAACCCAAAGAGACTTTGCAGATATTGATGCCTTGCAGGCTGCAATTGCAGGCCTACCGCCGTAGCTATCCTGGCGGTAGGCTCTCCTCATCACACCACCTCACCAAATCGGCGAGACAAAGTCGGCCATCATGCGCCCAAACCATAGACGGCGTACCCATCGCTCCTGGAGGGCAAATCCTAGTCACACCCAAGCGTGCTAATTGAAGTCGGTCCTCCTCAGATATTCCCGCAACAGCCGCACATTGGAGGTACTGGCGCACCGGATTGATCTGCGCAAATACATCCTCGGCTTTATCTACGGGTACCACTGTCACAAAGCGGTCTAACGGACCTGGCTTTAGGGTATCGAGCTGCCGAATAACGACAGACGACTGCAAGGTATCGCTCACGAGTCGAGCATCTCCCATGGCGGCCTCTACTCGGCTAAGTTCGAGCGCACTTCGGAGGGCTGGAGCCTCTTCAGGCAACAAGGCGCGAGCAGGTAGCCTTTTCCGCACCTTGGTCATGGCATTGGATAGCTGCTCCGCAAACGTTTCCGGCGAGACCTCACCACCGGATTCGACATACACAGCTTGCGGCGCAAGACATGCGTGCTGGTCGAACACGCTAAAATCATATGCCAATTTTTCGGCCAGTCCGAGGCTGTCTGACGTGGTCATCACCGATGAGGTAAGCCATGCAAAGCCCATACGATGTCCATGCCAAGTAGCACGAGATCCGTGCGGAAGCCGTTTTTCGATCTCAGCGAGTGCTGCGTCTCCTCCATACGCAATGAGGTGATCGCTACACTCGAGAAATGCATCACTAAGCTCATGCTTATCCCGGTCGTAATACACTACTGCCAAGCACTCGCTCAGCTCTGGGTCGATGGCTGCGAGCGATTGTGCGTATAAAGGTAAATATAATGGTTCGCCACGACTCACACGCCCCATACAGGCTGCTTTCACAAGAAAGGAGCGCATAACGGTCAGATGTGGCAAGGCGGGAATATTCGCGCTAAAAATGCCGCCGATCAGCTCTGGACCGACCGCCGTTGAGCGGCCCTTTGGAGTCTTAATAAAACCATCAAGAGCGAGTCGATTACCCAGTTCCCGGTCAAGTGCTCTACGCATATCTGGACCGCGAGAACTAATCTGCTCGAGATGAATCGCATGCGACACCATCTCCTCAGAAAATCCCGATAAGACCGAAATCGCCGTCACTGCGTGACTGCGGAGTGGCGTATCTTCCAACCAGAACCGCGCTACTGAGTCGAGAGCCTCAATAATCTCGTCGATAGACCGACGCGCAAGCACTTCACGACGGCGTGCTTTCAATCGAGCAGCACATTGCCGTATTTGGGAGACTGTCAGGACGGGAAACCGTACCTCAATCGACCGTCCATCACGTACCGCGGTCATTGCCGTAGTCTCAACCTGAATACCTGGTAGCCAAAACGCATCGTAACTAGCCACCGGTTTGTCCTCCCAGCATGGCGTCTATCGTGAGCGAACAACCCTTCGACTCAACTCCCTTCGCCCGCCCCAATACCGTCCAGCCTAGCGCATCTCGTACCCCCAAATCGTCGGTAAGTACCGCACATGGCCGTTCTAAGTTGGCCAGGTCCCAATGACAGAGCAGACCCGGAGTACCATGGGCAGCAAACTGCATCGAACGTGGGTCCAGCACCACAGTTCGAGTCCAGGGCGCATTAGACTTGCGGCGCCGCTGAGGATCGCGGTGTATCAATACATCATCGTAGAATTGACTAGCGAGCTCCGTCATTCCAAGTAAATTGACGCTGAGATGGGCAGGAATTGCCAGTGTCTCGGTAATCGCCCGATCCATGTCATTTCGCCGCACCACACGGGACCTTCCCTTGAATCCACCGGCATCCATTAGTCGGCTGCCCTCCGGCAGCTGCAACGTCAGGGATTTAGCGGCAAGACCATCCAGAAGGTGAACGAACCCGAAGCTAGCACCGATCAATGTGACCGGGATGTTGGCACGGATGCAGTCCGTGAAAGTCTGCATCAAACCATTTTGGTCCAAACCCTCTGGACCGACGAGAAATCGAGAACCTGGTAAACCGAAATGTTGGATGAGCTGCTCCATTCCCCACGCCATAATCATATGCGGAGCTAAAGAAGGCGAAGGGGCAAGTACCAGAATGACCGTATTGCGCCCTTCGGGTAAAAAATATTTGCGTGCATTCTGCAGAATACTTTCCGCCATCAGAGTGAGGCCGGCTTCAGAAAAGTGGGCTTTTGACTTCGGTGCGCCGCTCGTACCGCTCGAAAAAAACGTATGCGCAAGCGCACCGTCATCGAACATGGAATATGACTTAAAAGCACGAGCGGGTATCGCGGGGATATCATTCCAGCGCTGAACCCTATCAGGCGTGTTTCCAGTGTAGTCCGCTACCCGACGGACAACCTCAATGTGCTTATACTGGTACTCGAATACCGCAAGGGCAAGCGCATTGAAGTCTCCAACTTCGGGTGTCCGGATAAATGACACCAGGCGATCGTGCAGGGCATCGTGTGCGAGTTCCCGAGTCACTCTAACGGTCTCCTGTGCACCGTGATGGCCTTTGATGTGATGAAGGGCATGAGTTCTCCACGAATATCATCCAGGCTCCGCCCCGTATCCAATGCATGCGCTTCAAGCGTTGTGCATCCGTCGACCCACGATGGACCTTTGGTGAGTATCAGGGGGACGCAATCCGATGGAAGCACAGGCAAGTCAATCGGCTTGACCGGTAACACCTCATCGTCTGCCGCGTAGGCAAATAATCTTGGAGCATGGTTGAATTTTCGTTCAAAAGCATAAGCGTAGGCAGACAGCCCTGCTGCCACTCCATCACCGAGAGCTACCAATGTCGATGCATAACGCCCAGTCACATCTCCTGCGGCAAACACTCCTGGCTCGCTTGTTCGCATTAGTCCGTCTGTCGTAAGGAACCCTCTCAAATCGCGGGCCGGCTCCACACCGGTGACGTGCAAGGCTGGTGTTAGTTCGAAGGCATTGTAATCCATCAGAATGGCACCACAGTCTATTATTCGCTCACCATGCGCATCACGTACCTTAGCCGCTACCACATGCGTTTCGCCCATAACTTCGAGTAGCTCACCTCCATCCAGCACCGTGACTGGACCTGCTCCACTGGTATGCGCACGGAGCATAGCCTTCAGATGCGACGTTTTTTCATTACCGACGACGAGAAGACCACGACCAGAAGCGTCTTTCGCACAGGCCCGGAGTAAGCGTGGAAAATGCTCATATCCTTTGTACGTAATGCGCACCCCTCGCAGATAGTACTCCGACTCATTTGCCAGAGGCCGGAACCCCGTTGCCAGAATTACAGCCAAGCTCCGCAATGCAGCGCCCGATGCCAGACCTACCTCCAAAAGCGCACCTTTTCGGTGTATCGAAACCACTTGGTCATGCTGAATTGGTATGCGTAATCTCTCAATATCGGCCATCAATCGATCGGTAAGCTCTTGTCCTTTGTAGGCCCAACCGGGCCCAGAAAGCACACAGCTCCCCCAACGCAATAAACCGCCGACTGTACCCGATTCGATGATCCGTACTGAGCAAGCCATGGCATGGTAACCCTTCACCCAGCGTACCCGCGTCGCCGCTGCCAAGCCTGCCGGTCCGGCTCCAACAACGATCACATCGGCATCATAACCGCCTGGCGAGACATCAGCCATCCTGTGAAGCCTTATGCGTCGAAGTCGAAAGTCCCAACCACTGGGCGAGTCCACCTGCATCACACACACGCTGCCAATGCGGATCCCATGGTTCGATAGGAAATTGCCGACCGCTTACTGTCAATAGGCGCGATATCAGGTCGAGTCGTACCGCAACATCATCGGAAGGCCGATAACCAGCAAGTGCCGGACAAACCACTGCAGGTAAGCCCAAGTTCATCACGTTCCGATAGAAAATACGGGCGAAAGATGCGGCTACAATCGCCTGGACCCCGGCCAGTACGAACACGCGCGCCCCCGTTTCACGCGATGAGCCAATCCCGAAGTTCTCTCCCGCCAATACAATGGCACCGGTAAGGTCGCGCTGCCCATCTGACTCCCTGCCATCAACGGCGCCTAGAAACCCCGACCGAACCTTTTTATCGTCCAGGCTATAAAAGCGGCTGGGATGTAAAATGTCGGTATTGACGTTATCACCCAGCACGAGTGCTCGCCCCTCGACCAGCGGCTTCATGAGGTAACCTCCCGAGGATCGATAATCTGACCCGATACGGCAGCGGCCGCTGCAGTGCGAGCTGATGCAAGCCAGATACGAGCATCATTGCTGCCCATACGACCACGAAAGTTTCGGTTTGATGTGGATACGCATACGTCTCCAGCTGACAAAATCCCTTTGTCGATACCGCCACATGCTCCGCACGCACTAGCGGTTACCATAGCGCCGGCCTCGATGAGTATGGAGACAATCCCTTCTTCAACCGCCGCACGATACACCGCGGTTGATGCGGGCGTAACCACCATCCGGATGCCAGACTTGATACGTCGGCCAGTTAAAATTTCGGCGGCCTGCCTTAAATCTTCTAAACGACCGCCACAGCAAGAGCCGATAAAGACTTGGTCAACATGCTCACCACCGACCATAGATGCAGGGGTGACGTCAGCGGGACTACCTGGACGAGCTACGGAAGGGACAACTACCGAGAGATCGATGTGCAACGTATCCACATACTCGGTTCCAGGCGTAGACCAATCCGCCATATCCTCAGGAATCCCACCATCTCGTTCTATCAGGTATGCCCTCGTGACAGCATCTGGAATAACGAGCCCATTTTTCGCACCACAATCCACTGCCATGTTGGTTACAGTACAGCGATCAGCCATCGACAAGCCTTGGTCATGGTCGACGAATTCAAGCGCTCGATAGCCGGCACCACCTTCTCCAAAGTGCTGCATCATTAGGAGCGCAACGTCTTTGCCTGTTGCCCCCTCGGACAATGTATTCACGCAATCCACGCGTACCGCTTCAGGCAGACGAACCCACACCTTCCCAGTGGCGAGCAGGCCCAAAATATCCGTCGAACCAAACCCAGCAGCAAACGCACCGACGGCACCTGCCATGGTCGTGTGGCTGTCTGCTCCAGCAATAAGCGAGCCTGGCAAACACCGAGAGTCTTCAATTAACAACTGGTGGCTAATTCCTCGATAAAAGAGGTCCGTCGAGATACCTTCATCCTCGACGAATTTTAGATACTTCTTCAGAATCGCGGCGCGCTCCGCAGTCGCTGGCGGAACGAAATGGTCCGCGGCAAAAAAGCATCGTTCCGGTGCAAACACCCGTTTCCCAGCGGCGCGTAATCTGTCAATTAGCAACGCGATGGTCGCTTCATGCCCAAGTACAATGTCCGGGCTGACCGCAAAGTACGCACTACCGTCCAGTGTCTCCTCGCAGTGGGCGAGTAAAATACGATGCGTCAACGGTGCGTCTGACATGGTGGACAGTGTAACCATCGTTAGTTCCTACCGTCGAGTGACGCGCTTTGTTTCATCCCACGGCAGATCACAGGTAGGGTGACGCCATGGGGACACCATCTCGCATTACAATTGTCGCTGGCACCATCGCTATTTTTGCATTAGCGGGCATCGTGTTGATGCTCCTCGCACTTGTCGGCCGTCCACTCGCTACCGCCGACCTGTGGTTCCACCTCAAAATGGGCGAATGGTACCTGCAGGAAGGACTGTGGCCCCTCGCTGATCCCATGTTGCATACCAACGGACCGATTACCCCTGTGCAACATGAATGGCTGTTCGGAGTCGCCGTACATACCGTGGAACGCTTTTTCGGATTCCAGGGATTGAGAATCACCAATATCCTCTCTGTCATACTCATTATCGGGCTCGTGTTCGATGTGTGCCGTCGCCAGGCTGGCAGCATTGCAGAAGCATGCCTTGGAACTGGAGCATTTGTCATACTTAGTTGGCTACGGCTGATGCAGGACAGACCAGACCGATGGTCTATCGCAAGTCTGCTCATCCTCTATAAGCTGACCCTGGAACCAGGTAGACGACTGACTGCCCGCTCCACGGCGGCAGTACTGGTTCTTATGCTGTTGTGGGTAAACGCGCATTCACTGTTCGCCATCGGACTGGCGTTGATCGGAGTGACGATGGTAGCGCGTTTCTTTGAGTCTCAGCTCACAGCCCAACTTTCGAATGTATCGCAAGCAGATAACTCGCTGGTGAAACACATGCTATGGCTTCTGATTTTATCCTTCGCCATCACCCTACTCAATCCGCGTGGAATATGGCAGCACCTCACATTTTTCACATCCAGTACCACCACGGCAGTGTGGGCAGTAACGGACGAATGGCTAGCCTTTTATCCCTGGTCTCCTGGAGCACCCAACAGTCCCGTTCTTCCATGGCTGACATGGCTAGTAGCCGATATTACTCTGATAGGTTTCGTCGTTGCTCTAATCGCCGGATATCGACACCTTGTGACCTACCGAAAAACGCATGCGCTGGGGGCACTCAATCCCACACTCATGCTACTTGGCATCGTTAGCATCGGAGCCATGTTGGTCAGTTTCCGCTTCTTATGGCTTGGGCTCTTCCCCATCCTCTTTATTTTGCGAGTACGGCGAGAGGTATCGGGCGCATCCGCCGTACGCGGGGACCAATGGGTCGGTGTAAGTGCACTCACTGCTGCCGCCGCAATCACCAGTATTTTACTATTCTGGCCAACCGCTTCTGGTGCATGGTCATTACATATGTCCGATGTTCCTGAGGACACTAGCGAGTACATCAATACTGCGGTCAATCATGCAAGATATGCTGGAGAGGGGGCACAATTTCTGAACGATGCCGGAATCGAAGGCAATCTCTTCAATAACTATACCCTTGGCGCATATTTGGGATTCCAATTAGCACCCCAGATACGCACCTTTATCGATGGTCGCGCCGAGCATTATCCGCCGGAAGTAATGATTGACTACGATGTCATCACTGCGGGCGGAGTACGAAATGATGGGCGACATTACCTGGACATTCTCGACGACCGAAAAGTCGACCTATTTTATGGCGTTGGCGGGGTCGGATACGGCTACCATGCTGATGACACATTGCACCATGTAGAAGCGGTACCGTGGTGGGTGCTGATATTTCGCTCCGCTGGGCACGGAATTTGGCTGCGAAAAGACGCAGCTTCAATCGCGACCCTACAACGCATAAAGGCATACTATGACGCCCGGGGCATTCCATTCTCGGTCGAAGCAGGGCTCGATGTCGGGCAACTCATCCGAGAACACCAGGCATACGCAATCGATATCCGCCTCATACCGCCCATCTATCCTGCCAGGCTAGCAGTATCACGCGAAGGCGACCCAGATACTCGCCTCAATGCATTGGCTTGGCTCGGGGACCGACACAAAATTGCTGGAGACTACGTAGGGGCATTAGGGGCATATGGCGAAGTGCTGAAAGTCAATCCAAACGTCGGGTATATCCTTGAGCAGTCTATAACCTGTCTAACAGCACTGGGTCACTTCGACGCAGCCATGGATACATTTGCACGGGCGCAACGCGCCGGCGTACCGGATGAGACGTTGAAGCGGCTGGAGCATCACATCGCGAACCAATCCGAGTGGCGAACCACCTTGTCGAAGTGGAAGGTCACTCCATGACATCTTTGGCCGAGAGTCTCAGGCCCACCACCGTACGGCGCAGCCTGTTCTGCACTGTATTTTTACTACTGAGCTATTGGGTGCATTTCTGGCCAACATTCCATGCCGCCAATGAGTCTATACGTCTGTACTTCGTTCAGGCTGTGGTTGACTACGGCTCCGCATCTGTAGATGAACCGCGTCAGCGGTACGGCATGACCAATGTAGACAAAGCTCACTACCAGGGTCATGACTACATGGACAAGGCACCTGGGCTATCACTGCTCGTAATCCCGGTCTACTGGATCGCAACGCGCATCTTTGGGATGTCGACGGAGTTTCCGGACCTTCCTAACCTGAGTTACCTTCTCTTGCTTTTTGGTGTCGTTATTCCAGGTACTTTAGGAGCCTACGCCGTATATCGCGTAATCCAATCTCGAGCAGGGCCCAGCAAAGCGGTAGAAGAGGCAGCCCTATTTGGCGCCATCATCGTTGGGCTCGCCTCGCCGTATGCCCTGTACTGCACCCTATTCTTCGGACACGGACCTGCCGCCGCATTAGGCGCAATGAGCATCGCCATGCTCAGCCGCCAACGATATGTTGCAGGAATGCTCGCGGGTGCCATGGTACTGGTCGATACCCCGGCGGCTGTACTTGCCTTTGGGCTCGGTATCTGGGTTCTCATCCGCACGCGTAGCCTAAGAGCAATGATCGAGTTTGGTATTGGTGGAATCCCGCCGATTGCGATTCAACTCGCTTACAACACGTGGCTTTTCGATTCACCGTTCACCTTCGCATATGCTCACAAAGCCAGTGGCGATCTCGCGACGATACATGCCCAAGGACTTTTTGGGTTTTCAATACCCACCATTGAAAGACTGTATGGCTTGTCTTTTGGCTCGGAACGTGGACTCTTTTTTCATGCACCGGTTCTACTCTTGGCCTTTTTTGGGGGGCCTCGGGCTAAACCGTTTCTCGTACTCAGTCTTCTGTATTTTCTGTGGATCGCAGCATTCGTCGACTGGCAAGCCGGGGCATCCTATGCGCCTCGGCATCTCACTCCGGTCGTACCACTGCTCGCAATAGCTGCAGCACTTAGCTTGCTCCAGCAGCCAAAGCTACGCGTAATCGCACCCGCATTGCTTGTGTACTCCGCCCTGGTGACATTTTCGATGATCAGTACCTTTCCGTACGCGATGATCCCTTTTGATGCACCCATCCTAGAACAGGCACTGCCCATGCTAGGGTCCGGTGCGATATCACCCAATATACTTGGCCTAACCAGCTATATGGCCTTATTACCGCCCATAGGACTAGCTGTGCTTTTATGCGGACTTCTCAGCGTACGTCGATCCTTGCTTGCGGGCTTTGTGGGTCTTGCATGCTTTCTCATGCTAGCCGCCGCTCCCGTTCCTCTCACCACGGCAGCCAAAATAGATAGCCTGACACGCGCCACTGCTTTCAACGGGTATGCGCCCGTCGCAAAGAATATCTGTCACTCGCATAACGGCTATCGTTGGATTGAACGCGCATGGGCGTGTGTGCCCAAACGCTAAATAAGGTTCTAGTGGACGACCTCGTACCCTCGAGATGAGACAACTCATCTCCAGTCGTGCTCTCAACACCAACGAAAGCCGTGCCCATGGTCCATTCTCCTGCGAAAAAACAAGTGCCAAGTCATATCGGACTGAGAACCAAGCGGGAAGCCAGATTAACGGGGGCACTTTCCCGAATGCCACCTTCCGCGACTGCATAATTGGACAAGGGTTGAACTACCGTCAGCGTCGGGAAAAACTGGGGTCTTCCTAAACCACCTCCGTAAGAAACCCAGGCACGAATGCTCGATAAAAACAGGTGTGTGTACGATAACTGCATCGGCGCTTCACGTTGGTGAATACAAGATGCATCGTCTGCGATACGCAGTGCTGCTCGCATGACTTGGAGATAAAAAAGAGGAGTTCTCTAATGTTTCTTGCAGACTTGACCGAAGACCTCTTTGGTATGGAACAGTCTCATATAACAAACATTGTCGTCGCCCTCTTCCTTGCGTCCTGTACGACGCCGCCTCCGGTCGATGTACAAGATGAGTCGCTCAATGATTCGTACACTGCGTATGCTACGCCTCCGAGCCCGCTGGTCCCGAGTACTCCGCTGCAGATTGGGAGTGTGCCGCATGATGCGACGAAGGTGCAGCGGACGGCACTGCATTGGTTAAATACGTTCCGTATCCGAGCCGGCGTTGCTCCAATCCACCAACTAAACACCTTAAACACTGCTGCCTCATCGCATGCGGCCTACGTACTCGCCAATGCAGACCTCTATGCAACTGGCTTGTCTGTACACGAGCAAGACCCAGAGCAGCCGGGCTTCCTTGGAGAACGTTTCTGGGAGCGGCTCGCAGCCGTAGGTTATAATGGGACCGCATTCCGTGAGGTGGTCGCCTACCATGCTCAACCTGCGACCGCCATCGCACATTGGATGGAAACCATCTACCACCGACTGCCTCTGATACATCCCAATGCCCAGCATGTCGGCTATGGTGAAGCACATCTGGTGAATGACCGGGTCAATGTAATGGACGTAGGCGCCGGCGATGGTTGGTCGCCCCGGATTCCCGGAGGTGTCGCCTGGCCACCGGATGGTGCGACCCAGGTGGCCTTGGCATGGGATGGATTAGAAAGTCCGCAGCCCTTGTCTCCGCCAAATGGGTTTCCATCTGGACCAGTCATCACGCTTACGTTTCCAAACGGTACGGACTTTGCGATTGCTGAACATCGACTCACAAATATGAGTACGGGCGAGATCATCGCGCACGTCTTTGCGGATCAAAACAATGATCCAAACCTCGCAAAAGAAAGCTCAGTTGCCATGTATGCAAATGAACCACTGCAACCAGCCGCGACGTACTCAGTACAGATGAAGGGCGTAGTCGATGGCGCCGTTTTCGAACGTCAGTGGTCATTTAGTACACGAGCAGTCGCACAGTGCAGCGTCCAATGGCAGGATTGCGGGGTCGGAAAGGGCTGTTATGCCACTACCGACAATGGAGCCACATGCGCTTGGGCCGGTGCGAGGCGTATGGGGGAGCCCTGCGAATTCCAGAATGATTGTGCCGGGGGACTGACGTGTGTGTCGTCGGTCTGTCGTGTGTACTGCTTGGTCGATGGCGGAGATGGGGGCTGCGATACCAAATGTGATGCCGGGTGGTCAGCTCTGAATGTTCCGGGAGGCCATGGCGTCTGTAAGCTTTGAGCCATCTCACCCAGCGAACTCCCATGACCGCATAATAGATTTCTTAGCCCAATCCACCAGTGTCTTCTCGAGGCCCTTTACGCGACCAAACATGCGTGTGCCATTAATTCGCGTCTCCGTCAGCGATAGCAATCGAGCACGTGTCTTATCCGATAGCCGGCCGTAGAGAGCTCGCGGTCTCCGCTTCATATCTTCTGCAGAGCTCACAAATCCGTTTTGCCGTTTTGGGGACCAGTTCAATCGGCGAACATTCGAATGCATACGTTTTGATGCGTTCTCGGTCTCAGAGAGCTACAGTTAGTGCGTGGAGCGCTTTCCTCTAGATACTTTTTTGGTGCACCTAACGGACGTTCGAGATCTCTCGAAACATACGCGACGTGCCTACGCCGTCGATTTGCGCGATTTCCAAGGCTATCTCGAAGCGCAGGGCATCACGTGGAACGCGGTAACTAAGGACGAAGTCCGCCAGTATGTTCACTCCATGTACCGTGAGTTGAAACCGGCGAGTATGTCACGCCGGATGGCTACGCTACGAACCTTCTACCGCTGGGCAGTCGCAACCGGGAGAATCGAGGCCAGTCCATGCGAAGGAGTCCGAACGCCCAAAATCGGGCATCGAAATCCGCAGGTCCTCATGCCAGAGGAAGTAGACCGACTTCTGACATCAATCGACGATGCAACCGATACATTCGCTCTTCGAGATGCGGCACTGTTAGAGGTCTGCTATGGCGGTGGACTGCGGGTGTCAGAGCTGGTGGGCATCGACGTATCGCACTTAGATACCGAGCAGCGGCAAGTGTTAGTGCGCGGGAAAGGCAATAAGGAACGAATCGTGCCGTTAGGACGAAAAGCAGTCGATGCAGTAGAGTCCTGGATGCATACCCGAGCAGGACTGATTACCGAGTCCACGGAAACAGCATTATTCGTGAATCGGTTCGGGCGCCGCCTATCGGCGAGGTCGGTTCGAACAATTTTATCGAAGCGCCACTTTGACTCTGGGGGTTGGGGCGGCGTACACCCACATGCCTTGCGCCATTCTTGCGCTACCCATTTGTTGGAGGAGGGGGCGGAACTTCGCCACATCCAAGAATTTTTGGGGCACGAAAGTCTGGCGACAACTCAAAAGTACACGCAGGTAAGCCTGGAACAATTGATGCGTACATATGATGAGGCTCATCCGAGAGCACAAGCGGTTACATCCGCAGATAACGCCGCCCCGAACGCCGAGTACAATGACCACCACGACGCGTAGCTATGTGAGAATGTAGGGCAACGCGCGACGATACGACGAAGGTGCTAAGCAATGGCAGACTATGAGTTTCACGGAACGACAATAATTGCAGTGCGACATGCGGGGCGAGTAGCGCTTGGCGGCGATGGCCAAGTGTCACGCGGGAGCTCCATCATGAAAGGCGGGGCCAACAAAATTCGCCGGCTTTGTGACGGGAAGGTCATTGTTGGCTTTGCGGGCTCAACGGCCGATGCCTTCACTCTGTTCGAGCGATTTGAAGGTAAGTTGAAGGATTACAATAATAATCTCGTCCGGGCCGCGGTGGAACTTGCCAAAGATTGGCGGCTGGATAAGGCGCTCCGACGACTTGAGGCCATGATTCTCGCTGCGGACGCCAGTAAAACACTGCTTCTGTCAGGCACCGGAGACGTGATTGAACCAGACACATCCGTTTGCGCAATTGGCTCCGGAGGCGATTTTGCCCTGTCGGCTGGGCTCGCGCTGACAAAGCACGCGCCCCACCTGAGCGCCAAGGACATTGTAGAAGAGTCTCTTGGCATCGCCGCTGGGATCTGTATCTACACCAACGACAACTTCACCATCGAGGAATTAGAATCATGAGCGACCTTGAGGATATCCCGGTCGAACTTTCCTTCACCCCGCGAGAGCTCGTAGGCGAACTCGACCGGTATATCGTTGGCCAACGCGATGCAAAGAAAGCAGTTGCGGTCGCCTTACGAAACCGTTGGAGAAGGCGTCAAGTCAAGCCGCCCTTACGCGACGAAATCACCCCAAAGAACATCATCATGATTGGACCCACGGGTGTCGGTAAAACGGAAATTGCTAGACGGCTCGCCCGACTGGCGCGTGCTCCATTTGTGAAAGTTGAAGCAAGTAAATTTACAGAAGTAGGATATGTCGGCCGAGACGTCGAATCCATGATCCGCGATCTCGTCGAGAATGCCGTCGCCCTGGTGAAAAAGGAAGAACGCCAGGCGGTGTCGGACCGAGCACGTGCGAATGCGATCGAACGCGTCCTCGATGTCCTCGTTCCTGAGGAACCACAAGGTTTCGAGGTCGGCGAGAAACGCACGAGCACCCGCGACAAGTTTAGAGACATGCTAGAATCCGGTGCACTCGACGAACGTCGCATTGAAGTCGAACGCCAAGAGAAAGCGTTCCCGAGCCTTGAAATCTTCTCAAGTCAAGGCGGTGTCGAAGAGATGGGAATGCAGTTTCAGGACATGTTCGGCAATCTCTTTCCCAAAAAAACGAAACGGAGAGAGGTCCTGATACCGGAAGCACTCGAACAATTCACCGAACAAGAGGCAGAAAAACTCATCGACCAGGAACGCGTTGTTCGACTGGCACGACTCAGAGCAGAACAGACCGGTGTAGTATTCATCGACGAGGTCGATAAGGTTGCTGGGCGCGAGTCTGGAAAAGGACCTGATGTCTCACGCGAAGGCGTTCAGCGCGATCTTTTGCCGATCATAGAAGGCTCAACAGTGAGTACAAAGTATGGTTCCGTAGCGACAGACCACATGCTCTTCATCGCCGCTGGCGCATTTCACGTAGCAAACGTGAATGATCTTATTCCCGAACTCCAGGGACGTTTCCCCATTCGAGTGCAACTACAATCACTAGGTGAAGACGATCTGCTGCGTATTCTGACGGAACCAGAGAATAGTCTCCCTAAGCAATATGCGGCACTTCTCGGTACCGAAGGGTTGAATGTTCAATTCGACAGCGATGCCTTGGAATCGATTGCTACCGTTGCGGCCTCTGTCAATCAACGTGCAGAGAACATTGGAGCAAGACGCTTGCATACTGTGATGGAAAAGTTGTTGGAAGATGTGAGTTTCCGCGCGCCAGAGATGCCCAATGAACCGTTCGTGGTCACCAAAGCCTTTGTGGAGTCCCAGCTGTCCGACGTGGTCGAGGACCAAGACTTGGAGAAGTACATCCTGTGAGCAGCTTCGATACATCACCTACTGGGAATTTCGTGATTGGGGAACACGACCAAGATGCGCTCGTCGCTATCGGTCGCCGCACGATGTCCAAGAATTTTCGCCAACAACCGCTCGTTGCGGTGAAAGGTGAGGGCATGTACATCTGGGACCGAGCAGGTAAACGGTACCTAGACTTCATCGGTGGCATCGCTGTCAACGGCCTTGGTCACAGCCACCCCCGACTTGTAGAGGCCGGTTCGCGTCAACTTGCACAGCTGTGGCACGTATCTAACCTATACTTTAACGAACCGCAGATTCTGTTATCCGAACGTCTCTCTGAGGCGTTTGTCGACGGACGAGTGTACTTGTGTAACAGCGGAGCGGAAGCAAACGAAGCAGCCCTGAAATTTGCACGACGCTATGGAAGTATCACGCGAAAGGAACCGAATAGAACCAACTTCATTACCTTCAAGAAGTCTTTTCATGGCCGCACCATGTTCGCTTTGTCTGCGACAGCACAGCCAAAGTACCACAAAGGATTTGAACCGGTAGTTCCCGGCTTCCGATACGCCATGTTCAATGACATCGACTCGGTAGCAGCGCTGATGGATGACACCGTCTGTGGTGTATTAGTAGAGCCAATACAGGCAGAGGGCGGTATCATCATGCCCGAGACTGGCTTTCTGAAAGACCTCAGGCAATTGACTGAGGATAATGGCGCACTCCTGCTCTTGGATGAGGTCCAGTGCGGTGTCGGCCGCACA
Source organism: Pseudomonadota bacterium (assembly GCA_002863065.1). Lineage (GTDB taxonomy): Bacteria > Myxococcota_A > UBA9042. The sequence continues at coordinate 50,175 of PKDL01000514.1, forward strand.
GGCTCATTCTTCGCGTTCGAACAGGAAGGCATTCGGCCAGATGTCGTCACCTTAGCTAAAGCATTGGGTGGTGGACTTCCGATCGGCGCAATGATCACCACAGAAGAAGTAGCCGACGGGTTCCAGCCAGGGTCACATGGCTCGACATTCGCTGGTAATGCGGTAGCCGCACGAGTAGCGCTCGAAGTGCTGAATGTCCTCGAAGATGACCAACTCATCTCTCACGTGAGGACTGCCGGTGCTTATTTCATGCAACAGCTGGATCGGCTCGCGAAGAAATATGACTTCGTAGAGGGTGCCCGTGGTCGTGGGTTCATCGTTGGCCTTGGATTCAACAAGGAGTATGCGCCGGAAGCGATGTTGCGCAGCATGGAAAGAGGGTTGCTGATTAACAGGCTCAACCCCCACACGCTGCGCTTCCTTCCCCCGTTGATTGCACAGCACTCGCATATCGACGCAGCCCTTGACATACTCGCGGATGTATTTGAAGACCTGAAGCGTAACCCGCCGAACTTGGAGTAAGCAGTGTCTAAAGGTGATTCCTTCGACATGCGGCTCACAGAGCTTGTGGAGCGATTGTCCTCTGAGGACTTGCCAGCATTACGCGACAGAAGACTCAGATCGTTAGGAGATGAGCAACGGGCACGCCTCGACGAGACCATGCTCGCCCTCGACGGGCTGCTCGATTTGCTGGACCAACGCGAGGCGGCAATTGCGTCCGGTTCCGTACATCCTGTGATTACGCCCGCAGCCGATACGACCGAAAGCCCAAAGACATTCCAAATGAGTGGTAGCGAGGAGGACGCGGATACTGAGGGACCCGACACAGTCGTACTCGAAGCGGTGTCTGATAGTGATATGGACACGCCGCACATCGAACCCGATGCACTGCCTCAGGTACAGACAAATGAAGAGCCCATTGAGGATTACGTCATCCCTCAGGTGGACGAGGAGGAGCCTCCCTCACCGGGATGGACTCGGCGCTCTGAACTTCTATACGACGACATGCTTCGCCTGTTCCGGCTCGCGGACAGCGATGGAGCGCTCGTTTCACTCGAAAGGCTACTGACCTCGACTCCTCTGAATGCCGACCTGACAGAGTTCATCCACGTGAACGAAGAGCGACTTTTGGAACTCTACCAATCGGTCATTGGACCATTGGATTCGGTGCCCACGACGCTAGATACCACCGAAGGTCCTATTCCGACCGCCTTTCTCAAATTTTCCAAGATTAGTTCCATTCTGCCACTGATCGATGGGGTCAATTGCATACAAGACATTATGGAGGCGGCACCCCTGTCGCGATTGGAAACTATTACAGTGATCAACCAATTGCTACGTTCAGGGGTTATCACGGTGGAGGGCACGACATGACGGCAATGACAGTGCGTTGGGAAGACTTCGAATCCGCCTTCATTATCGGCAGTCCAGATGCCCGGTATTTCCTGAACCTAGATACAGGAGAAACGGAATATACCAGTCATATGGACGGTGACACGGTCAAAGCGCGCGTGCTCCAAAAGGTAGAGTCCGGTCATTTTTTGGAGATACCACGCCCGAGCTTTGACGATGCCATGGCGGAGGTTAACGCGTTCATTAGCTCGGAAAATGCGGAGACTCAGACTCGCCTTAAAGAGGGAATGATGGAGCATCGAAGCCCTTTTTTAGGCTTTAATCGGGCTATTGGATCAGATCGAGAGTTACGCGCACGCTGGAGCGCGCATCGTCAGGCAGGCATCGAGAGACGGCTGATATCTTTCTGCCGAGACCACGAACTTGCCATCGAAAATGAGGTCTATAAACAGCTTCTCAAAAAGCACCTGACAAATTAGCGAGTTCGCCTAAATATCGAGGCGTACTTAGACACCGCAAGAAGAGCGAATCTCACTCACAGTCGTCTTACCCATGGCGGCCGCCAGCACTGCAAGCTCAAACAAAGTGTGGAATCCGTCTTCACGCGCTAATTCCATCAGCTCTTCTTCATCAGCACCGTTGCGAATCGCATCTCGCATCGCAGTTGGCGCATATGCTATCTCCGACACGAGTACTCGGCCCGCATAGCCGGTGCCCCAACAATGTGTGCATCCTTTGCCTTGCCGAAAGTTTTCATTTGGCGACGGGATTTCGGGTAGGCCCAGTTCGGTTCGTACCGAGGCTTCCACATCCACACCCACGCCACACTCGGGACAAACCCGCCTTAGTAATCGCACTGCAACTACTGCCTGCAATGTCGCCGCCAAAGACCATGAAGAAGAGAGAGATGAAAGTGTCTTTAGTGTCGTCATCGCTCGACTGCCCGCAACCGTCACCACCACAAGTCGCCCTTCGAGAGCGGCGTGCGTCATTCTGGAAATATCCTCCAGCGGTACATCGTCAAACAGCAAAACATCGGGGTCCTGACTCAGGGCCTCATCAAGCTGATGTGGCTGGAAACCCAGAGCCCCCGATACGCCCATCGAACCATGGCGAGACAACGTGACTATTTGGCGTTCACTTCGAGAGACCATCTCGACGAGTGCAGACGCGAGCGTAGTTCGACCTGAATCCTTCGGCCCGGCGATAACCACCAACCCATGTGGGCGGCCCAGTATTTGCTCGAGCCGAGAACGCTGGTCATGTGTGAAGTCCAGATCGTCCAAAGTGTGGATGTCAACATCCAACGACAGCAGCGTGACTGCTTGTCCAAATACGGTGTTGGCTATCTTGAGTCGAAACCGACCGCGCCCCTCTGACGTACTCGCCGTTAGAATGCCTCCATGGGCAAGTGAACTTAGTCGCGCGACGATAGCCCGATGCAATCTCCGCGGGACCGTAAGTAGTGTCTGCAACCCCCCATCGACTCGCATCCGAATGCGGGCGGTAGTTTCGAATGGTTCAATATGTAAACCACTCGCCTTCCTGCGTACAGCCTCAGTCAGAAGGTGATCCACGACAGTCACAACTGGCCGAGCATCAATCGGCGGCTCATCTTCCTCAGCCGGCGGACTAGATACGGCTACATGCGCTGGAGGCGTGTCTAATAAGGCAGAAAGCTCTGGCTTACCTGACAGTTGAGATAGCGACCATTCAGCAAACTCAGATGCCGCGATGACACGAATAGATATGTTGCGAAAACCGGTAGCATTTCGCACCGCATCGAGAGCGACTGTATTCTGTGGATCCACCATACCCACGACTAAAGTATTACCCTCAACTTCCAGTGGGACGACTTCAAAGCGTCGCATAGAAGGTGATGGCATCATTGCTAAAACCTCTGACTTCGGCGTGACATCCCCCAGAGAAACAGCTGTCGTACCACTCTGCTGGGCCAGGGCCTCTCGAAGAGAATCCGCTTCCAACAACCCCTCAGAAACAAGGATTTCCCCCAGCCGTCGATGCTCAGCACGCTGCCGTTGGAGCATTTCATCCAGCTTCTCCTGCGATAATGCACCTTGCTGCACTAGCAGCTCTCCCAACCTAAGCGCCATAAGGCTCTCCTCCCGTATCGAACGTGACGCGCTGTAAGTGCGTCACGAGTTTTCCCACGTACGTGTGGAACGCCGGACAGCGAATATTCGTGCCGCTCAGCAGCTCGAACGTATTGATTGTGTTGTAGATGACCAATTGGTTGAAGTAGTCGACGATACTTTCAGGCGGACTAAATCGTTTCGCAATCGGTAGCCGAAACAGCCGACGCGCGACAGGCGCTGGAATATGGCCTCTAGGACGCTTTCTTTGCGCATGGTCGGCAAACAACTCCAGAACCCGACGCGCAGGTAGTGGATTGGGGTCAGTCACATGAAACGTTAGACCGATGCCACGTGGGTCCCGAGCAATGTGTGAAATCACGTTCACTACATAATCCGCGGGAACTAAATTCAGCGGATGGTCGCCGCGCCCTGGAAGGAATCCGAAGCTGAATGGGGACGACAAGAATGCCATCATCATTCGATAGGGCTCATCTCGATGTTCGATCTCGCCTGTTTCACTATCACCAACGACAAGGCTCGGACGATATATCGATATCGGAAGGTCCCGCGATGCACGACGAACTAGCCGCTCTGCTTCCAACTTCGTCCGCTCATACTCATTTCGTGGTTTTTGCCCTCGGTCGAGTTCTTCCTCCATCACAACGCCTTGTCTGCTTCCTGAAACGAATGCGGTGGACAGAAAATTGAATCGCTGCAGATGGTCTGCTCCCAGCGCAAGTTCAAGTATCGTGCGCGTCCCCTTTATGTTGATAGCGCGCACCGTCTCTGGCCGTGATCGAGCGCTGGAGGATGCCAGGTGATATATCACATCGACCTCGCGCAACAGACGGCGCACCTCTGGCCCACTTAGTCCGAGGTCCATCATAGTCACATCACCCACCAGGATCTCACCGGAACCGGTGTCCGTTCTTCGAAGAAACTGCTCAGCTTCTTGTTGATAACGGTACGGAGTTAGCAAACGAACATGTTCGCCCTGTGACAAAAGGCGACTTGCAAGCTTCCGAGTCAATAGGCTCGGGTATCCGGTCAATAGAACATCAGCCATGAGATGCACCAGTATAGTTGAGACCGAGCAACTCGTGTATTCGAGCCAAGGCTTGGTCTACACGGCGCTCCAGGGTTGGAAGGTCGGCATCGTTATAAATCACAACATCGGCACGTTGGACTTTATCCTCCAGGGGCATTTGAGCAGCAATTCGAGCCCGGGCGTCTTCCTCAGATAAATCGAGGTCACGAGAGGCAATTCGCATCATTTGGAGGTCCACTGGTGCAGCGACTACAAGAACCATAGGGAATTGGCGATAACTCCCCGTTTCGAACAACAAGGCTGCGTCATAGAACCCAAGGGTTTCGCCGCTACTAATCCATGAAGCAAATACCTCTGCTGAACGTCGTGCAACGGCTGGATGAACTATCCCATTGAGATCACGCCTAGCCCCGTCATCGCCGAACACTGTTTTTCCAAGCTCACGACGCCTTAACCGACCATGCTCATCCACAATAGCGTGACCAAATCTTTCGATAAGCGCAGCCAGTGCCGGTTCGCCAGGCATCAAGACATCCCGAGAGATTTGGTCCGCGTCGACGACAGGATATCCGCGTCGCTTCAACATCGCACTGACGGTAGACTTACCGCTAGCGATTCCCCCTGTTAGACCTACGATTCGAATGCTGCTACTCCGAAATCCGCTGATACAAACCGGCGCCTGCGCGCGAGTACCTTGACACCCCGTGTGCTCACTGCTAACCCAAACGTCTCGCAGAGGCAACCGGTGGTACGGTCGCCAGCATAACCCCAATGAGCACACTGTGCTGCCATTGTATTACTATTTGCCGTGGCTGACACCACAGTGCGATGTGTCTTGCTCCTCTTACGATTCCAAATGCGACAGAACGCAACAAGATAGCGGCGAGGTAAGTGCATGACTTGGGGAGAAACCGTCTTTCACCGCATATCGGACCGCAGGGCGACCATTGTTCTGTTGGCGCTACTGGCGTTCATGATGAGCTTTGGGCTTGTGGTGCCACAGCATGTATCCAGCGAAACGATCGGGCATTCGTATACCTCCTCAGTAACTCAGGTGGTTGTAGGTCTCGAACTCCATCGGATTGAGTCGTCTTGGCTGACTCAACTACTAGCCATTCTACTCGCACTCAACATCGTAGCTATCGGCCTAAAAAGGGCGTTCCGTCTACCCAACGGTGTAGAAAACGGTCCCGCGAGGAGCCCTTATGCCGTATCCGAAGTCGCGATTGAGTCGACAGACAACAGTCTGAATGACTGGTTACACACCAGACTCCCACGCTCCGGTGCACGACTACACTCGCGACATCACGCAAGCGGCAGCCTCGGTTTCCGGGTGGAATCTGCTATTCTGTGCCTCTCGGGAGTTGCTGTCTTGCTCGCCGCCGCCGCAATTGGAGCTCGGACCGACCTAGGGTTCATCACCGTAGTGGAAGGAGCCGACGATGCAGCACGCGCACGCTTTGAGGCATCACAGATTCGCAACGATGCTGAGCTGCCCTGGAACCCCCCATTCGATATGGAGTGTGGTCGCAGCGAAGACAGTACAATGCGGGGTCCTCGCCGTTGTCTTATCGTTTGGGATGGGAAACGACACGAAGCGACCGTAAAACCTGGGACAGATCTGGAATTTCTCGGTCGGCGCCTCACATTGGTTGGTCTTGAAAGGCTACCCCTATCGGGTAGCCTTGACCTTGATATCGCCTATGGCAAGAAGGAGCGCAGCCGGACCACTTCGGCAGTCGGTACTCCACTAGATATAACGCTTCCCGATGGGCGTATTACCGCGCTGCTTGGCGGGTCAACGGATGGCTCCCCCGTAGGCGTACTCATGGGCCAAGTCGGCGAGGAGGCAGTAGCCGGACAGCTAAGTATTTCCGCAAGACCGCGTACTGCCATGACGTTCCTTGTGTCCGGTACCGACCATATCCCCTTTGTCTGGATCGGTGCTGGACTGCTACTCATTGGTATACTTGGCATCACATTGCTGCCCGCTTACCGCATCGCTATTGTACGAACGAGTGACACCATCACACTGAACATCCGCGGCTACGGCGCACTGTCGCGACCAGAACGGCTAAAACACCAACTCCTTGCGTATGGACGTGCTGGAGGTGATGAATGATTGCCGTGATATTTGGAGCACTGGCACTCGCATACGGATTCATACTCGTCCGCTCCTACCAGCATCCATCTTGGTTGCGTGGGGTGGCGCTGGTGCACCTCATACAGGTAGTTGCAGCTGCCGCATACCGAGGAGACCTCCCACCCGCTGGTTGGAGCTCAGCGCTCATGCTAGCCAGCGGGATTCCTGCATTGGTAGCTTTCGTGCGACCGCACATAGGTCAACGGCTGCTTGGTATGTTGTGCATCTGGTGCATTGCCAGCATCGGACTAGTGAGCGGCCCTCAAGGTCGTGGTGTTGTGCAGTGGATACCGTGGTCTATTCCCCATATTACGTTATCCATTGGGGCGCTAGGATGCTTATTCGTTGCTGCAAGTGGGGCAGCGATCCAGCTGCGCGGACATGTCGTTGGCTTACTTCTACTCACACTCTTCTTAGTGGCAATACCACTGCTCTCGCCTCGAGCCGATGCAGTATATGCTTTCTCTGATGGCGCCCCCGTCCAGGCCTCAGTGCTCGTTGGCAACCTACAAGGTGATAGCGGCCTAGTGCGTAAAGTATGGGCCATGATCCCTGGACCTACGTGGCCACGACAGGTCGGCACAGGACTGCTCATTTTTGCTCTCATGAGTGGTATCGCTGCCTATCATGCTGGCCGCCGCATCCCGCGTTGGGTACGCCTGCTAGGTTTCGTAGGGGCAGTACTTCCTACGGTTTTCCTAGTCATTCGCTGGTGGCCTGGAGTAACAGTATCGACAGAGCAGATAATGCAAGCGGCGCGTGACACCATTGAGCTGGAGTTATCGCAGAGCGAGGTCATTCGGGGTGTACGCCTTCCGACAGGACCATTTGGTGGCGGTCTTGGTGCAACTGCAGCCGCTCTAATCTTCCCACTCGCAGCCGTTGCGCTAGCAGCTCTCGCAATGCTACCTGCCGCAGATGAAGGCATGCGTGCCCTCGCGAACCGACTGGAGCAAATAGCAGGTCAGCTTGCGACTGCACTACTCGCAGGGGGAGTTCTAACTGGGATGGTTTGGGCAAACTTCAGCTGGGGAGGACCTACCTACCCCGATCCGAAACTATACGCAGGGATAACGGCACTATTGATACTGGGTATGTGGCACATTGCCGACACCGAGCTCACGCGAAAGTCACCACTGCCGAGCTGGCTCATGATCGTCGCTTTGCTAGTGCTTCTATGGTCAGTGGTTGGCCCCTCAATAGGATGGATGGCTCCAACTCTGCATAATTTTGGTCCGTAACCAGGCGTTTTGTACCCCGCAAAGAGCGATTAGTGCCCGTTTAACTGTCGCATTACGCTTCGCACAATTGAGTCCGCCCTAGACAATGATTTTGATCCCTATCAGCCCTACCACTACCATCACGGGGTGAGCGCCGCGTCTAACCAGATCTCTCAGGACCACGAGGGAATGACTATTTGGGTCGTAGAGGTACTTAGTAACGGTGCGTGGGAGCTCCGAAATGGCCCCCTACCCAGCTACGATATGGCCCGTGCTTGCATTAACGAAAACATGGTCGAAAACAACCGCTGGCGTATACGTGGCGGGGTTGATGTCATGGACACAGTGGTCGAACCGACCTTGCCAAAAGCGAAGAAGAAAGCGTCGTCTAAAACCCCCTAAGTATCTCCGTAGAATTATGCGTTAGAGCAGGCCGACGCGCCTACGAAACCACCATTCAACCGTCAAAACTAAACAGGCCAAAATAAACACGGCCGGCACATTCCAGCGTTCATGGTAGCGACGGCTAGTGACATCGGACACGCGTGGTGGATTGAACTTCAAAGATGGATTTCGTGCACTCAAGGTATAAGACTGGCCACCGGTGATCTCGGAAAGCTCAGCCAGAAGCCCGCTATTGGCAATAACAGCTCGCATCTCGGGTCGCTCATCACTTACGACGAATACGGTTTTCGCCTCGATACGTCGGCCTGCGATCATCGCCTTCACTTGCACGTCATATACCCCTGCTTGAACCGGTTCATAGCGCACTGCGCTTCGACCTGACTCATCTGAGGTTAAATCAGTGCGCTTGAATACCAACTCAGAAGAGGGCCCTGCGGCGTCGTCTGAACGTCGATATACTGACAGGTCGAATCGTGTTCCTGATTGCGGCGTGTAGTCTGGAGCAAAGGCTCGTATGTCGAGATTCACGTCCTCTCCAAGTGCTCGGACACCTGCGCTGGGAGAAACGCGCACTAGATCTAGATCTGGATCCTTCACCAACCATCGGATGAGATTGGTCCAAAACGTGTCGTAATGAGCTGCGTCGCCGCCCTCTCCCGTGACCGGCATTTTCATTCGCCAAGAGGAGTCTGATGCAAGCGCTGCAACGCGTCCATCGCCAGGTTCTCCAATCGCCAAGATAGGCATCGGTTTTCCCTGTCTTGTCTCTAACGTCGGGTGTTGAAGCAGTACGAGGGCGTTTTCCGCCACACCATCCAGTACATTCGCCCCTCGAAACTCAGGCATAGCGGCCCAAAGCGCATTATTCTTCCGCGTGTCATACACCAGCCGCGTAATACTATGAGATTCCCCAACGTCACTCAGCTCTGCATGGAATGGCTCCAGATTGAGTACCGAATCAGGATCCCCACTTGGGATGGCCATCTGCACTGGCAGGGCGTTCTCCAGCTCCGTGCCGTCCCACCCGCCTGCACCGAAACTAAGCCGTCCACCAATCATCGCTAGGGCGCCACCTTGCTCCAGGTAGTCTCGTATCCGAAAGAGGTGCTGATCGGTATTGAAGGGGCCATAATTAAAGTCCTGAAGCACAACGAGATCGAAACTCCCAAGCTCTTCTACGAATAATTGCTGTGCAGGGAATGGGATAAGGGACGTTTCGCCCGGCCGGAAACTTCGTCCTTGTCCCTGCCGTATCAGGATAAAAAAACTAATCAGCTGGATATTAGGCGTGCGGCGTAAATGGTTTCGCAGAAATCGCACATCCCAGCTGGGATGACCCGCAATCTGAAGTACTCGTATTTTATCGCGATTTATTCTAATTACCGCATGACGCTCGTTATTCTCGATGGTCACTTCATTTGGAAAGGGCTTCGCCCGTACGGAATACACTCGGTGCCCTAGCTCCACCGGGGTAAACTCGAATGACGCGGTGTACTGCGTCAAACCCGGTTCTATCTCGTAGGTAACTGAGCGAACTAACCGGCCCTCCTCCAAAAGCTCTACTTCAATGCTGCCACTGTCGTAACCATGCACTTCGATGACGGCCTCGAGTGTTGTGAGGTTACGTTTGAAGGCGAAGGGGCTGTACCGAAGCTCTTTTACGGAAACGTCCTGAATAGACGCTGAATCCAGACCAAAAGTGTAAATGGGGGCACGGAAAGACTGGAGTAGCCGACGACTCGATGAATCTAGACGATTGCCTCCTCCAGAAAGGCGCCCCAATCGGCCATTATCGATCCCATCAGACAGTAATAAGATTCCACCAATATCCCGATTCCGATAGCGATCCCGTAACTCTTCCAACGTTTCAAGAATGTTCGTATGGGTACCACGACCTTGGAGCGCGGAACCCATGTCGCGCCATTTCGTAGCCTCAACCGAGTCCCCAAAGACGTAGCTCTCGATGATGTTGGATTGTTCCAGATCACGCCACAATGCTTCATTACCTGAGACAAAATCCACGAGCATCCGTGAACGGGTTGTATCGTCTTGAGGTAGCGCCATGCTTGCAGAATCATCCGCCAACAGAAGCACAACATTGGTAGACCGCGCCCGCCGCTCTTCCAGCAATGCTGGCTGAAAAAAAGCAAACAACAGAATGCCTACGATAACCAGACGGAGGAACAAGAGAATTCCGCGATCACGCCAGCTAGGAATACGCCGGGCATTCCACATGGATAAGCCGATGATAAAAAGTACCAATACGAATACGAGGGCCTGTTGTGCATCTGACCATGCGGCCAGCTGTACCCAACGGGTATCGATTCCCTCCGCGGATTCTGGGAGCGGCTCGCCTACGAGAAACGTCGTAAACCGTTGCAGGAGTTCCCTCACGGTGTACGTATCTCTGGCGGGTTGATTTGCCAGCGACGTGCTTTAAGCAAGTACGACCGATGCACTTGGTCGTCTTTGTAGTCTAAGCACATAGCGTACATGACCAAGTTGACGGCCATGCGCTGTGCGAGCTCCCGCTGCTTTTCGCCGCCGGGCACCACATCGTGGGACCATGCGCCAATCTGGTCCCGGTCCAATGCGCCCGTCAAATCGTTCTGCATGTACACCACGGCCAGTCGCTCATCGATAAAGAGGCCCTCGACAAAGTTGTGATGAATGGCCCGACCTGGGGGATAATCTAACTTGTAGAGTGAGCGAAACAATACGTGAGACGCTGGGACTTTGATAAGCGGTCGTCCCGGGAACATGGTCTGAAACTCGGCGCGAAGGGATTGGTCAAACGACTCTGATGGCCGCGTCAAACCCGTATTATCAACAATCAGAAATCCGCCACTCTCAACCCACTTTTTTAGATTCATTCGCTCAACTTGACTAAGTCGGAAACGCATATCCCCCGAAAGTACCGCTATCGGTAGTTCGAATAGCCGCCGGTCGGTCAGGGCAATACCAGAGCGAAGTGTCCCATCTAGGCGTACATCAATCGATGTCCGAAAACGAACCTCTTGAGACCATACGTGTGTGGCGTAAGGTCTCGAATTCCAGTTGCCTGTATATCGCAACGAAACGAGCTGAAGCTGGTCTTCGGGACCCATCGCCCCCACGGATGGCGCCAGCATCGTGGCGCCGAATCCGCATAATATGCTCCGTCTGGATAGCATTGGCCGGCTAATCAGACTCCGGAGTAGCGGGTATATACGGGGTTAGGCACACACTAAACTTAGAAGACACCGACTCATTGACGCCATCACAATCAAGGTCGAGATCTTCCTGCACTAAACCGCTGGCTGTTTCTCTAAATACTTCCGGTACTACTGACATCAGTTCCGCTTTGATGACGATCCCCTCAAGCGTCCCAGTCGCCCAGTCATACTTGATTTGCCGCAAAATCGCAGGCCCATCTAGGATACCCTCGATCGGTACCGGCATATTAGAACCGTACTGCGTTGTGCAGTCGTCATTATATTCGGGCTTGCCGGTGGACCACACCGTATTGAACTCACAACCCTGAGAAAAAGACCCATCCACGCTCATGGTGATCACCAGACCATCGAGTATCGATTCCTCGATAATTGGGTTCGCCAAGGGCGCCATCGTCGTCAGCCCGCCATATGCTTCCATAACCATTGAACGAATCATGTACACGCCCGTCACCGCTGGACACTCGTCTTGTGCCGTAAAAGCATCCGTCTGTGCACTGCATTCCGCGGGAACGTCCAACCAGGGTTCATCCGCTCCACAGCGATGACTGGTTTGTACCTCAGTATCGTCCTTTCCAACCGGGTCATCAGAATCTGAACTCGGTATACGTCTATCAGTGCAATCTGCAGTGAACCCAGCGTCGAACGCTACGGTGTTGTCGATCTCAACAGCGACATCGCCAATACCGAAATGCCGAGGGCCAAGCCCGCTCACGACAGCATTTACGGAATCGCAACGCCCACTGGATGTACAAAGCATCCCGTCGCCACAATCAGAATCAATGCGACATGCATCGCCCACCTCACCTGCACAACTCGCCGCCGTAATGACCATGACTAGCCTGCAGATATGTCGTGAAAAATTGCCCATACGATTAGGTAGTTCCCTTCACTCAAGTCCCATGACAAGGTCGTAGTGATGTATCTCACCCGGCTGACCAAGCACACGGATGTAGAATTCTATGTTCTCTTCCGGGAGGTACCGAAGTTCGACACCATCCGAGGCAGACAACCCGTCCGCTAGCTTAACGAGGTCGGAACCTTCGTAGCGATACAGCTCCGCATTCAAAAGCGCCTCATTGCTAAATCCGAAAACGTATACGAATAACTCTTCAAATGCGCCGCCTTGAATGCGATACCAATCTTCTCCACCCGGACATATCTTCAACCGAGTAACAAATCCATCATCACTGTTGATATCGAGCGCGGAATTGGGTGAGTTTGTCGGACTAAATCGATCGTCCTGGCATGCCCCCGGCGGATCCTCCACTGAGAAGGCCATCGTATAGAATGTGGTAACTTCACCCTTGGTTGTTAGACGCCAACGCAATGCACCGGCCGCAGCCGCTGTTGCTTCCCAACCGACCACAAATGGATCATCGTCGAGCCCAAACGGAGATCCGATGACTTGAGTGCCCTGTGCATCGCTTACCATGACGAGTTCTAACTGAGAGTCGAGCGGTGATTCAGGATAAGCCACGACAGTGAGTGTTTCGCCCGCATTGACATCAACACGATACCAATCTTCTTTATCGGCGCAGATCAGTAGGTCGGAATATCCATTTTCCGGCAGCAAAATCGACTGTCCCGGGTTGTGGTTTGGTGAGAATCCGTCTTCGAAACAAACCGTTGCTGTAGGCACAATCTGAATGTCGAGTACGCCCGCATTACTGGCTCCCCGAAACCCAGAGACCTCAAGCAATAAGGTCGCTCCTTCGAGAAAGTGCACCGTAATTGTCTCACCATTGCTAGCGGTATCACTTCGGCCCAGTAAGTCTCCGTCGCTAGTGTAAAGCGCGAGGTCAAGATCACCGAATGCATGGTCGAAACTCAGATCCACCAAAACTGACTGCCCTGCTTGAGCCACGATGCTGAACATGTCGCGATCACCCGGACAAATCACCACATCTCGCTGGCCAGACGCCACTAATGTAGATTCGTCTGGCACATCGTTAGGCTCGAAACTGTCGTTGGGGCAAGCGCCATCAGTCGAGCTAAGTACGAGACCGTACGTTAGGTCTCCTCCTTTTTCTCCGTCCGGAGTCTTTACCCGAATGTAGACCGGAGAAGTGGTTGGTACAAAAGCCGCAACGTCCGATGGCTGGTCAGGTGGAAGCGGATAAATAATACGCCCTTCCTCATCATGGAAGCTCAAAGCGAGTGCACCATGCGAGGGTTCATGAATGAGCTCGGCAGAAAATACGGAGCCAGGTTCCACTTCAGACCGATACCAGTCAGCGCCTCCCTGCCCTAGGCACCAACGAAGGTCGAGGGTAACACCAAGCTCGAGCATATGTGCCGAAAATACCGTGTCATTCGGCTCCATGGCGTCATCCCGGCAGCCCCCCGTCCATCCGACGGGGTAGTTCACTAGCGTGTAGTGCCCTGCTTTGGGCAGTCGACCTGTGCGGTCGCAGAAGCTCCCTCTTGGGTCGTCGTTATCCCGCCCAGTAAAGTAATAATGAAAGAAGAGTGGCTCGGTCGACGCGACCACCGGATTAGGAAGCGTCCCAATAAAATAACGCTCCTTTTCATCCTGGGGACAGCCGGTATCTATCGATGGATTACAGGGCCAAAGTGGTAGTTCGTTGCCGCTGAAGCTGTTGGGGTCCAACGGATTATTCAAAGCATAATGTAGCGTCACGTTACGAACCTCCGATTCGACATCAAATGCATCGATACGAGTCACGATGACCGATGAATCATCTAGGTCCTGAAGAGGTGCGCATGCCGGCTCTGTGCAGGAATCAAGGCGTGGAGGTTGACCGTTGCAGTCTTTACCCTCGGTAGCATTCATCAAGAGGATCGAAAATTCACCCTGAACTTCCGGGTGAGTTTCGTCTTTTGCGCCAATGGTGAGCTGCCAATAATTCGCGTTATCCCGCTGCTCCTCGCTCGGACGCCAGTAGAAGCTCGCACGCTTTCCATCCAACTGAATAAACTTCGCGCCCTCAATCGGTTGAGACAATACCCGCAGAGCGACTTCTGAAGAATCATCATCCTTCACCTCAACAGTGAAGCTAATATCATCATCTTCGCTAAGATTGAGTACATACCCTTTGGGGCCAAGAAACACCGGTGAGCCGAGCTGGGGTGATACAAGGATAGACACCGTACGCGTCGCCCGACCACCACGTCCGTCGTCCACCGCGAACGTCAGGTCATGTACTCGTCCGGACGGACCGGTATCGCTCACGAGCGGAGCCCACACAAAATGCACTATGCCGTCGATAGTTTCCATCGATGCCGTGAGCGGTAATGGGCTTACAGATACGCGGATTGGGTCACCATCTGGGTCCCTCGCAGTAATCGGAAGCGTGAGAGTTTGACCGACAATCACCGTGACTGGCGCAATCGGATCCAAGGTCGGCTGGCGGTTCTGCTCAGAACAGCCGCTAAGCCCAAGCGGAATGAGAGTGAGCCACCACAGGAGCGGCTGCATCGAGGAATAGCGGTCGGTAGGTTTCACATACAAGGCGGACGGGAGAATACCACACACCACACAACCGCATCACGCATTGCAACATGGTCCATTCGCATGCGACCCATGTGGGCCGCTTTTTGAACGCCACAACGTGTCATAAACGTCGAAAAGCACTATAGAATGAGGATAATGCAAGCACCTGATGTTCTGTTCAACCGCTAATCGCGCCTCGATGGTATTGCCAAAGCAGCGTTTGCATTCAGATTGGTGTAAGAATTTGCAACATGGGATGTCTGTCCGCATCTCCGATACTGCGGCACGTGACGTGTTCTACGCATACAGACCGTGACAGATGCGCTGGAGGTTAGAATGATCGAGATTCCGAAAAAGGCAACGACAGCACCGATACTTCGGACTCTGCTGTTTGTTTTTATCGGCTCCCTACTAATTCTTGGCTTGGGTTGTAAAAAAGCTACCAACGCTGCAAGCACAAGCGAGGCACCTCAAAAAACCACCACAAAACCGGCAAATACCGAGAACAAGTCAATACCGCCCGCTGCCACACCAGCAGCGACGAATCCGGCCAAAAAAGAGACTGCGACGCAAGAAACTCTCACCAAAGCGCCCGACGAAAAAACTGTGCCCACCGCTGATATTGCGGACGCAGGTACGACGGGAACTTCAGCCAAGATAATCACGGATGTGGAGGATACCGCCGCCAAGGCTGTAGACACCGAAAGCTCTGATACCGATACGGCAAGCGCTGATGCAGACACGGCGAGTTCTCAAGACACGGACGCCGCGGCCAACAGTGCAGACACGGCGGATACAGAAACAACCGACGGATTGGATACCGACGAACAAGCACAAGAAGCGAACGCAGAGGAACCAGTAGCGCCGCAAGACGAAACCGACTCTGAAGGCACTGCGGACGAAGCGTCGGATGATTCCGATAAAAATTCGAACGACTCAGGTGCAACCGAAACTGATGGGACCGAGCAAGAGAGTACTGCTGGTGGGGATACTACTGGGCAGCAAGCTGCGAATGTTGCGGCCCCACCACAGGCCCAGTTCGATGACGAAGGACGAGAAATAGTAACCGGTGAGAACGGTGGACAAGCGGTAGTTATGGATGCTGACCCGACAACGGGCGCGCTGACAGAACAAGAACGACTACAATTGGTGCTGTTATGCGGTCAATTGGCCTGCTTGCATGAGGTGTCAGAAGCCATGCCTCGCGATCAGGCATCAAAACTTTTATTGACGCAATTAGGCTTCGCACAAACAGATTATGAAAAGCATCTTCCGGGAATATTTGGCGATCAAGACGCCGGAGGTGCATGCGACGGCATGCGTTCTTTGTGCTCTGACAATCCCGACCGCGAAGAGCCCACTGGCCGATTGAATAGAACACAGAAAAGACTACTTGCCGTTCTTGTAGCTCTCGTCAATGGACCGGCGGTTGGCGAAACATTGAAAGCAGTTGACGGCGCGACGGTCATGGCTGCGTATAAAGAGCTGCAAGCGAATCCACTCTTTGCTCGAGAGTTTCTCAATGCCAGTTGGGGATACGTTCAAGCGCAAGCACCCACCCCAGCGGTCGCTCCGGGACCCATGACTCCGCGTACTCCGAAGCCACCTCAAGCGATCCGAAATGCAGAACCAGCAACGTACCGCTTTGTCGGTTCGCTAAGTGATTCCGGAGGTAACACCACGGGAACCATCCGATTTCGAGTGAAAGACGGTCGAATCACGCACGGTTCCGTATCACTGAACGGCCAGACCTACTCCATGCCCAGCAGCACTGTAGAGAGAGATGGTCAGTTTTCAGCAGGTGCAAAAGCTGGAAAGGACTTCCTACAGCTCACGGGGGAGTGGAAGACTGGTCGTTCCTGGATCCGAGGTACTTACTCCGGGTTTGCAAGCCGGAAGCGCGTGCGAGGCATCTTCAGCCTGGCTACGCGCTAGCGACGCACTGCAACTCATCACCAGTATTCGAACGCTTAGAATTGGCAGCTAATGCCGGGTGCAGGGCTAAATCCCGCCTTTGCTGCCTCACATATGCTCGGGTAGAAGTTACCATCACAAGCACAGACCGATAGACCGATCGAGTCATCACATGTTTTGGGCTTGAGCTGACAGGTACCGAGTGCATCGGTCATCCCGCAGTTTGCTGCCAATTCAAAAGCGCAGTAGTGAGCTGGAGAACAGGAGAGCCCCAGAAATCCACCACATGGCTGACCACCGGGCCCCTCTCCATCTAGACAAGCGGTATCGTCGCTAACGGACACCCCGCTTGAATTCGCCGAACAGGCGTTCTTGTAATACTTGCCATCACAGCCACAGACCGGATCTGGGAATATTGGGCACAACAACGGTTTCGTCACGCACGTCCCAACAGCCTGTTCATCACCACAACTCAAGTCTGCGTAGTCGCAAAACTCATCATCGCCGCATACTAGGCCCAAGGACCCGCCGCAGACATCATCAAGAATCGGGTCATCACATTCGCCAACTGACGCCACATTCACACCGGCAGCGTTCGCTACGCATTTGTTCGAGTAGGTTTTATTATCGCAACCACAGACGGGCATATAAATCGTCTGGCAAATCTCGGGGAACGGCGTGCATGTCCCGACCGTATCCGCCGTTCCGCACGCATCTTCTGGAGCATAAAGACAGAATTCGTCAGTATCACACACGTCCAGCGACGCATTGCATGCCTTCGCATCCGTGCCGTCCGTCGCATCCGTACCGTCCGTCGCATCCGTGCCCTCAGGCGAGTCACTTCCATCGGTGGCGTCAGTAGCATCCGTACCCTCAGACAAGTCACTACCATCAGTGGCGTCAGTAGCATCCGTGCCCTCAGGCGAGTCACTTCCATCGGTGGCGTCAGTAGCAGAATCGCCCTCATCGGTGGCGCCAGTAGACGAGTCACTATCATCGCTAGCATCAGTCACGTCGGATTCGTCTTCACTATCAGTAGCATCGCTAGTATCTGATTCATCACTAACGTCGACGGCATCAGTCGCCTCTCCTGCGTCCGCGGCATCAGAGGCATCCAGCGCGTCGGTTAGATCCGCACTATCTCCAGTATCTGAAGCATCCGACACATCCGGGCTGTCATCGCTGTCAGCCAGATCCACGCCATCGCTATCATCTTGAGACTCCGTCATATCGGACGCGTCATTCGAATCGTCGCTTATATCAACACTGGACGTTGTCCCGACAGATCGAGGCTCGGAGTTAATACACCCAAGTACTGTCAGGATACCGATACTCCAAACCAACCATTGCTGTTTTTTCATGCTAACAACCCCGTCATTCACCGCTGTTTTGCCTACAGACTAGCGGGCGTACCCGGTATCCGGTCAAACAAAAAGCTCCTTCATCTTCTAGCCAAGCCTCGCTTTATTCGCGGTTATGCAAACATTCCGGTCCATTGGGTTGCCAGGTCAAAGTGTGATTGGGCATCCTGTCACTATGTCAAGTAGCACTCCGTGTCATAGCCACGTCTTTGCGACCAATATTGAGCATGTTTATGCCGATAATGATGCGGGGATCTATATCGTCGCCGATGGGGTCGGTGAAGGCGTAGCAGCTGATGCCGCTGCGCGCCTTTTCTGTCAGACAGTGGCTGGTATGAAACGTCGCTTTTCTGAAGTGATGTCTCAGCCCGCAGATGACCGAGAACAGCGACGGCGGGCCGTTTCACTTATACGACAAGCATTCGATAAGGCTGCGGAGCGTATATACGGACTCGCAGAGCGCCGAACGGGCTACGGAGGTATGTCGGCGGCCGCAACCGTCGTTGCAATGGGGCCTACAGGTGCAGTGATCGGTCATGTCGGGGACGTGCGCTGTTATTTGATGCGTGACGGCGATCTGCGTTGTCTCACGCGTGACCACATCCACGATCGAGATACATCCGAAGGAGTCATTCGACCACGACCAATGCTCTCCAGAAACATAGGGCACTTACCGACCTCACAGCCGGATACTTTGTGGCTCGACCTTGCGGCTGGAGACTCCATTGCAGTGTGCAGCTTTGGACTGTACCAAAGTATGGAACACGAATTTCTACTGAGCCGACTCCAAAAAAGCGTCGATGATGCGGCGCGGACTGCGCACGCGCGCAACGACGCATCGAACATGGAAATTAATGCCCTGGTCGCTAAAATGACCGCAATCAACGATGACGCTATTGGTACCCGCGATAAAATCGAGTTGATGCGTCAGGTTCAACTGTTTCAGCAACTGACGGAGCAAGAACTCGTACGCATGCTTAGAGTCGTCTACGAGCGACGACTTAGGGAAGGCGAAGTACTCTGCGGTGAGGGTCAGATAGGCGATTCCATGTACATTGTATACGAGGGAGCGGTCGAGATTAGTAAAATGGGGCGACATCTCGTTACCTTAGGACCGGGTCGCCATCTTGGCGAAATCGCGTTTATCGCTGGCGGCCCTCGCTCTGCAACCGCGACTGCAACCAAACCCACAACGGTGTTGACCTTTGGCCGAGAAGATTTCGCGCAACTGGGTCGCGAGGAACCACAAATATCAGCCAAGGTCCTTTGGTCGTGCGCCCTCAACCTCTCTGACCGCATCCGTGACTTGAGCGCCAACGTCGTCTCGGACAAGTAAAACCGCAGGCGACACGTCCCGTATCCTGGAGAACCGACGACGAGATGATACGCCGAGTCCTGATTGTGTTGCTGCTGATTGCAGGGGTTGGGAGCATCCTGGTCCTCAGTCATAGCGCAGGTCCGAGGGGCGCGAAATTCACACTCTACGAAGAACCAGGATGGTCGGGCGAGGTACTGAAAACCTGGCATGCTAAGCATCTTGATAATGGCAATCGACTCCGCCGGAACAAATTTGCCATTCCAGAAGAAAGCTCCCTTCGAGCCAGTGCCTGGATATATATCCCCCGTCGCGGGGTCTACCAATTCGAGGTAGAGAGTACAGACGATAACTGGCTTTATATCGACGATACGCTGGTGTGCTCGAACCGTGGTGATCGGAAGCCTAAACCGCGTTCCCGAGAACTAACGCGTGGGTTTCATGCGCTCCGGCTGGATACCCATCATAAAAAAGGAGACCACAAAACGCTCGTCCGCTGGAAACTGCCAGCAGGTTATATGGAATTAGAGGCCATCCCACCGTTCTTTATGAGGCCTGACGAACCGTCATCCGCCCCACTGCATTGGATGTATCGATTGATGCCCTTGACGCTGTTTGGCCTAGCGTTGCTACTGGGTATCGGACCAGGATTTTCACGTCGATGGCGGCGCATTCGTCGAAATAAAGGGCACCGGCTAGAGGTTGTCGCGGGGCTCGCCGTGTTTCTACTAGCACTGGGTGTGCGCATCATCGATCTGAATGGTGCAGGAGAAACATGCGATGAATGGGCATATGCCACCGCCGGTCAGATTTATGCGGCCAATACCGCACATGGATACTTTCAAAGTACCTACTGGAACAGCAATGATGAGCATCCTCCCGTAGGAAAATATATTTATGGTTTGGCGGCACAGGTCGCGGGAACCGACGACTTAGAAGTACTACGTTTCACTTCCGCCCTGCTAAACGGTTTGACCGTCCTGCTGACGTTTCTCATCGGACTTCAACTCTTCAATCTACCGACTGCCTTCACTTCAGCGCTTATTCTATCACTACTCCCGCATTTCATTGCACACGGGAAAGTGGCTGGACTCGATTCCCCCAGTGCGTTTTTCTATACCCTCACTGTCGCTCTTTTTCTCTCGGCAGCGCGGCGCAAACACGTCAGTAACCGTGCGTACTTCTTGGCTGGAATCGTTGCATGCCTGGCCTTTGCCACAAAGTTCAGTAACGCCACAGTATTTATCTTTATGGTGGCCGTGTATTTGTATCGAGAATGGCCGGACCTGCGTTCAAAAGGAACCATGCGACTACCGGTCAGCCTCTATCTACTCCCAGTGCTTCCGTTACTGATACTATTTCTGATTTGGCCCTGGCTGTGGCGCGAACCCTTCGGCCAACTCGTGAAAACGCTATCGCATTGGAACTACCCCATCAGCGAATGGTTTCTCGGTAGCTACCGCCAGCCGCCGCTCTACTACTATCCAGTGTATCTAGCGGCCACTATCCCCGCCGCCTTGTTTGTCCCTCTGACCATGTTCTTTATTCGCTTCCGAAGGCCTAGCGACGCAGCGCAAACGGACGCAGAGCTGACGACGGAACCAGATGCGACGGCGGTTGATGCAGCACGACTGCAGACGTGGCAGGCCAGTCGGTATATCGTGCTGTTTTGGTTTTTGAGCTCATTGCTTTGGAGCTTCAGTTCATTCAAACAGGACGGAATCCGATACATCTACACAGCGCTCCCTGCACTCGCGCTAATGGCAGGCGCTGGGCTACAAACCTTGGTTCGAAGACGCACTTGGTGGCCGGCCTCCTGGGTCGCAGTCACCGTGTACCTCACTATGCAAATCTCCACAGTCCATCCATATTATCTCGATTATTACAACGAGCTGGTTGGGGGCACTGAAACCGTATGGAAGAACCGTCTATTGGAGGTTGGTTGGTGGGGAGAAGGTATTCCAGAAGCCGTCGCACACGTGAACAAAATGTCGCATTACGGGGCGACATGGTCGCAGCGAGGCGTGGTTACTCACACGTTCCATGGGCTTCGCGACGATCTAATAGCGGTTGAGAAGAGTCCGGACTACCTCATCTGGAGCAATATACGCCCCGAAGAAAAAATCTTAGAGGGATACGATATTGACTTTGAGGTGACTGTCGACGACGCGCCGATTGCGATCGTGTTCATTAAGGCCTCGACACTAAAAGAAATGCGCCTAGGACTAGACCCAACGGACAACACCGATACTCCATACAGCGACCTAGGGGAGCGGGCTCAAAAAGCGGCAGAAGAGGCCCTCAAAAAAAGTACAGTAGCGCCCAAAAAACCAGAACCTGAAGCGACTGCCCCCAAGAAATCGGGCGATAACACATCGGATACGCGTCTCACTGAACCGCCGACTGCCCCCCAGTAAGTAGATACAAGTAATAAGTTGCAACGTTCCGTCCTTGATGAAGGTGCGATCCACGCCTATATAGAGCGACCAGGGCTCGAAAGTAGCGCGTCTTATTTGTTGTGCCCGTGCAGGGGTTCCAGGTAGATCCTTCGCCGAAAATCCTCAATACCGGTCATTGGCTCGGAGGAAGTTGGCAGTGTTTGGTTTTATAAAGAAGTTCGTTCCATCAAAAAACGAGCGTGAAATCAGCAAAATGCAGCCGATGGTGGCTCGCATAAACGACCTCGAATCGTCCATCCAGGCGTTGTCTGACGCGCAGCTTCAAGGCAAGACCGTCGACTTCAGAGAGAGAATCGATAAAGGGGAGTCCCTCGAATCGCTACTCCCTGAAGCATTTGCCGTAGTGCGAGAAGCTGGATGGCGACAAATGGGTATGCGCCATTACGACGTACAACTTGTCGGAGGCATGGTCTTACATCGCGGAAGCATCGCTGAGATGAAGACCGGCGAAGGTAAGACACTCGTAGCTACGCTCCCAATGTACCTAAATGCTTTGCCATCTCGTGGCGCTCACCTCATTACCGTCAACGATTACCTCGCGTCTCGTGACGCAGAGTGGATGACAAAAATCTATGGCTGGCTTGGTCTGACGGTCGGCACGATAACGGCCAACATCAGCGATACAGCGCGAAAGCAGGCGTACGGGTGCGATATTACGTACGGAACCAATAACGAGTTTGGATTTGACTATCTCCGGGACAATATGAAGTTCCGCTATGAGCAGTATGTCCACCGGTATTTTGACCCTCCGCGAGAGTCCCAAAACGAAAAAGATCGCAGTAAGATATTGAACTTCGCAATTGTCGATGAGGTTGACTCCGTTCTCATCGATGAAGCTCGAACACCTCTCATCATTTCAGGCTCTGCCGACGAAAGCTCAGACCTATATCTTCGCATCAACGCAATCATTCCGTTCTTACGACGGGATGAAGATTTTCTTGTCGACGAAAAATCGCACTCAGTGACACTGACGGATACGGGCGTCGATAAGGTCGAACAGCGCCTAAAGATTGAGAACTTATATGACTCTGAAAATATCCTGATTCAACATCACGTCAACCAAGCACTAAAGGCCCACTACATCTATAAACGGGACCAGAACTATATGGTCCGCGACGGCAAAGTGGTCATCGTGGACGAGTTTACCGGTCGTCCGATGGAGGGTCGCCGCTGGTCCGACGGTCTTCATCAGGCAGTCGAAGCGAAAGAAGGTGTACGCGTTCAGGAAGAAAGCCACACACTAGCGACCATTACCTTCCAGAACTATTTCCGGATGTACCAGAAACTGTCAGGAATGACGGGTACAGCAGAGACAGAGGCAGAGGAATTCGCAAAAATTTACGACCTGGACTGCGTCGTCGTACCAACAAATAAGCCGATTGCTCGCCAGGATGATGAAGACGTCATCTATAAAAACGAAAAACAAAAATATACGGCTATCGTCGACGATATCCTTGAGAAACATGCGCAAAAACGTCCCGTTCTCGTCGGTACAGTATCGGTAGAAAGCTCCGAGAAGATTGCAAAGGTTCTCAGTAAGCGAGGGATCCCTCACTCCGTATTGAATGCGAAGTTTCATGGCGCGGAGGCGGGTATCGTGTCTCAAGCGGGTCGTGAAGGCGCAGTCACCATCGCCACCAACATGGCGGGCCGGGGAACGGATATCATGCTGGGCGGCAACCCGGAGCTTCTCGCCAAGCATGAAATAGAGAGCGAAATATCCACCGATTTCGAAACCCGCCTCGCTCACCACCAAACCGAATGTGCTGATGCAAAGAAGCGAGTGCTTGCCGCAGGTGGTTTGCACATCATTGGTACCGAGCGTCACGAGTCGAGACGTATCGATAACCAGCTCCGGGGTCGTGCGGGCCGCCAGGGCGACCCAGGCTCAAGCCGGTTCTTCCTGTCGTTAGATGACGACCTGCTTCGCGTATTCGGCGGCGACCGCATCAAGGGCATCATGGAAATGCTCAAAGTACCGGATGATGAGCCAATCGAAGCGAAGATGGTCACTAAAGCGGTAGAGAATGCACAACGTCGAGTTGAGGGTCAGAACTTCGATATACGAAAAAATGTACTCGAATATGACGACGTCATGAACATGCAGCGCCGCACGATCTACACCCTGCGCCGGCGCGTGTTGGAAGGCAGCGAAACCCCCGCAATGGTGCGAGAACTGATTGGCGACGTATCGCACGAGATTCTCGACAGCCACCTGCCCGAGGGATCGACTCCCGACCAGTGGGATACCGAATCACTCGCTAACGAATTGACGCATTACTTCAACAAAGATGTCGAGATCGTTGAAACGGAGGATTTTGATACTATCTTTCAGTCCGTGGAGAAGGAGCTATCTGAGTATTACTCACAGCGCGAACAAACCATCCTTTCCACCATCAAGGCCGAACATACTGGCGAGGACGAGCTTTCGGAAGAGGAGCTAAATGAACGCGCCATGGACCAATGGCGGTTCTTCGAACGAGAGCAGTATCTGAGATCGATTGACCGGCTCTGGAAGTCTCACTTGGTTCAAATGGAGCACTTGCGTTCAGGAATCCACTTGAATGCATATGCGCAAAAAGACCCAAAGCTCATGTACAAGCAGCAGGGCTACGAAATCTTCCAAGACCTCGTCAGTCGAATTAGCCGAGAAACCATGCGGCGACTGTTCCATGTCGTCGTCAAAAGTGAAAAAGAAATCGAAGCCCTCCGCCAAAGGAAAGAGACTAGCGTACGAGAGTCGCGCGGAAACAGTGTCAGCGGAAGTGCAGGCTCCAGCGCACGACAGAAACAGCAGACGGTAAAACGAGACCGTCCTAAACTCGGCCGAAACGATCCGTGCTGGTGCGGTTCAGGTAAAAAATACAAAAAATGTCATATGGCTGCGGACGAGGCAGCTCGTATGCAGGCCGGGGCGTAATAAGATTATGCCGTATGATTGGTACGATGATATCGACCAAATTGGTTGGTCATTTCAAGACGGCGTACAACAGGCAACGGCCAGTCGCAGCGAGTCCCTCGGGATGGCACCATCGGCCGGTGATGAGCTACGAGCGCAGCTCAAGCGTGTCGCTGCAGTACCGCCGCTGCAACTAGTGGAAGAGGCCGAATCAACAGACCGTGCAAATGTGGCCGCCCTGATCATAGCAATCTCGACCGCATCCGTTGAATCCGCAGTTAGTCGAGGAAGCCGACATATCACTAGGGACGATGTGCGCGCCGCTATCCAAGCTGTAGGGCGATACCCCTTCGTGCGTTCGTAACAACAATGAAGGCTCCTTTACGGAGATACGCTAACTTGGACACAATGCCCAAGGACGGCTCATGGCCCAATAAATAGCCCCGAACCGGTGGGACTCGCCCCTTCGACAGTGTCCTGACAAAAAGATATAGCCCTCTCACGTACAGACGTGTCTGTCGGCCGATAATGAGCCACCGCTAGGAGCAAAGCAGTGCCAAGGGCGATGGCAGCTAGCGGCGCAAGGCGTTCCAATCCAGTGAATGATGGTGTTCGTAATCTACCGACGAGAGAAATCCCGCAGAGAATCAGCACAATAAAAGTGGGCGCGCCGAATGCTACACGACGTGACCAATCGCCAAGCACACCTTCTTCCGGCACCAATGCTGGCGTGATGAGGGCTGCCGACAATATAAGCGCCAACCAAGGCATCCTCTCATCACCGTGCTGAACCGTAGGGTCAATGAGCAATGCAATCGCGATAGACAGTGGAATAGAGAGTACGAGCGTGAGCGTCACGGATATTTGCAGTGCCGCCAACACGAGTGCCGCGACCGAGGTTCCACAAGTAAGTGCAGTCCAGCTTATCGAGTAGGGCAACTGGCAGTCGACCGTACAACCCTGTAGCAAAGCAATCGTGGAACCTGCGGAGAGTAGGATGATGAAAGGTATCAAGCTCTCAGCACCCAAGCCCAACCAGACACCTGCATTACGGACACCATAATGGCTATCCAGCATTGGTAGGACCAATTCAGAAAATGTATTTCCTATACTGTTTGGAGGCGACGGATAGGCGGCCGTCGAGAGTCCGACCATAACAATGGACGCGAACGCTGTGGCAGAGAATAACACTCCGAATAGTGTCGCTTTGCGAGCAAGACGATCCCAAATAACACCCGCCATATAGGCCATCGGAAACATGGCAGGAGCTAAGTAGCGGGGGCCTATGGACCAGCCATTCATCGTACGCCACTGACCCAGCGTTGAGACAAAAACAAGATACGCCGCGACTATCATTCCCACCGCAACTAATCCCGATGCACTCACTCGATTCACACCTCGCAAGATGAACAATCCGACTAGACCGAGCGCGAGCCAAGACATCAGTGGAGCTAGCCCCATATAGGGATTGACGACATGACCTAAAAAAGCGTCGAGATGTATCCCGTCCATTCCCAAAAATCCAGCCGACTGGCTGGCGCGATTATGCGCACTCATCAAGTAAGCATGTCCGGTTTTCCAAACGTGTCCGAACATATGCTGATGAATCAAACCGAATAGCGCCGCCGCAGCGCCACCCCCCGCTAGAAAGGCAGTCACGATGAGCCAACCTCTCCTTAGAAACGCCGGCCGGATACGGAATACCATCCATGCGCACAAGACTAGGACCCCGATTGCTGCATGGTACTCAAGTAAAACAGCCCAGCCGGCGATGTGACCGGCTACACCACAAATGAGTGCTGCGCCCCATGTTCCGGTTACGCGAGTAGCTCGAACGACAGCTGCGATTGAAGTGAGTAATGCTGCCCCCGCGGTAGCGTGACCGACGAGCATGAATCCATAAGGGAAAACCCCCGTCCCTATCGCTGACGCCAATAATATGGCCCGACGGCGGTCGGGAGCCACGGCAGCTTCTCGAAGCAGATAGAGAAGGGCGAATAGCCCTACGAGAATGAGCGGGAGTACACCTCCGTATCGCAACACCCAGGTAGCACGACTTTCCCCTTCCGGGCCCCCTGGCACCCATCCCGCCATACTGGCAAGCCAAAGCGCAGGCGACGCTAGTAATGCTGCCCCTGGAGGCTTTGCCGGGTAAATATTCCCGGTACAGGTTGGGGGCGAGAGCGCCGCATTATCACACACCAGAGCAACATCATTCACGAACGCATTACCGCGGATAGCATCGTAGCGATGGGCATTCCCATAGACGTCAATGGCAACCCAACGCTGACCTCGCCTTTCGATGCGGCCGATATTAAAGTCACCCGACTCGATGAGTGCGCGAGCTTGCAGCATGCGTGTACGTTCATTGGGATTGTTTAGCGATTGACTGTACGGAAAGACCCATAACCACATCCCCGCAAGTAAGAGATACTCCCAGAAAAAGCGCCTCAAGAGATACGGACCGGGGGCTTTGGAATGAGTGCTGGGACACGCTTGCAATGTTCAGCGTAATGAGGCCGCCGCCGCAACATTCGCGTATCAATTAAGCGGAGACTGATGAACTGAAATAGTGCGGTAATCGCAATCGGACCAATGAAGACCCACCAATTACTAGTGGATGCCCCGAGCGCTAAAAACGATAACCCCCACCAAAACATGATCTCACCGAAATAATTTGGGTGACGGCACCAAGCCCATAGCCCTGTGTCCAATATCCGTGACGGGTCAGTGTTGTGCTCACGAAAGGTACGGAGCTGCGCGTCAGCACGACTTTCAATGATGATCGCACTGACCGTCAACAGGATCCCAAGGCCATCGATCATCCCGAGAGCTCCGGTCTCCGCAGAAGCCATCGCATACAGCGATAAAAGTCCGAGAAACACGAGCACGGTCGGAAAGAAATGGATGCCCAAAAAGCTGACAATCCAATAGGCTCTGCCGGTGGAGTCGCGTAAATCTCGGTATCGCCAGTCTTCGTGTGTCAGCGATGACCATCCTAAGCAGAAGTTATATGTAAGCCGTGCACCCCATATCCATGTCAGCAATACGGCGACCAGCATCCTGGGATGAGCCCCTGGCGCCGAATCTACCCATAACCAAGCACCAATGACCATTGGGGCAACGCTCCAATACGGGTCGTATAGACTGGAGTTATTGAACAGGACACTCGCGATGAAGACAACAAGCGTACCAACCGCGTCGCCTATGAATAGGGCCCATAGGACGCCATGAGCTGAGACGGATGCCCAGTAAGCGGCACCCCCGGCGAGCGTGGCGACGACATACACCAATCCACAGATGCCCCATGCTTTTCTTTGCCCAGTGGTATGCCCCACGATCAGCTCACAAAATTCCGGGAATTACCGAACGTCTTGATGTGGGATAATCCGGGAACTTATCGAGGTACCAGTGGTGATGAGACCTAGCCCTGGGAATAAGATTCGCGGCAGTAAAAAATGCAAAAGCGGCAGCTGCCGGAGTGCATGCGGCAATAGCAAACCCAGTCCATTCCACAATCTCTCCAAAGTAGTTTGGAGATGTGACCCACTTGAAGAGCCCCCCATGCGGGATTTTATATCCAGATTCGCCAGGCTTCCGAAGATTGCGCAGGATGGCATCCGACTGATGATTTATCGCGAAGCCCACTCCGAAGATCACAAGCCCCAAAATAAAACGGGGGTCTGTCAACCAAGGATCTGTCAAGTGGGAAGCTAACGAGGCGATTGCATAGGCGTTAATCGGACCATTCACCAAATTAAAAATGATCGCCATGACAACGGTGAGGACCGCGCTGCGTTTTCCGGCACCTCGGAGTCGGAATGGGTAGATGAAGCTCCGATAGATGTAATGTACTTGCCAAAGAAGGCAAAGCGCCCAGCCCGCGACGCCGGCGTCCAGTCCCCCGTAGGTGTACCACACGTAGGCAAAACCCAGTGGAGAAGGGGCTTCCATGATAATCCAACCAAGGCGGGCAGACATGTCCGGCCCCCAGCCCTGTCTCATATGCCGACCGTACGGCGCGGCAATAAAAAGCAGGAATGGAATCGTAACCACTCCAAAGATAATAATGAACCAAAGTCCGTAATCGTGATACGCCTGCACTCTCTCGAATTGCCTCGATTCTGCTCCGAAAGCAAGTTCACATTACCGGAATTCTATCGTGACAGTCGACGACTAACGGTAGATGAAGGGCACTACTCCAGTGTCATCACCAAAGGCTGCTATCAATGCGAGAAGGGTCAAAATGACCACGATTGGCGTGATCCACCACGCCTTGTAGTGAGTCAGAAAATACCAGAAATCGCCGAGCGCGCGTTTCAGCAAGAACCCGCCCGCCGCCGCATGAAAAGCAGCCAGAAGACACAGCCAAGCAGAAGAGTGTACGGAAGCCTCGACGACGTCTCCGTGCCCATGATGCAGCTTCCGGATTCCGCAGGTAACGGAGCGCAAAACCCGTCGCCAATGCACGCATATCCCGCTGGACACGGCGCGAGTTCGCCACATTGGCGAGTACAGCGGCCTTCGATACACCGACCGTCTCCGCACTCTGCTTCGTCACTGCAGACTTCTCCCACGCTACCGAGGACACACTCTGCCGCTGCCGCATCGCAAATCCATCCGTCGCTGCACGGTGCCGTGGCATCACAGTAGCGCGTGCATAGTCCATCAAAACAGCGGCCCCCAACACATTCTGCGTCTTCAGCACATTCTGAACCCGTTTGAACCAATGAACAGATACCCTCTTCGCAATTCCAACCAGAGGGGCACGGAAGCCCAGCACTACAGCTACGGGAGCACACGCCGTCAACGCACTGGCCTCCAGCACATGTCTCATCGCAAGGACCGCCAAGCTGCGCTGGCGTACATATTTGCGCGTCGCATGTAAATCCTGTTGGGCACGTTAGGATGTCATCGCAGTACCGAGTGCATAATCCATCATAACAGCGGCCGGGGCAGTCACCGTCTGCGCTGCATGCCCCACCAATTTCGATAGGAGAGCAGTAGCCACCGTCATAGAGTGCGGCTCCGGAATCTACCTCAATACATTCATATCCATCGGAGCAAGGCGCGTTATCATTGCAAGGCCGTGAACAACGACCGCCAAGACAAAGACCTGATTCACAAATCAACCCGTTCTGGCAGCTCTCTCCCCAGGCAACAGAGAAGGCAGGGTCGGTCGGATACCCGTCTACCCAAGCAGGTGGTTCAACCCCCTGCTTACTCGCCGCTCTAGCCACCGTGTCCTTGATGAAACTACCCCAAGAATAGACGCTTCCATAAACCGGACTCGCACACACCGCGGGGCCCCGCGAGGCAATGCCAGTGACGCGGCCTTTTTCATCGATGGCAGGACCGCCGGAGTCACCCGAACACACACCGGTCTCACCCAGCCACTCCTGGTTGTATGGCAGGAACAGACAATCCGACCCGCCAACGCAGGTCAGGGTCAAATCATCTCGGCGCCTGCGAACGCCACTATCATTCGCATATCCAGTATGACCGTAACCGATGGCGCTATAGCTTTCGCCCGAGAGTAAAGGTTCATCCACACGCGGAGTAAGCGGCTTTGCCTCGGACGCAGGTACCGAATCCTCCAAGATCAAGATGGCGATATCACGTCCGCAAAAGTCGCTCTGGTCGTCATCGGGGATGACGATTTCTTGGACCCGATAGTAGTCGCTGTAGTTCCGGCTAATGTAGGGCCGCGTCGTT
>PKDL01000512.1 GCA_002863065.1 Pseudomonadota bacterium
GGGACGTTCCGCGGAATGGGTGCGTTTTCGATCGCCGAGGATAGGTTTTGGTAGGCCTGCCCAATTCGATTATAGGCTGCGATTTCCCAATGGGGTCTGCCGTAGTTGGCTACCTCTTTCATGCGTTCGGTCGCTTCGTCGATCAGCTTGATCTTTTCGCCGAGACGTTTAGTGAATGTCTTTTGTGGCAGTTTGAGCTTGATTCGCTTCATCTTTGCGAGGACCACTTCCCCTTCGAAAAACTTAGACGCAGCGACTGCATCGACTGCCTTACCGGTGAGCTCAAGCTCTGTACCTGCAGCTTTCGCGGATGAATCCATCTCGTCGAAGAGTTCCAATGCGATGGCAAATTCCGCTAATGCTTTCTTCCGATTTTTCCATTTCTTTTTCATATTCCAGTACGCGATCCCGGTCTTTGCATGTGCCACCAGGATGTTCGACTTACTGGTCTCTTTTCCGTAGGTTCGGAGATACTTCTTGAAGTGGCGAATCACACCCTTCCAGTTTTGCTGCGACTCGAAGATCAGGCCGATTTCAAAGAATACGTCACCGGCATCGGGATCTTTTTTGAAGCGGTTGTAGTAGTTGACATAATTGTCGGCGGCCCGATTGTACTCGCCTAACGCTTTACGAAAGATCGCCGCCCTCGCGAGGGCTCGACGCATGAGCTTTTCATTGTGCTTCGGATGTTGCTTTGCATAGAGCTCGAAGTAATGAGCGGATTCCGAGTATACGGCGATAGCACGGTAAATCTGGCCAATATTGTACAAAGCTTGTGGCCCTTCCGGGTGCTCCGAACAGCAATTATAGAGTTCTTCGGAAGCGACGAGCGCCCGCTCGATTTGTTTTGCTTCCAAATACATGATGGCGGAGTTTTTGAGAGCAGTGACCCGGTCGTCTGCATCACGGAACTTACGGAAGTAAGCGAGGTAGCAGTCCCCAGCGTCTTTGGGCTTCTGTTCTCCCTCGAGCTTCGCGCATAGTAGGAAGTCCTTCTTCTTAATGATGCGACCTACCTCGGTGCGCAGTTTCGGACTGCGACGTAGCATGTCGCTGTCCCCCTCGAAGGTTCCGGCCCATGTGAAGAGCTTATCGATATTGCGTCCAAGGTTGTGCACTGTCAGCAGCAACATGCACGCATCCGGAGTCGCATCGTGGTCCCGGTAATCCTTGTAAAGCTGTTCAAAATACGGGGCAGCCGTATCGAATCTATTCTTCAAGAAGTATATCCGGCCCGCTGCCCATACTGCTTCGCCGACCTCTTCCACCGCCGCAGGATCGTCGGGTCTCACAAGCTTGATATAGCGCTCTGCGGCGTTGAGCATCTTTGCAAGGTTGCCTTCGATCGGAAGCGCTTGCAGGTCTTCCTGGTCGGCTCGACCGCCGTCGGTTGCATCGGTAAGCTTTGCCAGGTCTACCGTTTTGTAATAACAAAGCATTGCGGTTTGCGCGGCGGGTAAGAGGTACTTGCCGTCTTTAGGCTTCAGCTCTACTACTTTTTCGAAGAGTGGAGCAGCTCGACCGAACTCTCCCATTTGGTAGGCGAGAATCGCGACATTGAATGCCATCGTGTAGTACCCCTTAGCGCTGGGGAACCAGCGGAGATACTGCTCATACACGTAGAGCGCCTGCATTTGTGTCGTCTTCTCGAGCGTTTTCTCGGCTTCTCGGTGGAACTCCGTTCCGATCACCTGCAGGAGAGTATCCAGCTCTTGGAGCTCAGTGGATTTGACCTTCTTTGGGAGCTTGTCGAGGTAATTCTCAAGAGCGACCGTCATCATTTCAACTTCGCCGCGAGTTCGCTGTTTGTCTCCGCCTTTGAATGTGTTGTAGACGATTTCGCGTTGGTACTGCAGCACCCGATAGTTGTCTCCCACTTCCGCGATAAGAGTGCGGTAGACCTTGTTCGATGCAGTGTAATTAGAATCACTGGTGTAGATAATGGCTAGCTTTTCGCACAGCTTGAGAGCCATCTCGGGCGCGACTTTTTTGAAAAACTTCAGTGCTTTACCCGGCGCACCGATAAAGGAGTACGCCCGTACCATATCTACCTGGGCTTCAGAGCGGAGGTCGAGCGCTACGCGGCTCCCTTTTTTCTCGGCTGCAATCGTCCATTTGATAGTTTCATAGAAGAAATTCATTGCCTTGGCTTTGTCACCGAGATTGAACCAGCACCAGCCTGACTTGTAGATCGCGTAACCCAGGACTCGGGTCTCCCCGAATTGCCGTACTTTGTCGTAGAAAGCTAGTGCTTGTTGGAAGTCGTTTTTGTAGCCAAAGAAGTAATCACCAATATTGAGGTATGTATCTGGGATTAGTGGACTTGTAGGTCTCTGTAGTACTAGCTTGGCGTAGTATGCATACCCTTCATCATGCTCGCCCATCAGGCTCATATGATAGCCAAGCGAGTAGAGCACTTGGTCTAGGTCTTTAAAGCTTGGGTGGTCTTTTTCGATTTGTTGGTATGTGATGATGGTTTGCCGACGCCATTGCTGCTGTTGTGCTAAAAACCCTTGCTGCTGTGAGCGGCACCGGGCGAGCGCTTGCGCGTTCTTATTTTCTTCAGCGTCGTAAATACAGCGCAGTACGGCTTCTGACTGTGCTTTGTCGCCATAGTCTTCGCTTTTTTGCCAGTATTGATCTGCGAGTCGGACCAGTGCCTCTGGGTAACTTGGTCCATTGGGGTCTTCAATATCGAGAATGTCGAGAAGTGTTTGTATCGCCTCTTCTCGCTTTTCGTCGGCTAGCGCTTTTCGTTCATTGCGTCGTGCATCGAAGTTGAATCCGGGTCCCTTCCGTTGCTGCAGTTTCGGTCGGTCTAATGCTTGAGGATCAACTGCCTGAACGCCTGGAACCTTTTTTTCTGCATCGTCCCTCGTATTTGATTTTTGCTGTGCTGTGGCCGGCAGTGCGAGTGCACAGGTCAACGCCAGAGGCGTTACGGTTCGTATCAAGATGCGCTTTGACCAAGGTAGACCCTGATTCGCCAATCCAAGTTGCATTGATTTACTCCTACCGTCCGTCGGCATGACACCCCCTGCGATGGACACATGCTTTGGTCTTACAGCACGAACCGGCTCATCGCCACTTACGCTCAATGTGAATTGTCCTCCGCAGCGTTAGCGAGCTGGGGCTTTGTTCGCCGGACACTTTGAACGGATTCCAACGGTGTATGAGTCTAATTCATCCTTCCAATATTCTTTCCGGAAGGGCCAATATTGGTGCTCTTCGTCGATTTTGTAGTTGTCGTTACCGCCCGCGGCTTTTTCTTCCGCGTCGCTATCAGACTCAATCGCCTTCTTCTGTTTTTTCAGGGTCTCGTATCTCACTTTCAATGAGTCCGCGAGTAGTCGGCGAAGATCTTTCCGCACGTTTTCAAGACGACTGCGAGCAAGTGAGCCGGTTTCCCCGATTTGAAGGGCTCGGAAAGCGTCCAATTCGTTTATTAGCGTCGCGGCAAACTCCGTCATTGGCGCGTTCTGGGACAGTTTCTTAAGGTTATCTATTTCCTTGCTGAGCGCGAGTATGAACCTAAACGATCGGTTGAGTTTTCGGTCAGTGAGCGCGGCGTTGAAGATTCGGCGTAGGCGCTTCGACATGTCCGTATTTCCTCGCGACAAGCGGGCTAGCCATCCATAGAACTGGTTGGAATCTCGAGGCACTTTCAGCTGGTTATCTAGTTCCTTGAACAACGGTAGGTAACTCTTGATGAACGCCTTGATCGACGTGAGCGCTGAGTCAAAGTGGCAGTTCGTATACAGAATCACGGCTTCCAGCACACGCGCTTCGGGAAAATATTCATCCTCAAAATACGGAGAGTTCAGCGTATGAAGATTTCCGAGTGCCCGGCCGTAGTTCTCGGTTTGAAAGTACGCCCAGCTGACTTCCAGTAGGCTGTCTAACCAGTCTACCGAATACTCAGGAATCTCACTGTAGTAGCGTATAGAAGTGGTGTAGCTGTCTTGTTTGTACTGACCTAGCGTATAAAAAATACGCGCAAGAGCGAGCATGCCCATGCGGTGGATCTTTTCTTCTGTTGGAGTCGTTAGACCTTTCTCTCTTTCGTAACGAAGAATGGACCGGAAGGAATTAGCTGCGGCTTTCGCATTGTTTTTACGCACGTGCACGACACCCTCTAGATATCGTGCTCGAAGGTAGTAATCGACTGATGTATTATCGACGTTCGCAAGGCTACGTAGGGCACTTTTCAGCGTGTCTTGGTAGTAGTGGAACTGCCCCACATAGAAGTAGATCTCGTTTCGCATCTCGGTTGGGTAGGTGGATTGGTCATATTCCGCCATTCGCTCTAGCGTCGCGGACTCACCGGGTATTTGTTGATGCAGGGCGACTAGCCAGGGCAGCGTATCCGCATACCGAACCGAGCGGGGCTCCGCATCCAGCACCTTTTCAAAGTAAGTCCAGCTTGACTGGTACAACTTCAGGTGAAAGAGGACCACGCCTGCTAAAAACTCAGCGTCTTGGTAGTACGGTTCGTTAGAGTCACCGGTTTCCAGAATGTCGATCACTGCTAACAATGCTTCGTAATGCTGCCCATTACCTACCATGGTTTCAACGGACGAAATAATCTGTTGGTACTCCTCAGCGCTACGTAGCTCTGTCGTTTCGAACTCGTCTTGAGCCGAGGCAAGCGATGGCAGTGTGAGGGCACAGATACAAACGAGTCCCGCCAACGTGATGGGGGATATGTGAACCGACATCCAGCGCCGGTGTCCTGCGAGTCCCATGAGGTATGCTCCTGGAAGCGTGCGAAATTCCTGATAAATTCGAGCCACCGGATCGTATTTATCGTGCGGCGGAGTGTCAAGCTAGGCGCGAGAATGCAAAATTAGGGATTTAGATGCCTAAAAGTGGAATTGAAACACCAGGTTGCCGCTGACTACCGAGAGGTTTTCAAAGCTCAGGTCTAATCCGATGTGCAGTAATTTCCGGACGACTACCCAACGATGTTGAGTTACCACGTGATACCAAAGTCGGATTGGCTCTGAGGTATCTAGTTCGGTGGACAGTATTTTGGGTCCAGTTCCTAGGCCAAATCCTCCGGCGATTTTCAATCGATATGCTGTGCCCTCATATACGGCGACCTTAGCGTTCACTAATACCCCTATCATTCGGTAGTTTTTTTCAAAGGTGGCAGGCAAGATGACCTCGGCACCCAGCTGCAGGCGGTCGATCAGCTGATAAGCAAGCTCTGCTCGTATCGTGTATCTGATACGATGCGCTAGCGCATTTGACTGGCCATTGAGCACAATACTTGTGCCACCCTTGACGGCGAATTCCCATAGCGGTTTTTGGTCTTCGCTAGAGGGGAGGTTATCGGCTGAAGCAGTGGTTACCCCGAGAACGCATATCAACAACGCCAGATAATATTTTATCAGCGTCATTCGTTACCTCCCGGGTCCCCTGGTTGGTACACCGTAAACACCCAGTCGACTCCTGACACTTGACTATGGCAGTCGGTGCATATTTGGCTTCCACCTGGGATTCGGGCAAATGCTTCGTCAGCAAAGTTGCGTGTGTATTCTGCCCATTCCCATGAACCTTCACGCTTGCGCATCGTAGCCAACAGCCAGGGGAAGTCTTGCGTCTCGCGGCTAGAGACTTTGATGATGAGTGCTCCGTCTGGATAATGGTGTACGGGTGCTTCTATTAGTTCTTCTTCAGTACAATTACAGGCGTAAATGGACTTGAGGCCGAGGTGCGGGTCGTCGTTTCCCGTGGCTTCAATAGGTAGCGGATTCATCAGGAGGCATGAGGCGTAGTCGAGTACGTCATCCGGTGGCGTTTCTGCACAACCACAGAGCCAGGATAGCAGACATAGGACACGAGCTATGTACATAACGCACGATAGGGGCGATGAATGCGTTGATCGTTGTTCCAAGATTCACTTGGTATAAACCGCTGACGAAGGCTGGAATATGACCGCGTTAGAAGGGTGAGCATGATTGGATGGTCGCGTCGCAACGAAAGCCAGAGGCGCAGTCCAGGTCCGTTTCGCAGATACCATCCCGGCAGACCTGCCCATCGCAGTACTGCCCTTGGAAGCAGTCTAGCGCGTTTGTACATAGGGTGGTGTTCTCACAGGCGCCTAGGCCATTACAAAAGGTTCCAGGGGCGCATTGCACGTCCGTGTCGCAAGCAACGCTTAGGTAGCAGAACCCCGCCCCGCAATAGTGACCGACGGGACAATCTGCTAGCAGCTCACACGTGTCCACGAATTCACAGAGGTTGTTTTCATTACAACTGTAGCCATTTGAGCAGTCCCGATGTTCTTGGCAAGCGGCGAATTGGTAGCAGATGCTGTCAGTTGCACAGAAAAATCCAGGAGCACAATCAAAGTTTGATAGGCATCCAACGGGGAGTTCACATAGGCCGACCGGATTACATACGAGGCCAGCGGGGCAGTCATAATCAAATGTGCATTCGCTGTATTCGATGCATCGGCGGTCGATATCACAATAAAAATTTACTGGGCAATCCACATCGCCGCGGCATCCGTCGATGAGTGTGCAAACACCGGATGCACCACAGTATTCGTCCCAGTTGCAGTCACCATCATAGCTACACGATCGAATGAAGGCGGTATCATCCTGTTCAACGAACGGGCATCCGCTGCTGCATAAGAGCAGTAGAATGAGCGGTGTCAGGTTTCGCCAAATGGCTCTGACGTTAGCGTCTTGCATACTCCCAATCATCGGGGCTCACTCCATGACAGTCAAACAGGTTTGCCGTGCAATCGGGCTTCAACCGCTTTATGAGCCTCCAGTGTGCCGTAAATTTCCAGAACAGCCCAGACATCCTTACGAAAGCCAATGGATCCTTCAGTTGACGCTCGTAATTCTTGCAGTGACAGTCTAAATTCCCGGTATGAACACCCGGTCACTAGTGTGTCGTATGAGCCTTTTGTGTATGCCTCTGCTGCTCCTTCTTGGCTGCGCAGAGAGTGCATATCCGGAAATAATCAATGTGACAGAATTGGATAATACCTTCAGTACTGTGGGGCCATACGTCGTGACTGCGACGATAACGGATGACGCGAGGATACTGCAGGCGGCGCTGATTTATCGCGTGAACGGGAGTGAGTTTTTTGGCGTGCCGATGGTGTCATTAAACGACACCGTCTTTCAGGGAGAGATCCCCGGTCATCCGATAGGCAGCCGAATCGAGTATGAAGTAGCGGCCCGGGACAATGACGGTGAGGTAGCGCGCGTGCCTGAAGACTCCGAGATGTTCGTATTCGAAGTCCTGGCGGAGCCTTGACCCGAAAGCAACATTATGTGCTGCGCGTCGTCGCAATCATGGTTGCGTTCGTCGTACTAATCCCCTTCATATGGTCTACCGCTCTGATGGAGAAGCCGGAAGCGATGGCGCACAGCCCGTCCACAGTCATCGTGCAGCTCGATCAGAGAGCGCAGGCGGGCGACTGGGCTGGAGCCCATCGCCTTTTTGCTTACAAATATAAGGGGCGCACTCTATTGCCAGACCTGTGGGAGAGTGCGAGCACTGACGCAAAAAATGCATTTGTATCGTTTTGGAAACCGCAATTTCGGCTGGGCTGGGAGCGCACTCGCGGCGCGCCAGACTTGAAAAATAGCCAATGGACTGTGAGTGAGGAGTTGCTCTCCCCTGAACGAGCGCTGGTAGAGCAACGCACAATTCGGCAGGGGCGTAAGCTTGCGATTCGTTATTGGCTTCTTAGGCGCCAAGAGCGGTGGATTATCACGGACCGTACGTATGCAGTGGACGGTGTGGAACACAGCGGGAAAAAAGTAGTGCAGCGTATCCGGATGAAAATAGCCGAACAGCTGGGGCGGGAGCCGACCCTAGAGGAATTTGTAGCAAATGCCCCTAGCTGGATCGGTCGCGTGCGGGTGAAAACCTACCGCATTCCATAGACTCTGGGCGGTGAAGTTCTCCGGATATCGCTCGTGTTACTCGGAGTCTCGAAGCAATGCGATGATAGCTGCTTTTGCTGCCTCTTCGCCGACTGCAGGCTGACTGGCCGTTTGGGACTGACCTGTGACTTGCAGTGCTTCCTTCTCGATCATCGCAAGCAGTGCTCGCGTGTGATCGAACTGCTGGCCCTTCATTTCTAGGGTGCCGTCGTAGCTGACGCCTGCACGCATTCGGAGCAGTCTTTCTTCCTCATGCGATAGACTCTTATTCTGCTCGATAGCTTTCCGAACATTGATACGCGTTGAGGTCGTGGTTGTCGTTCTTTTCTTCATTTGTGCCTCCGTCGAGCGCTGTACACGCATCGTCGCAGCCCCATCATGGTGCGCTCAGTGGCCAAAATCCACTGCAAGTCCTAAGCACACCGGTGCGGCCACGTCTCACAAGGACGTCCTCCAGGAGGATAGTCCACCCGAGCAAGGTCTACAAAAAATTTATCCCCAGCTTTCGATCGAAGGGGTGTTTATCCAGGTGTGTCCATCGTTTGTTTTTCTCACACTATAGAGCGCATGGCGCATCATAGATGACTTCAATAAGCGCGTTTGGTCCTGGGAAACAGTGTGATTCTAGGTTGGGAAACGCGATCGTATTTGAGGCTGGGTCGTAGATAAAGTCGTCGCAGCTGTCGTCGTCAACGAATACCTGAACAGAATCCGGGACTGCTGGCTCAGATAACTCGAAAGTGTCGAGTGGCTTGAACGCGTCCTTACCTATTTCTTCTAGAAGTGACGGCTGATCGACTCCCTCTGCGCCGAAGTCACAGATGCTGGACCAGAAGCCCCCGAGGGCATCAGCGGCTTCAGCATATCGTGTCCCAGCTTCCGCACCTTGCCCCGGTCCTCCGAAAGGATTTCCGCCGAAAGAACATTCGTCACAAGGGTCGCATGCGTTACCACCGCCTCCACATCCACCGATTGGGTCCGCCGGGCTCTTTGGGTTCCCGACGATTGCGTACCCTTTTACGTTGTTTCCCTTGAGGGTTTTGAAGTAATCCACGAAATCAATCACTGGGGTCATGCAAGCGTGATCTTGCTCATCACTCACCCAAATGATGGCGAGCAATGCTTCTTCCCGAACGAATCCTCGATTTGGTCC
Organism: Pseudomonadota bacterium; assembly: GCA_002863065.1. Classification (GTDB taxonomy): domain Bacteria; phylum Myxococcota_A; class UBA9042. The sequence continues at coordinate 9,067 of PKDL01000512.1, forward strand.
ACCACAGATGCCTTTGACGCATTGGCTATTCGCGAATTGGGCATTGCATTCGGCATTGTTGATACACGGGATTCCATAATCGACCAGCATATCGGGCTGTAGCGCTAGCCAGGCAGTCTGCAGTCCGCGTTCATCACCGCTACCTTCGGTACCTAGAAGGACAGAGTCAGCAAAGACGCTGGTTGAAGCGTTATCGACCCATGGCATGGCGCCAAGAAGTCGTCCTTCATCGTTCAGGTCGGTGCTTACTACCCCGATTTGGTACTTTACATTCCAAACTTGTGCCTGTGCGATAAAGCCATCGAAACCGGCCGAGAGTGTTGCCTGTTCATCACCCATGGACCCGGAGTTGTCGACAACGAAGAGAATGTCGACGTCCACGTCATCGACTTGCTCAAAGACATCGATGCGCTGTGGCGACTCTGCCGCAACGCCTGTGAGTTCCAGGGTTCCGACACCTGCATTTGGTTCCGAGGGTTCGAACGGGATGACACATTGGTGCAGTCCGGGTTGTGTCGGGGTGAACTGTACAAATACAGATACGGCATCTCCGGCATCCACGTACAGAGGAACAGGTACATCGGGCAGCGATTCAAATGTGAAATGGTCGCCGCAAAGTGTGGTGTCGATACTTTTCAGATCGATCGGTTGCGGTCCTACTCGTGTGACTTCTATTTCTCGACTTGTTCCGACACAGCCGACGGTTGTGAGAGGCCATGTAACGCTATTGGGGTTGACGCGGACTCCTGCCGTACCAACATCGCCTCGCAAAACTGGTGTAATACCCCCTGCAGCAGAGGAGTACTGGAGCAACGAACCGTTCGTGCCATTCTGTAAGGTAATGACCGGTATCGCGCCGTCAGATGACGTTTCTAGGGCTGGCTTGTATTTGATTTGAAGTGATAGCGGTTGGTCCCAAAGGATCACTGAGTTTTCCGCCGGCGTGGGCGACTGTACAAAAAAGGAATCACTTACTCCCGGTTGTGTTTGGCACAGTCCGGTCTGAGCTGTGCAATCCACTATACTCGCATTCTTGTAGATACAGGGCATAGAACCATCATTTCTGACGCGTAGCTCCCGTGTGGTCTGGGAGCCGCTCGCCAATGTGCCAAAATGCACTAGCGGGGGGTCAAAACGTGGCTCGCAACCTGGAAAACCAGTGTTTCTCGCTCGGAGATCCACTCCTGCATCGGGCGATACCGGGTCGTTGGAGCTCACGCTCAGGCGGCCCCAGGTTAAGCCATCCATATTTCCCGGGTTGGTATACCCCAGCTGCACCAGCGCGCTTCCATTCGGAGCTAGAAGTAGTGGCAGCGTGGGGAGGGCGATCACTTCAAACCCAAGGTCTTGTCCTTCTGTTATCTGGAGTTCGTCTATCAGAAGTGGAATATCGCCCAGATTAACGATTTGTAGCGGTCGAACATGTCGGTGCTGTACCGCAACAATTCCAAAGTCGACCGGTGATTCTGGAATGAAGCTGATGGCTGGGCGTGCTCCACGCCCTGTAATTTGCACTTGCCTTGTTGGAACTACGTAATCATTGGAGTCGATAACGAGGGACCCTAATTTTTCATCTTCGTTCGCCTCGAGAGGCTTAAAGGTGATGGTTATCGTGCGGCTCTGTAGTGGCGCGAGCACAAATGGTGATTCGGGGAGTCCCAGTGCCCCGACTGTTGCCGCAGTATCCACCAACTTGATGGAGGAGATCTCAAGTGACTGTAGCCCTTCGTTACGAATCACGACGTCACGTAGCGCCTGTGTTCCCATGGTTACCCATCCAAAGGTGACGATACCTGGATTGATACCCATCATTTGGTGGCGTGATACCCCCGTAATGGGGATGACGCGTCCATCGATTGCCAGTTGTGGAGAGTCGACTCGGAGCTGTGCCTCGTACGCTGTGTCATCACCAGTGTTTATGGGAGAAAAGGTGATATTCACGTCCAGTGACTCACCTACATCAACCCGCATCGGAAACTCCAAACCATCAGGAAGGGTGAATGGTGCACCGCCAAAGAGGTCGAGTCCGAGCCGGTCGATGTCTGCGGGGTATGTGCCGGTGTTTCGCAGCGTCAGAGGCAAGGTTTTGGTGGTTTCTGCTTCCACTCCGTCAAAGTCGAGTCGATATGGGGTCGCTTCAATGACTGGCCGTTGCGGAGTTGCCACCAGTGAGATCACATACGGTGCAGTATTGGGGATATTATGAGGAAGCGCTACGGCACCACTATCGGAAGCTTGGTCTGTAGGAGAGTACTCGACACGCAGGATTGACGTCTCACCCGGTAACAACGCAGTCTGTGAAAGGCCAAGTATCCTAAACTCTCCGCTCCCGACGAGCGAGGGCTGCCCCAGCTGTAGAGTGCCGCTTGGTCCGGTATGCTCGATGGTGGCCGTGCCTTGAACCACGGTTCCGACCGCTACATTGTCGAAAAAGATCGCCTCGGGCACGACATTGATAGCGAGGTCGGCTCCCCGCTCTAGTTGTCCCGAGCATCCCGAGGTTCCCAACAGCACCGTGCATATGACGAGCTTGAGGGCAGCATATCGGAGTGGAGTTATCGGATTGGGACATGTCGAACGCACGCCGCCACCTTGTCGGACTTGGCTCTTTCCGGTCAAGTCTAACTTCTCGAAGATCAGATATGGGCTAGGTACATGACCATTTACCGCGGGGCGTAAATCGCTACGCTTACTGACACTGCGGTTCGAATTGCTCAATCAGTCGTCGGAATTGAGCAGACTTAGACCCGCCTGGCCGAAGTTTCACATAACTACGCATATGACGCAGAGCAGTGCATTTCTTACCCTGGGCCATGAGCACTATTGCCAACTCAGAACGGCAACTGGCCATGCCGCCGTGAGTTGATAAACATTTTTTGTAAAGGGCGGTAGCTTCACTGAGGCGTCCTGATCGTTTCGCTGCTCTCGCTTGCTCATAGAACGCTTTGGCTTGCTCCAGTTTGCTCTCACGACTGAGCTTTTTGGAATCCGCTGTCGGCTTATTACCTTTCCGACCATTGTCTTTGCTTTCGGCAACTTTTTTCTTCGCCTTTCGCAGGCCTGCTCGGGCCTGTGAGCTGCGTTTGTCGTATTCCAATGCCTCGCGATAGGCAGTCGTAGCGGAAGCGTATCGTTTGTTCTTGAAGGCCCGTTCAGCTCGAGTAAGGGCATTTGCAACGATCACTTGCGTCGCTTTCAATTTGACGGACTTAAGTTCCGATGCGGTCGCTTTTGCGGGCGCTAGCTTCAGTCCATCTTTGGCTTCGCTATAGGCTCGTTTCCAATTCCGTTTTTTTAGTGCCAGTTTCGCAGACGCTAATGCTTGGTCCGCCGCCTCTTCAACAGCGATTCGGTTTAGAAGTGCGTCCACTCCGTCCACTTGCGGATTGACCTTCAGCGCTGCGCCAATCTTCGCGCGTGCTGCGGCATAGCGCGCTGCTTCAACATCTATTTTAGCTGCTGCGAGTAGCTGCTCGGTCGTAGGCTCAACGATTTTCGTTTCGTCCGCTTCCAGTTCCTTAGTTCCTGTGGAATCCGGCTCTCTATCTAAAGCTGCTGATCCTTCAGGAGCTTGACGTTCGGTTTGGTCGTTGCCTGATGGCTCAGCGGCTTTGGCCTGTGGATCGTTACGCGATGGATTAGAGTCTGCTGCAGCTAATGTCACCGGACCAGTGTTGCTGGTCCCCGGCTGCTTAGTTTTCGGTGTGTTTATTTCACCTCGCTTGTTTGGAGCAGATGACGTCGACTCGGATACGGTCACTGGTGATGTCTGAATATTTTTCAGCCGCGTAGATGTTGGGGTGGGTTGAGAGAAGTAGGAAAACCAGGCTCCGACGATTACGACTCCAACCGCGAGCAATCCTGCGAGTGCAAATCGGCCCAGATTGGATGGGGCTTCGGCAGCGACGGGAATATCGGCCGGAGATGGGAATGATCTATCGCTAGCTTCGAGGAATTTTAGAACGACATGACCCAGCTCTAGTTCATCACCGCTGTGGAGATCAGAACGCTTGTAAAAGTCTCCATTCACCCGGATACCGTTCGCACTGTCCAGGTCGCGGACCGTGTAGGTCCCGTCAGACCAGACGATCTTGGCGTGGTTTCTCGAAATGGACCTGTGGTCTATCTGCACATTGTTATCGTCCGTGCGGCCAATAACTGTCGGTGTTTGAGTGATCCTTATTTCTCGCTGCCGAACATTGTCCGATAAGATGACCAGCCGAGCTTGCGCTTGCTTCGGTATTTCTCGGGCGTTGTCATCATCCAGAATTTCATTGATATCACCTACCTTAATCACCGATGTGACGCCGTCTGCAGGTGAGCCGGTTCGATGGATATCGATGGGTGCGGGCGGGTCAATGACGGTGTCTGCTCTGGATGCAGCCGCTGCCGCTGCCGCTGCTTGTACGGTAAGAGCGAGGCGATAATCCCCTATTTCGATGACATCACCCGGGGTAATTCTGGTTTGCCCCTGGATGACTGAACCATTGACGCGAGTACCAAACCGGGCGGCGACTTCTTCGAAGACCATGCCTCCGTCTGATGCCTGGCGCAATCGCCCATGGCGACGGGATACGTTTCGATCGGTCAGACGAATGGTGTTCCCTTCTTGTCGGCCGATGGTGACTTCGTTGCGCACCAATGGGACGATGGTTGAGTTGCCTTCATCGTCCTGGATATGAAGTTTTAACACCGACAAACGCCCTCCACCGCGCGATCTAGCCGTCACGATCCAGGTTCACGGATCTTCGAACTGGTGTGACGACAACGCTGCGTGTTGCACACGATAACGCACCTTGCCCCTTCGCTCCAACGTCCGTCCATCAGATGTCGTCAAGTCGGGGGCTTAATCTGCTGTCAAAGACCTTAATAAAGCACAAAATTATGCATACGTTTAGGGACTTTAGCGTCCCATAGATCGAATTGCGATGTCGTGCGTTGCAGCTCAGCATGACCATCGGGCGATATGACCTGGATACATCAACGCATTGTGTCTCATCGCACACAGTGGCGAGTAAGACGGTACACCAATGCGCAAATACATTAGCGGCCATCAGTTCGCATGGTCCCGTTTTAACAGTCGGCACGACTTTTGGAGAGCAGCGCAGTGTGCCCACTGGGTGTAATTACTTGGCCGTTGGTCACAGCGCGCTTGAATCGTTGGCCATCGCGCCAGAGGAGGTTGATCCATGAGTGACATCAGACGGACACGTGAGCAAAAGCAACGCTTTGAAAGCCTCGCGATCGTGCATCTCGATGACATGTACAATGCAGCATTACGATTGACCCGTAATGAGCGAGATGCCGAGGACTTGGTTCAGGAGAGCTACCTCAAGGCGTTTCGGTCATTTCATCAATTTCAGCCGGGCACAAATTGTCGTGCATGGTTGCTTCGCATACAGACAAATACCTTCATTAATCGGTACCGGCGGCGGGTGAAGGAACGGGATATCCTGTCTCGGCAAGAAAACGGATCCTTGGACCATTCGCTAGTTTGTCGTGAGTCGATCGATCGATATTCAAATCCAGAGCGTACCCTGGTGGTCCTCGGACTATCGGATGATGTGACTCGGGCATTGGCTGAGGTTCCTACAGAATTCAGAGAGGCAGTCATCCTTTCGGATTTGGCGGGTCTGTCCTACCGTGAAGTGGCTGCGCAGATGGGGACCCCGGTTGGTACTGTCATGTCCCGACTGCATCGAGGGCGCCGGATCCTTCGGGAATCATTGTCCGCGTTCGCCAGCGAGCGTGGCATTTTGCGAACTCAGCGCAGCGTCGCTTGAGTCGCTTTCGGGTTATCGGAGTCAGGTGCGCGTATCCGACCGTGAAATGACGTCAGATGGATACAGCTGGGTTATTGTTTTGCTGTGCTGCTGTGTAAATCGATTTAGGCTCACATGCGGCCGTCTTGGTAACGCACGTATCGCTGCCCGTTGAGTTAGCATCGGACCAGGCACTAAGCCCGCCAGTCAGTTTGGTGTCGCCAACCTTGTATTCTTCGTCGTTGATGACGAAGACGAATTCCGCGACATCTCCAGCAGCCAGGAGTCCGTCATGTTTGCCTGCGTACAGCGATAGCACAAAAGTATACACCCCATCGCCTGCGGTGAGATCACCGTTTAGTCCGTCATCGGCGAGTGTGATGAGACTCCAACCCCAAGCACTTCCCTTGACTTGAATTTGAGACAAGGTGACTTCAGCGAACGGGTCATCTAGTGCGTTCGTATCAAGCTCAAGTCGGAGGTTGATGGTGCCATGTGGTTCCAGGGTCAACCCTGGCGGATCAACCATTGTCGCACCTGGTCCGACGGTGAAGGTTCCATTGTCTCCGGTCCATATCCACTCGCCGCTACTTCCATCTGCATAATCTCGCACCATGCCATATTCGTAGATGTCGGTACTTTCGGACGGTATCCATGCCGTCAGTCCCCAAATATGGTCATTAGCCGTCGCTCCTATAGGTTCATGGCCACCCTCCGTCCACGGGCCGTCGTCATGAAGAGGAGCAAAGGGGCCATTCCAGTCCGCATCGTATGTCATTGAACGGGTGTTGGATGCGTAGCTGAAGCTGCCCTTCACTGCGAGGCCATCCGATATGTCGTATGTTTGGTTCGCGGAGTCATCAAGAACGAAGTTGACACCCATGGTTTCCTCAAGCGGAGCCCAGGGTATGACTACGTAGGTATTTTGGTCTCCATCGGGTTGGTTTTGGACGTCGAGCTCGATCCATTCACCGGCGAGCCTAACCTCGCATCGCGCACCCCCCTCCTCTGCAGGAGGGACACCAAGCACTTTGTATTCAATATCATCGAGTACGAAAACGAACTCCGGCAGTGCCCCCGGATTGAGAAGTCCATTGTTGGGGAGTTCTGTGTCTGGGCCGGTGATGGTTCCTAGTGTGACAGAGTAAATCCCGTCGTTAGGAATGGCGTCCATAGAGCCATCGTCGGTCATGGGTTGTTCGCTCCACCCCCATGCCGAGCTTTTGACTTCAACAAATTGTGGTGGTTCCAACATAAAGGAGGGGTCGATTTCGGACGTATCAATGCTAATCCGAGCATCAATCCAGCCGTGTGCCTCTATCGTTAGACCCTGTACTGCGATGGTTTCTTCTGAATACGCTGGAACGGTAAATGTTCCGTTGTCGGTTGCCCAAATCCATTCACCGTCTGACCCATCGATGGAATTTCGGATGGCTCCATATTCGAAAACAGTATCTGACAATGGACTGCCAACATTGACCGCGACCGACCATACGGAGTCCCCGGCGATTTGGTCTTCGGGTTCGTGCCCACCATCACTTCTTGGTCCATCATCCCAGAGCGGTACGAATGGGCCACTCCAGGCGCCATCGAATGTTACGATATTGTCGTCTTCGTCGAAGCTGAAGCTGCCCTTCCATGCAAGGCCATCCTCAGCGGTATAGGTCTTATTCGCTGAATCATCCACGAGGAACGTGAGCGTAGCGACGGTATCGCTGACGGATACGGCATCGAGTCCATCTACGCCATCTACAGCGTCCATACCATCGTTAGTATCGTCGCCGTCTACCGAGTCGTTGGCATCCATGCCGTCGGTTGTGTCGGTATAATCACTCGCGCCGCTATCGTCGTTTGCTGAGATTGGTTCTGACGTGTCCGCTTGTTCATCAGGCAATAGCTTCGTGGGTTCGCAACCAATCATGAGCGCAATTGAGCCGATCAGTACGATGTGTATTGAAAGTTGCTCTGCGTTTTTCATCGCTTGGTGTTTCTCCTTGCATCAGTTCGGTGGCGATGCCTTCTGAGCATACAAATTTTTCGGATACGTCGTCCGGTCTACCCTTTGACTGCGCCGGCGGTGAGACCGGAAACGATGTATTTTTGGAGCTTGTAAAATAATGCCATCACGGGCATTGAGACGATGATAGATGCTGCAGCAAATGACCCCCAGTACGTCGATTTCGGGTCTGCATATCGCTGGATCGTGACTGGAAGAGTGAACATTTTGGGGTCATTATTGAAGGTAAATGCGAGTACGAACTCATTCCAAGCCGTCATAAAACTAAAGAGCGCTGTGACTGCAATCGCGGGTGCTGCCAGGGGAAGAATGATCCGGACAAAAACCGTTAGTCTGCTTGCTCCATCCATAATAGCGGACTCTTCCAATTCTTTAGGGATGGTGTCGAAGTACCCCTTCAGCATCCATACACAGAATGGGATAGCGGTAGTTGAGTAGACCAGAGTGAGTCCCACTAGACTGTCCAGTAAGTTGAGATGTCCGAGCAAGATGAACAGCGGTATGAGCATTAAGACCCCCGGGAACATCTGAGTCACCAAAAAAAGATTCATACCCGTTCGGCGTCCATAGAACCGGAACCGTGAGAATGCATAGGCTGCAGTAGTCGCTAAGAAGACGCCCACAAATGTGGTTGCAGCGCTCACTACGAGTGAGTTCCAAAGCTGCGGCCCAAAGAGCCAAACACCCTCATCGTCAGTGTTACCAAAAACGGCGTAGAAATGGTCCAACGTCCAGCTCTGGTCGAACGGATTCAATGAGGTGAGGAATCCTTGACCCGGAGCAAGTGCTTTTCTCACCACTAGCAAGACAGGGATTAGCACCAGCGCTGTAAGGGGGATAAGCACAAAGTGCGGCCAAGCATCGCCGAGACGCCTACCCCTTGCCCCATTTTTCGGGCTTGATGCAGTCATTCCATCGCTCCTTCAGCAGCTTTTGTGATTCGGTTGGTGACAAACGTGTAGCTCAGCAGCATACAGAAAATAAGTACGGCGTATGCCGCGGCGTAGCCATGTCGATGTTGCTCATGGAATGCGCGGTAGGCTTCTGTGATCAATATCTCTGTTCCGCCCCCTCCCATACTGACGAGGTAGATGATGTTGAACATATTGAATGTCCAGATCGTGCCTAGTATCACTGCTGGGAGTAGCGCCGGCTTCAAAAGGGGGATTGTGATCATCTTCAGGCGTTGCCATTTTGATGCTCCATCCAGCTCGGCGGCTTCATACAATCCCGACGGAATGGATTGCAGTGCGCCGAGACATACCACCATCATAAAGGGAAAGCCGAGCCACGTATTCGCCACTAGATTCGGTATGAAATTGGTCCAGAAGTTGTCATCGAACCACGATATGGGTTCCACGCCAAACGAGCCGAACAAGCTATTGATGGGGCCGTCTCGACCGATAAACATCGACCTCCACATCAGCGCGGTAATATAATTGGGTACGGCCCATGGCAGAATGAGCAGTGTTCGGTAGAACTTTCGACCCGCTAGGTTAGGCCGGTTCAGTATCAGTGCTAATGCAAGTCCGATTGCTACGTGCAGAAATACATTCGAAGTAGTCCAGAGGACGGTAACACCGAGTGTACGCCAGAAGTTGATATCAGAGGTTTCTTCAGGCGCCATGATCTCGGCGAAGTTTCCAAACCCGATAAAGTCATACGCATTACCTTCAAGGTGGTAGCGATAGAATGATAAGCCTATCCCGGTAACAAATGGGAAGATAACGAGGACGATAAGTCCAATCACTGCTGGCCCAGTATACCCGTAGGTTCCAGGGGCCTCGTAGATGCCTTGGAGCAGCTTTGAGACGGGCCCGGATATGAATAGTAAAAGCGCTGTGGTAGCGATGATCCAGAGTGTAAAGTCCACGGAAGGTGCGCCGGTAATCTGGGTGCTGATATCCGGATGGAGGTGCACTGAAGCATCATCATTGCCGATTCGCGATTCGAGCGAGTTGATAGCAGATGCGGGCAAGCTGCTGGGTATCCGCTCTAGGCGCAGAGCACCGTCCCCGGACCAGGGCTCTCGGTCTGGTATTGGAGAGACAAGGGCTACTGGCTCCACGCTGTCGGCATATGATTGAATTTTTAGAAGATCTTCGGCGCGCTCAACGAGATGTTGCCGGACCTCTTCATCAACTTGTTCGGGTAGCCATATGGAGAGAGCAGCGGCGAGGGTGCAGGCTGATACTACTATTGCCACCAGTGCGCGTTTCGGAAATGCGATGGTGCCCCCAATGGCTAAGAGAGCCGCCAGAAGCGCTAGTAGCCATAGACCCGTCGGTGCTTCGGTGACCGGCGACTCGACTCGGACCAGCGCCGCCGACAAGGCTGAGACCTTGTCATCTACCAGCACGGGCGCATATGCCGCAACGCGTAAATAGTTGGGTTCAGCGACACTGACCTGGACCAGCTCTGAAAGGCGTATTGCACGCGTACTGTCTTTATCTTCGAAGAGTGTTGCAAGGTGGTTGGCTCGGTCAGAGACCAGTGAATCGAGGGATTCAACGGCTCCCGTGTGTCCGTGCAGAGACCAAACGGTCTCTGCACGGCGCGCCACCCCGAAGTCGTCAGTTGTGCCCATATCAACCACAAGATGACGAAGCACATCTGGGGCGTTTTGGCCCACTGCGTTGCCGTATCCGATTAGATGGGGGCTTCTTTGGCCATGGCCTGCTTCCATTATCCGCGCAGCAGCTCTGGCGTGACCCAGCGTACGATAGAGCACGCGGTCTTCGGCTAGGCCACGTTGAAACCGGTTGATAGCATTGGTCCCAACCCAGGTTGCAAGTCCCAAAATCAGGAGATATCCGGCGACCATAAACGATGAGCGCCGCTTGCCGGGTAGAAATATCACCTTATTTGATACCTGACCGCCCACTATGAGCCGCCTTTCGACCGCTTAATGGATTTTGCGGCTTGTCGCTGCGCTCTTTTGAACTCCGACTTTGGCGAGCGACCGCCACTAATTATCGCCAGAAGCGCTCCATTATATGGCGTCCAAATTTGCTGCATACGCGGGGTGGACGGCATAGGAATTGCTACTTTGCTTTGCGCTAAGAAGCCGTCCATTTGTTCGTCTCGTGGTATGTCGGAATCAGTCCATACAGCCTTATTTGCGACGGGTTGTTTACCCAGGATGAAGCGTTGTTTTGCCGCAGCATCGGACACGAGCCATCGCATGACTTCCGTTGCTGCTTGTTTCTTTTGAGACTGCTTGTTCATGTAGACCGCTTCCACCCCTAAGTAGGGTCGGCTCGTTTTGCCCTCGACGGTCGGTAGTGGTGCAACACCATAATTCAAGGTGTCGGCCAGTTCTCCACGCATCCAGGGGCCGTTGATCACCATCGCCGCTTTTCCGTCGTTGAAGTAACCTGACACCATACCGGTGTTGACACTCATGGGTGTGATCGAGTGTTCTCGTACCAATGACGCGGCCAAATCAGCTGCCTGGTAAGCAGCTTCATTATTGAGGGTAGGCTGCTCTTTTTCGTCAAAGACACCACCACTAAATGCGTGTAGCCAAGGCGCATGGAAGTATAGATTGGCTGCCTCGTAGACGAGACCGAATCGCTCGCTAGTCGTCAGTGACTTTGCGGTATCCACCATCTCTGCGAACGTGCGCGGCGCGGCTGATATGAGCGCTTTGTTGTAGTACAGCGCAACGCATTTGAATGCTAATGGCAAACCATAAAGTGCATTCCGATAGACCAGCGCTTGAACGGTCGAAGGCAGGAAGGGTTCGACATCTTGGGCAGTTGTCCAATTTGACAGTGGTTCAATAATGCCCATTTCAGACCAGGCGCCGACAAGATCATGGGCAAAGATAAAGAGGTCGGGACCACGACCCTCAGGGACTACTATTTTGATTTTGTCGTTAAAGGCGTCGAACGGCACCGCTCGCACCTTGACTTTGATCGGTGTGTTCAGGTCATGAAATGCGTTTATGACGGCTTTGAGCGCATCACGCTCCGCTGCGCGGTAGCTGTGCCAAAGGGTGATGGTGGTGGGCTCAGTTACTTTGGAAACCCATTGCGTTTGTGCTGCTTTTTTCGAATCCGTCGGTGAAATGGCACTGTCAGTGGCGGCATCTGATACCTGGGTGTTCGCGGCTGGCGTTGTCGCTGAGCTTTCTTTCGAAGGAAGCAGCTTTTGTTCGATATACCGGACAGCATCTGCGGGTACCTCGGAAGCCCAGCCAGCGGTAGCGGATGATCGTCGTTCACCACAGCCGATCGAGAGCGCGCATCCGATGAGCAGCACAGCACAGCGCTGGAGAATGGGGTGAGCTGGTGAAATGCAACGTGTCATAGCGCTAGCCCTTTGGAGTCGAAGAGGTGAATGGCATCTGGGTCCACGTGGAATCGGACGGTATCCCCTGCGCCAACAGTTACGCTGGGGGGGACTTGTGCGATGATTCCTGTGTCGCCCCACATAAAGTGGACAAATGTCTCCGAGCCGAGCGCTTCAACGAAGTCGACTTGCCCGATGAGTGGGCCGTCATCAGTCATTTGCATTGCCTGGGGCCGTATGCCGATTTCCGCAATATCGCCGCTGATATGGCTCGGTAGAGTGACTTGGAATCCTTCACCGACGAAGTGCCCATTCTGCATCTCGCCTTTCAGCAAGTTCATGGACGGACTGCCAATGAAAGTGGCTACGAAGCGATTAGCGGGCTTTCGGTAGATATCGAGCGGCGTATCATATTGTTGCAGGTCACCGTCCTTTAGCACTGCGATTCGGTCGGCAAGTGTCATTGCTTCGACCTGATCATGGGTTACATACAGGGTGGTTGCTCCAATTCTTCGATGCAGTCTGGCGATCTCGATACGCATTTGGAGCCGGAGTTGGGCGTCAAGATTAGAGAGAGGTTCATCGAATAGAAAGACTTGTGGATTCCGAACAATGGCTCGGCCCATCGCGACACGCTGCCGTTGTCCTCCAGACAGAGCTTTGGGTTTGCGCTGTAGGTATTCGCTGATTCCGAGGGTTTTGGCAGCCTCTTGGACCCTAGTATCAATTTCGGACGACGGCATTTTTCGTATGCGGAGGCCGAACGCCATATTTTCGTACACTGTCATGTGCGGATACAGCGCATAACTTTGAAAGACCATGGCAATATCACGGTCTCTCGGGGCGACATCATTGACTAGGCGGCCACCAATCGAGAGCTCACCTTCGGTAATCTCTTCTAGTCCGGCAACCATTCGTAGCGTAGTGGATTTTCCACATCCTGAAGGACCGACGAGTACGCAAAATTCTCCGCTTTTCACTTCGAAGCTGACGTTTCTCACAGCGGTGACTTCAGGCGTGTATCGTTTAGTGATCTGTTTTAGTGCAACGTTGCTCACTTCATTCTCCTACGCGCGGTTCGGCCCTGCCCGGTAAAACGCTTTATTCAATCGTGTGGAACTTGCAAGTCCCAAGGTCGGGCGTCTCACGTACCGGCCCGTTGTTGACGCTTTGAATTGAATCAGCTGTCACTCTCCTGAAATGCTACTGCCTTCGCATTCTTGATCTCGGCATCGCCGATGATCTCGAGTGAGGCGGTATCCTCAACAATTGACAGTACAACGGCGGTGGCAACTGCCACCCCTGCATCATCGAAAATAGTGGCAATATGGCCAGGTTCGATTCGGTTTGAGGGCACCGGTGCTGCACCCACCAATCGGCCGCGGCTGAAAACCACGGGTACTGTTTTAGGCTGTGGCCTTTCGGCTGTTCCAAAGTAGGTCAGTCGTACAGGTCGCTTGCCAGTAATTGTAGTCGTTGCGTCAAGCACTGGCGGTCCTGAGCCCAACAGGGTGCACCGCATTTGGTTCCAGTCCGTACAAATGCCCTTGAATGTACTCGCTAGCCGAATTCGGCCAGTACCGCGAGGGGATGAGGCAGTAACCAGCACTAATGCGCCGCGGATCGGAGAGACTACGCCCTCTTTTTCAAAGACTCCTATAAGTGTTTTACCGCGTGCTATGAGATGCGACGCGTAAATGAGGCCTGGCAGATTCAGTTCCCGAATGGAACTCATCACCAGAACCTGGTCCCACGCTTCACTAGCCGTGACGTGTATGTTGCGGTCGGGTAGCGCTTCTATTGCACCGACCTCCGGTGAAGAGTCGATGTAAATTTCCACTGTCTGAGGATAAATAGTTCCTCTCCGATCCTCGGATAACCGGACATTTCGGATGGCTCGTACGGGTGATGAAAATACGGCTTTTGCAATCAGATGGGTGTCGGATTCGAGTAATTCGAAAGACGTTAATTCGAACGTTCCACCATTAATATCCGGATGCTCGGGGTGCGTGAGTCGAACGTCGTCGTCAGAGTCTGTCACTTTCCATACCGACACGGCACCGTCTTGCCATCGGCTATGACCACACGATGCCAGCAGAGCGTTCAGCAAAATAGCCAAACAAGTGGCTATTGCGCAGTTGGTACTTATTCGCTGCACGGTACGGTGATAGGACTCGCAGTGCCTGGAGTGGGTTTACTATCCAGCTCGCAGTCGCCATCCGTATCGATATAGTTTTCGAGCGTGTCGTAGACGCACGTGTCTTTCAGAGGCTCTTCACTATTCCACAGAATGCTGCCACAGCCGCCGTTGACTGGTGACAGGAGATTTTGCACATCTTTATTTGTCGTCTCGTCAGCGTACCGGTCGTAACGAGTGATAATTCGGTCGCCGTCGATATCTTGCAGCTCTAGGATCCTTCGATTGCCTGGCCATTCCTCGCTACCGGTCCATAGCGCTCCCCCTTGGCCCCACGTATATTTGTAGGACACGCGAACCCATGACGCCGTTTCAGCACCCGCATCAAACCAGGGAAGTTCAAGCGCTAACGTCCACACATTATCACCTGCAACGGCATCACCGTTGCTGCCGTCGTCGTACATGGCGATGAGGTTTGGCTGCCAGTTTCCTAGCAGTTGACTGGCCGCATCGAACGTCGCCTCGTCTAGGCACTTGGAAGTTGTATCTCCGTTACCATCGCAAAGCGGCGTCTCTTCATGAAGGGACCCAACGATATACATTTGTTTACCCTCTTCGTCCTTGGTCCACTTCCATCGGTCGATTTCTGCGCAGTTACGGTCTTGATTTCCATCGCTAAAGTCCACCATGAAGACCACTGTGATTCGGTCAGCAGCGAAACAGACATTGACCTCTACCGCCTCCACTGCGGCCCGTAGCGCACTATCAAATGCGTCAGTATTTGCGTCGGCAACTCCATCGTTATCTAGGTCGGCACCTTGTGCGAGTTGGTCTATATCCAAGTAGCTATTGCCATCGTTTGGAAAAGCAACTAGCGCAGGTGCAGTGGTGGTACCGTTGGTATACAGCCGTTCCAAGTACTCACGGAGCGGTATGATACGTTCATCTCCACTGGCGATGAGGCCGTTCACAACGGCCGCTGATTCGACGATAGTGTCTGGTGAAATAGATGCAAGTTGAATCGGGGGTAGGCCGTACGTCGCTTTCCCGAGCAGCACCAGCGAGGTAAGTGTAGAGTCTAAGCCGATGTCCGCCATTTCTGGGACGAGGTCGGCCATGGCGATGTATTGATCCGGGATGAATACGGACGATTTGGCACGCACCTCACTCACAATCCCCCAGTAAGCGATATTGTCGAGGCTGACTTCAACAATCAGATTGTTGAAGGACGTACTGGCTGGAAGCATGATTTGGAAGGTGCCGTCTGGGCCTGTGGCGGTCTGTAAATCGTTTAGCTCCACACCAGAGGGGGTGAAAAATCGCACGGTGGCACCGGCACCAAGCGCACTGCACTGTCCGGACAGGTAGTTGGCGCCCGCTCCTGGAACCTCTCTTTGATCTGTCGCCGTGAAGTGTCCAAATACCGCAGCATCGATACCGCACCCCGTGATGAGTAGGGACGCCGCTAGTACGGTAGTCATTACCGAGTTTACGGGGAATCGGCACAGTGGTTTCCGATGTACGGATGAATGCATGGAGAACCTCCAAGACGGTGGTAAAAACCGGCTGATTACCATGAGACTTCTGCCGTGGCTTTGGATCGAATGACGTGAAATGTTCGGTCTACGTCGCGCTCACGCTGGGCGTCCTTGTAGATGTATTCCAGGCGGTAACGCAGTGCGAGACCTTGGTATGCATAACTTATATCTACATATGGACGTACTTTGAACGTGGTATCGTCTGAGTATCCCTGTTCACGAGACCCACGGCGATTGTCCTCGATCCAGTAGTCGACTTGTCCTCCAAGAGTAATGGCTAGCCCATCCGCCGGTGGGATAGTCAGCCAGATGCGGCCCATCATAATGTGCCCGAGGTAATCATCGTCATCTCGTCCGTCTTCTCGGTTGTCGGAGTCATAGATGTATTTGAACTTCCATCCCAAATCGAGACCGTTGAGTTTACCGGTATGCCAAACCCCATCAAAGCGGGCGATAATCGACATACGGTCTTGGAATTGTCGATATACGGAGCGGAGATCACGTCCTCGGTCGAACACGTTGGCGTAATCATAGATGTCAATGTCCGTATATCCGTCGGTATGCAGGAAGTCGGGATAGACATTATCTGTGTCGCGGTTTTGGGCGTTGGTGTTATAGGTAATGAAGGTACCCTCTAAGTTGAACTCGACGTCGCCAACAAACGAAAGTATCGCAGTGGCGCCATGCCAGCCCACGATGGACTCATACCAGTCTTCATCGAAATCAACGAACTCATTAGCAAGGTTGAGTGTTGGAAGCTGACCGCCTTCCATGAAGCCATCGGTCCAAAGGACATCAGCTTCTCGGCGTGCACCAAAGATGGTCATGAAGTGTTCGTCGATGTTGAAGTACTCAAACTTGAAATTTAGCCCATCTGCGACATCAAAAAACTCCGCCCGTACGCGGACAAATGAACCATTCACCGTGTCGTAGACGAGGGGAAAAACGCCGGCATTATCTCGCACGCCATTGTTGGCAAGACGCTCGTTGATAAACGAGTGGGAAAAGCCCGCCAAGATATTGAACGACCCGCCATCCCACACGTCGATTTGGTTTTCGAACGTAGCGACTACATTCGAGTAGCGGTGTAGCGTATCGACAGCACCATTCTTTGCACAGTCGGGAACCGGATTACCGAGTTCATCCTGACAGGTGGGATAGAGTGAGCCCGCGGCATCGGGATCAGTCATATCGATTTCAGAGTCGAGTGTGACGGTACCAACAAGTGTCATACTCCAGCCATCGAGCGGATCGCTTTCCAGTTTGAGGCCGTATGCCCAGTCGTTGCTGTAAAACGGGATTCTGAGGAGTGGGTCGCCTACACCAGTTGACCATCCTGGACCAACCCAGAGCTTGGGCAGGGCGATTACTGCTGCATGGTACCGCAAGTACTGGTCGTGTACCCGGCCCTGAACGAAGATCCCTTTCCCATTGTCTCGATCGATGAATCGGATCTTGCCGATAGTCCAGGGGTTAAACATCCCCAGGTCACTGGAACCGATAAGTAACGCATCCATCCAAGGGATAGGCAGCTGTGCCCGGATCCAATATCCCCGCAACTTCATGTATTGCGCGCGATTCATACCAAGCGATTCACCCGAGGTGTTCTCTACTTGGTCGTACTTGATATCGCCGTTTTCCCACCAGTCTTGCCATAGAGCGCCGAATCTCGATTTGATTCGCACGCCCGCCTGGACGTAATCACCTACACGACCTTCGACAAGGAGCTGAAACTCGGAGGAGACGCCATTATCTCCAGCCATATTGTCTGGCCAGAACGGATTACCGTAGGACAAGACCCCTTGGTTGTCGTTATTTCGGTATAGCCACTTCGTGTAGATTTGGCCCGCAAGATTGAAGTTGATCAGATCCGCCACCGCAAGTGTCGGTAAGAGCGTTGCGCTCACTAATATGCCGACCAATATGGCGCGCGCTTTCGCAGTGCTCATACCTTTTGCCCCTGTTTTTACGCAGCCCGTATGGCCGGTTAGACGCCGGCCCGTCCGCGCGCGCGGATTACTTTTAATCCAAACTCATTCACCGGCTTAGAGTGGCTCCCTTCCACGTTGCACACTCTTAGCCGTTTATGTTTTTCAACCCCCGGGATATACCATCTTGATCGTAGCGTGAGAGCCACCTTCTGGGTTGTCATCGTCACATTTGTAGGTCTTAAGTTGGGTGAACTGCCCGGTCGCTTCGCCCGCAGCGCCTTTCGCTTGTCCTGCCAACATATCGAGCACATGAGGGTCACAATTGTAGTCATTGCCTCCCCCAAAACGATGCTGCCCGTTGAACTCGTTCACACGTCTAGTGAGCAGGTCAGTTTTATCCGGATAGCCCTCATTGGACTGCACCAAGACTTGATATCCCCACGCCTTAGAAAGGCTTCCAATTTGGGACTTTGGGAAGCGTGCAACGACGGACTTCCCGCGGACAGATACTGACGTGGGTACGACAATATCCTTCTTCCATTTTTTGGCCTTCGCGTTGATCTCTGAAGTCAGCCGCTTCGTGCCTTGTGGGCTGATGATGAGCGCTTTTTCCCATCGAGACCCCTCGGCGAACTTCACGTTCAGTCCCGGTAGACCTGCTTTGTGGCCACTCCCTGCTTTGCGGTCTGTGTCGATGAAGATGAAGAACATTTGCACCGAGAAGCCATTGCCGCCCCAAGTTTTGGACCTCCAAGGATCCTTAATGCGTGAGGCGACGCTAATTTTGACTTCTACGCTATCACCTTTGTCTGTCAGGCTGGCTTTCGTCAGGTCGAACGCACCTCTCGAATAGGCAGTATCTGTCGGGTAGATGTAGGTGCCAGGCCCCTTGTCGTCCCCCTTCGGATCTTTCAGCTCGATGCCATCCGCGTGGGCTGCTCCGGCGATAACAACGGCCATTATTACTAAGAGTGTCTTCATACGTCTCCCTTTACTATCTCCTCGGAAACTGTCAACTGGCGAGTTGATTTTTTTTTACAATGACAGCATAGCAACCTAGTTGGGGTCAGCTGCCGTTTGTTGCGGTTACGAGCTCTAGACGCAAAATTCGAGGTTCAGAGCAAACCTTTGGGCGTTTAGAGCACACGGTATCAAGGTTTAGACAGCTAATTTATCCCGCGAGGCCATATGATCGTCATTCTGCGGTTTACAGGATGGGCGCAGAAAAGCTAGAGCTGATCTTATGATGTGTGGGGACAAAACGATGCGATTGCTGCACACTGGGCTGGTTATCACCATCTCAGCTCTTCTGGTTCCGGCCTGTGGTTGGAATGTCAAGACTCCGCTGACGGTCGACGAATCGCTGATTAGTGACGTCACTTCAAATTCGCCTAATGGCATCACGAAAGCCGATGCAGTCAGTATACCGGATAGCATGTCAGAGTCTGATGCCGAGCGCGTCGACGCCGCCGTCGCGGGAGATGCCAGCGGCGGGGTTGAGTCGACAGGTCTCGATATACCGTGGCCAGGCTGGGATAACGCAACGGTCTATTTCGTAATAATTGATCGTTTTTTCGACGGGGATTCTAGCAACAACAACTCGTATGGACGTCCGCCCGACGGAGAGGACGAAATCGGGACATTCCATGGTGGCGACCTCGCCGGGCTAACCCAGAAGCTCAACGAGGGTTTTTTTGCAAAACTAGGCGTATCAGCGATTTGGATTACCGCACCCTATGAGCAAATTCACGGATGGGTTGTCGGCGGTGGTGGTGGATTTAAGCATTATGCTTATCACGGCTACTACCCACTAGATTGGACTCGCCTGGACGCAAATTTTGGCACCGAAGATGAGCTGCGCACTTTTGTTGACACTGCACATTCGCAGGGTATCCGCATCGTGCTCGATGTCGTCATGAATCACGCTGGGTACGCCACCGCTCAAGATCTCACGGAGCTCAGCGTCGATGTCGTAAAGACTGGATGGGAGGATGCCACGGTCGATGAATATTACGACTATATTGAATTCGATAATGACGCATTCAAAGACTGGTGGGGCCCTCAGTGGGTTCGTGCCGAACTCGGAGGGAACTACTCGACTCCAGGGACAGATCTTCTTACCCAGTCGGTGTCGTTCCTGCCTGATTTCAAGACGGAATCACCAGTAACCAATGTGAAGATCCCAACGTTCCTTCAGAACAAGGAAGATACGGGGGTCACGGAGCTTCCCGGCGCACGAGTCCGAGATTACCTCATTACTTGGATCGTTTCTTGGGTTGAATCTTACGGTATCGATGGGTTTCGATGCGACACGGCAAAGCACGTAGATATGGACGCATGGAGTGAGCTAAGCATCGCCGCGAATACTGCATTGAGGACCTGGCGCGCGGAGAATCCGGAAAAAGCATTCCCTGACAGCGAGTATGTCGATCCGGAGTCACCGTTCTGGATGACAGGCGAGGTCTTTCCGCACGGGGTTGTGAAAGATGACTATTTCACGGTGGGTGGCTTTAACAGTGTCATAAACTTCGAATTCCAAAAGGATATCGACGACGCCCTTACCGATATTAAGACGGTGGATGCCCTTTATACTGAATATGCCGCTGCGATAAACACCGATCCTGAGTTCAACGTTCTAAGCTACCTCAGTTCGCATGACACAAGCATGTTCTTCGAGAAAGAGGCGAACGGTGACCTAGAGATTCAAAAGCTTGGTGGAACATTACTCTTGATGTGCCCAGGAGCAGTTCAGATCTTCTATGGGGATGAAAATGCCCGTGAGCCAGGCCCAAATGGTGGTGACTCAAAGCAGGGTCTGCGGTCTGATTATCAATTCGGTGCAAATCCTGATGTCATGGCGCACTGGCAGCGGCTGGGGCAGTTCCGCAAGCGCCATCCAGCGATTGGTGCAGGGACCCATACCAAAGTCTCCGACGAGCCCTATATTTTCCGGCGAGTCATTGGAGACGATGTGGTGTACGTCGCGATTGGCGCCACTGGTGAGGTCGCCATTGATGTGAGCGAGCAATGGGCCGATGGCGTCGAGATAGTCGAGGTGTATTCGGGTGCAGCAGGTGCCGTGACTAATGGCATGGTAACCTTTACACCCAACGCAAGCGGGGTACTACTGCTTGAGCGCGCAAATAACTAGCGCGGCCGAGCCATTACTTGCCGATATGGACCCATACACTTTTGGTCTGTGTATAGAGATCGAGGGTGTGTCGGCCTAATTCTTTACCTATCCCGCTCAGTTTGAAGCCGCCAAATGGTGAGCACATGTCATACACGTCATAGCAATTGACCCATATTATTCCGGCGTCGATTGCATGCGCGATTCGATGCGCTTTGCTGACATCTTTCGTCCAGACCCCAGCCGCTAGCCCGAAGATTGTATCGTTCGCCTCGCGTATTAGCTGTTCTTCTGTTTCAAACTGGATGACTGAAAGAACGGGGCCGAATATTTCTTCTCGGGCGATCCGCATGTGGTTCTGTACGTTAGTGAATATCGTAGGCTGTACGAAATAGCCCGGAGAATCGACTAGCGGATCGGTGTCTGCGCCAAACGCAATCGTAGCTTCACTCGCACCAATACGAATATATTCGTTGACCTTATCGCGGTGGGTAGCGGAAACGACGGGCCCGCTGCGGGTCGATCTTTGCATCGGATCACCGAGCCTCAGTTTCTTCGCTCGATGTATTAGTTTGTCCATGAATTCGTCGTGCACCGATGTATGGACGAATAAACGTGACCCGGCATTACAGACCTGACCTTGATTGCTAAAAATACCTTGAAAAGCGGAGCGGGCAGCACCGTTCAGGTCCGCGTCGTCGAAAATGATATGCGGTGACTTCCCTCCACATTCCAGAGACAGCTTTTTCAGATTTCCGGCGCTGGCCTTCAGGATGTGTTGTGCAGTCCGATGTTCTCCTGTGAACGCCAGTTTATCTACGCCTAAATGTGAGGATAGAGCGGCACCGGCGGTCGGACCAAACCCTGGTACCACATTGAACACACCGGGTGGAATGTCAGCCTCTAGTGCCAGTTTCCCCAGCTCGATCGCCCCCAGAGGAGACTGCTCAGCTGGTTTCAAGACGACGGTGTTACCCATTGCAAGCGCTGGAGCTGCTTTCCAGGCCGCCGTCAGAATGGGAAAATTCCATGCAGTGATGGCCCCGACCACCCCCAGCGGCACCTTCATGGTGTAATTCAAGTAGGCGGGGTCCACCGGACAGGTCTCGCCATATACTTTGTTGCACCACTCACCAAAATATCGAAATACCATGGCGGTATGTGGCCCATCGACTGTTTCTGATTCACGTCGCGGTTTACCCATCTCGAGTGTCGTGAGCTTGGCGAGTCGGGTGCTATGTTGGTCGATGAGGTCTGCGAAGCATTTGAGTCTACGGCCTCGGTCGGATGGCTTCATTTTGGCCCACGGTAAAAAGGCTCGGCGGGCGGCAGCCACCGCGTCTTCGATATCCTCTGGGCCACCTTCAGCGCACGCGGTTAGCCGGTCGCCTGTACCTGGATACATTACATCGAAGGTTCGACCGGAATGCGCCTCGGTCAGCTGTCCGTCTATGAGAAGCTGTCCTGGCTCTACCGGCTCGGCCGCGGCAACTTGTATGGAGTTGGTAGTCGTCATGGGGGGAGAGTACCGTGTCTGCTCCACACTTGTAGTACAGTAGCTTGTCATTTATTCGCATCGCGAACTGCGCGTGGGGCTACACAGGAGTTATGTGGCTCCGACTCAACCGTCCGTGACATCAACATGTTCTGAGAAGCATATGCGTAAGATGTGGGGCTTTATTCTCTCGTTCGTGAACTGAGCGAACACCGCCAGACGCGATACTTTGACCGTTTTGTTGTGTATCTTAGTGGGACGGATGAAATCCGCCTACATCGGGTTCGTTGCTGTCTGCTCCAATGCGCACCACCTGTGTCCGTGGCCGGTAGACGTCCATTGACCATTTTTTACGCTTTGTCGAGCCATCCGGTTTGGTACGTACCATTGTGCGTGCAAGCCTGAGCCCCTTAATGCCGCGCCGGTGGATTTGAGTTTCACCTGGTGGCAACTGGTCGGTGAGTTCAGTGATTTGTGTGAAAGAGCGCTTCGACACCGGAGTGGTCTCTAAATCGAACCATGCATTTGGAGCACCCTCAGCGAAAAGTCGTATTGTGAGGTGTGTTTCACCGATTTCGGCAGAGATTTTCACCGGAAAGCTGTACGGGTTTTTTAGAATAAGGTCTTTAGACCGCCACGCCACTGCTGCATCGAATCCGGACGCAATATAGGACGATTGCCAGCTATGGGAACGTCGCTTTATGACCTGCAGACCACAGAGGATGGCTGCGGCATGAAGGGTGCTACTTGGCTGGCACACTCCTCCTCCGGGTCTATATTGGAGCTCCCCTCGGAAAATTACCGGCGCATACTGAAAGCCCGCCTCCTCAGTTCGCGGTCCTACTGTATCGTTGTAGCTTAGCGTTTGTTTTGGCCCGAGAACGATTCCATCGAGACGTTTTGCCGCGCGGCGGACGTTGCTGGCTCGGTAGTAGTCTTCCACTTTGAAGTGCGTGGTAAACTCGGACACCTGGTTACCTTGCACCGGTTGAAGATCATGTTGTGTCCAGCAACGGGAGCGATGCTGACGCGCAGATGCTGTCGAAGCGACGGAGCCTAGGGCGAGTACAAATACTAGCGTTATGGTAACTCGAAGTAGTGGCACGCGCCCAAAGTAGTCCCACCTCAGGTTGGCGTCGAGAAATCAGACACTAAACTGTCGATTCGGTCCATTGACAGCTGTTGACGCGTCTCAGGAAGTGCATGCAGTGCATGAATTGCTTGTTGCTGTTTGTTCGTATCGTGGCACATCAGAAATAAGTCGATGC
This sequence comes from Pseudomonadota bacterium, assembly GCA_002863065.1. Taxonomy (GTDB): domain Bacteria; phylum Myxococcota_A; class UBA9042. The sequence continues at coordinate 32,641 of PKDL01000512.1, forward strand.
CTGCAGCGGCGCCTTGAGTGACCATGGTTTCTGGAGAATATGTTGCGGCAACGGCTGCCATTTCGAGATCATCGCTTACGATGACACCGTCGAAGCCCATGTCTACTCGCAGGATGTCGTGAAGGATCCTGGGGCTGAGCGTCGCTGGCCATTGTGGATCTAGCAAGGGAAGAGAGATATGGGCCGTCATTATCATGGGAAACTGAGCCTGAACCGCGGCGTAAAAGGGGATGAGCTCAAGGTGTTCTAATCGTTGACGGTCGATATTGAGGATTGGCAGGGTAAGGTGGCTGTCTAGGTCTGTATCACCGTGGCCCGGAAAGTGTTTTCCACATGAAATAACTCCTTCGCTTTGCAGTCCAAGATGAAGTGCTACACCGAGTTCAGCAACCACCTTTGGGTCTGTAGAAAAGCTTCTTGAGCCGATGACGGGATTGAGGGGGTTGGAGTCTACGTCTAGGACCGGTGCAAAGTTGACGTTGATCCCCAGTTTACGGAGACCAGACCCGAGTACTTGCCCCGCCTGGTATGCTCCCGCTGCATCCTGAATATCTCTCATCGGTCCAACATCGGTAAAGCCGTCTCGCAAACGGCGCACGGCGCCACCTTCCTGGTCGATACAAATCAGCAGACCATGGCGATGGGCCTCGATCTCTGCGGTGAGGGCCGCAACTTGCTCCAGGTTCAGGACGTTCCTCTGGAAGAGAATCGCCCCGCTGACGAGGGGATCATCGATGAGTCTTTTTGCGCTGTCGGGCAGAGAGAACCCGTCAAATCCAATGATCAGCATGTCTTCCGCTTGCCTCTACAGAGCATTGGGGTCCAGCTTATCGCGTAGCGAGTCCCCTAATAAGTTGATTCCAAGCACCGACAAAAAAATACACCCGCCGGAGAGAATACCGAGCCAGGGTGCGGTTAAAAATAATATGGAACCTTCTTCTAGTAAGGCACCCCAACTTGTGACTTCCTGCGGGCCAACCCCCAGGAAGCTTAGGCTAGCCTCCGCGAGAATCGCCCCTGCGATACCGAATGTTGCTTGGACAGTGACAGGGCCAAATACGTTGGGCAGCAAGTGGACTCGCATTATTCTGGCATTGGATGCACCCATCGACCGCGCCGCAAGCACGAACTCACGATGTTTCATAGACAGGACTTGGCCTCGGACTAATCGGGCATATCCAGCCCAGCCGGTCACATTCAAGGCAAGGATCACACCGAGGATGGTGGCCTCTCCCAGAGCAAAGATGATGAGAAGTGCCAGGAGGAAACCAGGGAAGCTTAGAAAGATCTCGATTAGTCGCATCAGTGTTTGGTCAATCCAGCCTCCATACCATCCTGAAATGAGACCGATAAGCGTTCCGATTGTGACAGACAACGCCACCGTTGCTAGGCCTACGATGACCGCGACTCGCGCGCCATAAAATAGGGCACTCAGGATGTCGGTGCCATCTTCGGTTGTTCCCAAGAGGTGCATCGAGTCCGGGGGAGCAAGTGGGTTGTCAATGTCACGGTGGCCTTCCGGAAATGGGGCGAAAGATGTCGCGAAAATACCCGCGATAAAGATCGTTGACACTAAGATGAGGCCTAGCCACGTAGATACATTCACCTGGACCTCCGAACGCGCGGGTCTGCAACGATGTATCCGACATCCACGACTACATTGACCACGATATAGGCCACAGTGATCACGATGACGCAGCCTTGGATAACGGCATAGTCACGTTGAACGATCGCTTCGAGAAGTAAGGTCCCCACTCCCGGTCTTGCGAAGACCTTCTCAGTCACGATTGCTCCCGAGAGGAGGGCAGCTAGCTGGAGCCCGGTCACTGTGAGTACGGGGATGAGCGCATTTCTAAGAACATGCTTTATCATGATTTGACGTTCAGGAAGTCCCTTTGCCCGTGCGGTCAGGACATAGTCCTCCTGCAATACATCGAGGACTGCGGCACGAACCAGGCGACTTAATTTCGCTGATAATGCGATGCCTAAGACCAATGCGGGAAGAACCAGTGGAAGAGGACTGCTGAGCGGCGCACCCGGTGGCGGAACGATTTGCCATTGCACTGCGAAAAGGAATAGCAGGAGCGGACCGGACCAAAATACAGGTACTGCAACACCAAGGAGGGCGATAAACATTGTGAATTGATCGATAAACCCCCCATGTGACACAGCAGCTAAAATTCCGAAGGGAATGGCGATGAAGCATGCGACGAGCATTGCCGCTAAAGCGAGTTCAATGGTAGGGGGCAGTGCCTCCCCAATGATTTGTGATACCGGGCGACCGGAACCAACTTCGTAACTCTCGCCAAGAGTCCCGTCTGCAATCTGAGTCCAGAGTTGGCCGTATTGAACATGGAGCGGCTGATGCAATCCAAGGCGTTCCCTAAATCTAACTTTGGCGGCTTCGGGGGCTTCGTCTCCTAGAATATTATCCGCTGGGTCCCCTGGTGTAATTCTCAGCGCAAGGAAGACCAGCGTGATGGCGCCAACAAAGGCGAGAATGGCACCGAGAAGTCGAGTGAGCGCGTCTCGCATCATGTCCGGCGTTCCGAGACAAAGAAGTGCAGGTCTGATGGTATATTGATATTGGCTAATGCTCGGCCCACATCATGTACGCCTGACCGTAGGAACTCGTCCTCTGTGATGCGTATAACCTCCAGTTGATCGAGTACAGCGTGTACACTGCGCTTACCTTGATCGAGCGTTTTGGAAACGACCGGCAACGCGCGCTTATGCCATCGAGCGCAGAGCGGATGTAGCCGATCGTTATAGAACGGTACTACAACATCTGCATCAGCCGCCGCTACCAGACAGCGAACCAGCGACGCGCTAAGTCCAGGCATATCCACCGCTGCTAGCAATAAGTAGTCTGCGTCCTCGGGAAGCAGAGTGAGTGCAGTTTCTAGCCCACCTAGGGGACCGACTCCACTCCGAAGGTCCGGTATCGGCGGCCGACCAACGACAATGGGTGGATTGCATGCGGAGGTCAATACAGCACATACATGTTCGAGAAAGGTGCTGTCCTGAGCTCGCGCAAAGGCTTTGTCCTCACCGAATCGGAGGCTACCGCCTCCAGCCAATATTGCACTTGCGATGCCTCTCGCACTTGTCTGCATCCCAGTGGATTACCGAACGCAGTCATGTCTGGCAACTCAGGAGCGGCTGTTTGGGTCGATGTGTTGGTTTTTATTGATACCGACGTGCGGCTGACCGAGGCTTCGAACTTTGAATATTTCATCGAGATCATCAAAAGTACGGAGTAATTTTCAGGTGCGGGTTGCATGGCACAATCAGGCGATTACGCTGGTGCCTGAGAATGATACCTTCTCGCAGACGCGTTGGAGCCAGGATTGACAATTTCACACATATTGGAACCTTTCGCCGTTAGTGAACAGGTAATACGAAGGGTATTTGACCGAGCGCTGTCTCGAGGAGGCGATTTCTGTGACCTCTACTTTCAGCGTTCCGAGAGCTGCTCTCTGGGCCTTGAAGATGGAGCCGTAAACCGGGCTGCCAGTGGGGCGGATCTCGGAGTCGGTATTCGAGTCGTGCAGGGTGTAGAGACGGGATATGCCTACTCGGAAAGCCTGGACTTCGCCTCCATGTTAGAAGCCGCCACTGTCGCCGCTACCGTGGCTTCGAGCGGTCCGATGGCAGCGCCAACAGCATTTCGCGTGACTGAGCCGGCATCGCACTATCCTATCGCGGTGCAGTGGAGTGATGTATCGACCAAGCGACGTGTCGACCTCATGATGGACTTTGCTTCACGGATCGAGTCGTTAGATCCTAGGATCATCAAAGTCAGTGTCAGCCTGCGAGATTCCCAGAAAGAGGTGGTGATAATCGACTCGCTTGGGCGCATCCGTCGCGACTTTCAGCCGATGAGTGTTCTTCGAGGCTCATGCGTTGCCGAGCAAGACGGTCAGCGAGAATCCAACTACGTTGGGTTAGGGGCTCGTGTCGGACTTGAGTTCTATACAGAGGACCGTCTCAGTACAGCTGCAAAAGACCTCGTATCTCGTACGACGATACTCTTTGATGCTGTCGAGGGCCCTGCAGGTGAGTATCCCGTAGTACTTGGGCCAGGTAGTAGCGGTATCTTGCTACATGAAGCGATTGGTCACGGAATGGAAGCGGATGCAGCACGCTCGAAACGCACAATCTACGCTGACCAGGTAGGCCAGCGGATCGCTCCAAAGAACGTGACTATCGTTGACGACGGTACCAATGCAAACCTGCGAGGGAGCATAAATACGGACGATGAAGGAGAAGATAGTCAGCGGACCGTATTGGTCGAGAATGGGATTCTACGCACTTTTATGCATGATCGGATCAGTGCACAGCACTTCGGCGTAGAGCCTACGGGCAATGGGCGACGTCAGAGTTTCCGACATATACCTTTACCGCGCATGAGAAATACCTACATGCTGGGCGGTCATACGCCCCGTGATGAGATTGTGGCTTCCGTCGAGTTCGGGATTTACGCCGACCATTTCACCAACGGTCAGGTGAATATTGGACAGGGCGATTTCACGTTTTACATCAAGAACGGCTGGCTTATCGAAGGCGGGAAGCTCACACGCCCAATAAAAGACGTGAACATCATCGGTAATGGCCCAGACGTGTTGCGTGGTGTCACCATGGTAGGGGACGACTTTGAACTAGATACGGGGACTTGGGTCTGCGGCAAGCGGGGGCAAAGCGTACCCGTTGGATTAGGCATGCCCACCGTAAAAGTTGGAGCGCTCACTGTTGGTGGTAGGGGGAGTGCGTGAATCAAGAGATCGAGGAAACAGGCGCAGTTCAAGACTACTGCGAGGAAATGCGTTCACTTGCGGCCCAAGTTTGCGAATTAGCAACTCGCGCCGGAGCGCAGAATGCAACTGCAAGTGCCGGTATGTCACGCAGCCGGAAGGTGGTGGTTCGAGACGGACTAATTGAAGAAGTCAAGGCATCAACTAGTCGCGGAATATCGATTCGTGTGTATGTCGATGGTCGATACGGGGCACACAGCACGACCGACCTCACGTCGACGTCACTCGAGCGGTTTGTATCTCGGGCCGTGGCGATGACTCGTGTACTGATGCCGGATGAACATCGTGCACTACCGGATCCGTCGCTCTATGCGGGCCGGAAGAGTGACGATCTGGGGGTATACGACAGAAACCATACGGCGTGGACAGCGGATGCCCGGATGACTCGAGCTCGGGCGGCACATGATGCAGCGAAATCCGCTGTTGGTGATCACGGGCTCTCCGTCATGGGAGCGGCATCAGATGGCGTCAGCTGGTCCGCACTTGTGAATACCAATGGCTTTTCCGATGTAGAGCGGTTCACCAGTGCAGGTGTCAGTGCCATGGTCAACGTGTTGGACCCATCCGGTAAGCGTCCTAGTGACTGGTTTGACGACTCAACGCGAATGAATCCAGAGACACTGGACGTTATGACCGTTGGCAGGACGGCAGCGGAGCGGGCTTTAGCGCAGATAGGGGCCGTAGAGGCGAAATCTATGTCCGTGCCGCTGATTGTAGAGAACCGCGCGATTGGTCGCCTTCTGGGCGGTTTTTTATCACCACTTGGGGGCTATGCCTTGGACCAGAAACGGAGTTGTTTTGCTACGTCGATAAATACACAGATTGCCGCAGACTGTTTGGATATTGTGGATGACCCATTCGTCTATGGCGGATGGGGAAGCTCCCACTTTGACGGGGAAGGGCTCACAGCTCGGCGCCAACCGCTGATTGAAAACGGGTACCTACGACGCTTTTTCATCGATACGTACTATGGGCGCAAGCTCGCGATGCAACCCACTGGAGGAGGGACCTTCAATCTCCGCTTCCGCCTCGGGCATGAGAACCTTGACGCGCTCATGAAGCGCGCGGGACGTGCCCTGTTCATTACTAGCTTTCTCGGCGGTAATTCGAATGGTACGACAGGGGATTTCAGTCACGGGCTCCGCGGTTTTCTCGTAGAGGACGGAGTATGCACTACGCCGGTTAGTGGCCTGAACCTATCTGGCAACCATCAAGAGTTCTGGAAAAAGTTGGTGGCCTTGGGGAATGACCCCAATCCAGGCAGTGCGACGTCGTGTCCCAGCATGCTGTTCGATGCAATGCCAGTCGCCGGATAGAACCCGCTGACGAAGTTAGCCAAACATTGGCCCTGCGTATACCGCGGTATCGCCGAGTTCCTCTTCGATGCGTAACAACTGATTGTACTTCGCGATTCGCTCAGAACGGCTCAGAGAGCCGGTCTTTATCTGACCTGCATTGGTTCCGACAGCTAAATCAGCGATGGTCGTATCCTCTGTCTCTCCCGACCGGTGGCTGATCACTGGATTATAGCTCGCTGATTGTGCCAGCTGTATTGTTTCGAGTGTCTCCGACAGAGTGCCAATCTGATTGAGCTTGATTAAGATTGAATTTGCAGTGTCCGATTCTACTCCCCGCCGTAGGCGTTCGGAGTTGGTGACAAACAAATCATCGCCCACGAGTTGCGTTGTATGACCCAGGGTCTGGGTGAGTTCAGCCCATCCGGACCAGTCATCTTCCGACATGCCATCCTCGATGGAGACGATAGGATATTTTTGGCACCATCCCTCGTACAGACCAACGAGCTCGCTTCCAGTAAGCGAGCGACCCTCCCCGTCGAGAACATAGAGTCCCTTTTCTTCATCGTAGAATTCGGTGGCAGCCACATCAAGCGCAAGTGAAACATCCGTTCCCGGTTGGTACCCGGCTCCGCTTATGGCTTCCACAAGAAGTGCGAGTGCTTGCTCATTGCTTTCGAGCATGGGGGCGTAACCGCCCTCGTCACCGACCGAAGTAACGAGCCCTTTCGCTTTCAGGAGGCTTTTGAGGTGATGAAATATTTCGCTGCCTGCACGGAGGGCCTCACGAAAACATGTAGCGCCATGAGGGACCAGCATGAATTCTTGGACATCGAGATTGTTATCGGCGTGTGCACCGCCATTCACGACGTTCATCAGCGGTACGGGCAGAGTATTTGCCAGCAAACCTCCGAGATGCCGGTACAACGGTAGATTCTGCGTTGCGGCGGCTGCTCTCGCGGTCGCCAAGGACACTGCCAGAATAGAATTAGCGCCAAGATGTTCCTTATTCTCGGTGCCATCGGTTGCTAACAGAGCATCATCCACCTGCTCCTGATCTCTGGAGTCGAGTCCAATGACTGCTTCTGCGAGTGGGCCCATGATATTTTCAACGGCACGTAGTACGCCTCGTCCAAGGTATCGCGCTTCATCTTGGTCGCGGAGCTCTAGCGCTTCATGCTGGCCTGTGGATGCACCGGATGGAACGATTGCCCGACCTCCATTACCGGAGGCGAGAATCACCTCCGCTTCAACGGTGGGCCATCCTCGCGAGTCTAGAACCTCCCGCGCGGCTACTTCGACGATTGCGTCCATGTTTCCTCCACTCTTATCGGCTGGGGCTAATCACCACTAGAACGGCCGGAAGGTAACGCTGACCCAGCTGGATTGCCAGCGCTTAGCGGACTTCTTTTCGTGCGGGCATACGTTAGGTGCACCCTGAAGGCTGTGTATTGAGTGATTCGCGTAGATGCTAGCGCGCTAAGGGCTCTTGAGTATTTGGCTTGTTGCCAGCGCCTCGGCAAGAATTCGGACTCGTTGCCTTGACCGAATCCAGAAAATGATACTCAAAATCACCACTGCCAGAGCGAGCCCGAATACCACGCCATATGCTCGTAGATTGTCTGGAGTTTCACCATCGATGAATAGCCAGAGCGTTTCATCCGCGAGGCGGCTATCGAGCAGGAGTTCTTCTCTATAAATTTTGACAATCGCTCGATAGCGACGAGGTGCTCTATCGGCCCGCAACAGCCGGCCTTCGCCGGAGAAAGAAATAGTCATATCGGATGGCAGAATCCAACGCCCCCCATGAAGGTCCATGAATGCAGCATGGATTGCGGGTTGACTGGTCATTTTTTCGGGTAGTGCCCGCGGCGTGCTGGCAATCATGCGCAGAATGGGGTCGAAGAAGTATGTGACATCACTTGCCGAGATTCGTTCTTCGGTCACTAGCGCTTTGTCGATGCGAGCTTGCACATTGTGGGTTCGGTCTGAAAAACCATCTTTGGGCCGTTCTCCATCCTTCCATCGCTTTTGCACGTCACCTAAGTTGACCACTGGACCGGAGGAAAGCAGGTACGTTAGGTCATCGAGGTTCAACCAGGTCGACAGAGCCAGGGTCAGAAATAAAACAACGGTTAGTATCAGCCGAAAGCGAGACTGGCGGACCGCTGTGGCTAAGAGGGCTTCGGGAGATTGGGCCACCTCATGATCTAATAGGAGTTCTTCTTCCGTGAGAGCAAAGTCTGTCGTTCCATCCGGGTATTGTTCGGGTCTGGCTTGCTCCCACCGCGCGAAGGCTGCTTCTAGGTTGTCGCTATCCGATTCATCTTCGGTAGGTGTTGTTGGCGGTGGATTACTCATGAAGCGAAAGGTGTGCACAAGAGCGGGTTATTCGTTGTGGACGCAATCATTCGGTAGTCCATCAGGCGGGTCGAGACTGCCGTCGTTCGTCGGCTGACTCATCCAATTCTACAGGTAGCCATTCTTGCCATTTATCATTGTCTCGCACGCGATACTTGACCGGAGTGAAGCCGCGATGAAGTAGCTGATGGACAAACTTAGCAAGAAGCACTTCGAAGGTCGGTGCTTCGCGGATAATGAATTGGATAACGAAGTGAAGCGGGTCGGAGCACTGTGTCTCTGCGAAGAGCTTACGGCGGTTACGCTCTGTCTTCTCGAAAATCGTCATTTGGAATACGACTATTCTGCCCAATTTTGTGGCTTCGAGTTGAAAACGTTTGAATTCCCGTATCACGCCTGCGCCTGGCCTCATTTGCCCGCAGTTTGTTCTGCAAGCTACCACTATCGGGCCGGGGCGGAAGGTCGCGTCAGGCCCTAGATCTGCGAAGGGCTAATTCAACAGCAAGACCCGAGCGGTAGAGGCGCGAACGTTACGTACCCTCTACGCGGTTGGTGCTCGCATTCGAAAGCTATCGTGCTGTTCGAACGGTTGGGCATACTCTTAGCCATATCCGCAGAGCGATAGCATAGCGCGTGCACCGCCCATGTCAAAGGCTACTCAATGCTGCGACACGCATCTGCAATGTGGCGAGCCTGACCTGATTTGATGTTTGGATCGGTTCTTATGCGCCGCGAAGCTTTCTCACATCACCCACTCGGATGGTAAGGCGCTTTGAGTCTAGATACTCACCGAGTGGTACTGTGAATTTACGGGAAGCTCCTGTGAGTTCTTTTAGTTGCGGGGTCGACATCTCACCGTGACGCTGGATGTAATCTACAACTTGTGCTTCTAGCGTTTCGATGTGTTGTACAGCGAACACCAATCTTTCCTGCACGCGAGCTAACTGTCCTTGGTCCACGAGCAGTTCTATGACTTCATACACATCATTCGCGGTACTTTTTGTTGTCTGGGCCACATCTTTCGATAGCGAGCTCAGGTCAGGTGGCTCCAGTCCACTCCCCACCAGTCGATGTAATACTTCGTCTTGAACTCTCTTTAGTGCGGCGTTCAGTGCCGGTTCGAATGTATGGAGCTTTACCCAGCGCTCAGAGATGTCTACCACCTGGCTGGTCGTAAGCACATCCAAGATTGCGCCGTAATATTTAGGAGGGAGGTCGGGGCGTAATCGGGACCGAAGCTCTTCGCGAGGCATACCAGGGCGATGCGTGTGTGAAGTATGGTAATCGGCAAGTATTGATTGTGCCCTTTGGACGAGTGCAACAAAGCGAGTGCTATCCACATAGAGCACCGCACCATCATGCATGTATTGATATGCGCGCCGAGCTTCGCATAGGGCTGTCAGGACTGTTTTTGCCTCTGATTCCGATAAGGAATGTACTTGTTGAACGAGTCCGGTGGGTGCGCCGTTTCGCCCTGCGAGTGCGAGAGTGTACGTCACTGCTTCCGCTAGATCGCTTCCTCGCCATGCGGAGAAGGCTGCAGATACCGTTAGGCTGTCTTGCCGCTTATGCTTCACAGCAACAGGATGACGAATGATACCACCGCCGAGCGTTTTCCCATGCTGAGGTAGCATTTGGAATCCACGAATGATGACCCTGTCACCGCCCAATGCAACCGCCCATTTATCGAGTCGTAATTGTATGGGAGCCGATTCCCCAGGTTCCAGCACATCTCGGTCCAGCAGAACAACGGTCCCATTCACTTGTTTAGTCCCTATGTGGGCAAGGACTTTGGTGTGACGACCGAATGCTCGTGGCGCATGCGGCAAGAGCCTTAGGTCTACATCTAGCATCCGGGATGCTTCTAAAAGACTGGGGTGAGATAATACATCTCCTCGCGAAATTTCGCTGACATCAATACCGGCTAAATTGATGGCTACTCGTTGTCCGCGCGTAGCAGAGTTAACTGGGCTTCCGTGACTTTCTATCCCCCGGACTTTGGCTTGAAGACCTGTCGGTTGGAGTTCGAGCATATCGCCGGTGGATATGCATCCAGAGCTAAGCGTACCGGTCACCACCGTTCCAAAGCCACGCATCGTAAAAACCCTATCTATCGGTAGCCGAGTTGGGCGACCGAGACCTGAATCGTCGCTAATTGGCGCGAGGGCGTCTATCGCGTTGAAGAGTGCAGTCTTCATCCCGGGCAGGGTCGTATCGTCCATGGCAGAAAACCGAACGATTGGTGCTCCATCTAGAAATGTACCGCTCAATGTGTCTTCAAGGTCTGACTCGACGAGGTCGAGCCATTCTTCGTCCACAAGGTCTACTTTCGTGAGAACAATGAGTCCCTTCTCGATGCCGAGCAGCGAGCAAATATCCAGGTGTTCACGCGTCTGTTGCATGACACCTTCATCTGCTGCGACCACAAACATAACCAGGTCGATTCCGGATGCTCCCGCGATCATGTGGCGTACGAATTTCTCGTGTCCAGGAACATCGATGAGTCCACAACGCTGTCCATTGGGAAGGTCAATGTAGGCGAATCCGAGTTCAATCGAGATGCCGCGGCTCTTTTCTTCTTTCAGCCGGTCGGTAGCAATGCCCGTCAATGCCCGAACTAGTGAACTTTTTCCGTGGTCGATATGACCCGCGGTTCCGATGATTATCAATGCTTTTCACCTATGGCAGCATGTCCATGCTGACGAAATAGAGGTTTCATGCGGCGGCTCCGATGGGGCATCAAGTGCGTTTGATGTTTACTACCTAGCGATGCACTGCGTGGTTGAAGCTACTGAATTCTTACTATATTCGCATCGTTTTGCGTAGGAGGCAGGCGAATTATTCGTCCGCATGTACCTGTAAGATAAGAGTTTCGCGCGCGGTATGAAAAAAGTGACTACATTGTCGATGCAGTCGGTGCGATGTAAACTACCGCAACTTTGCTAAAGCGGTTGGATTTCTAGTCGCTCATGCAGCGGAGTGACTGGGATAAGAGGGGCTCCTATGAAACTGGATTGTCCGCACTGTGGGACGAGCTTTGAGGCTGCCGACGATCGCGATCCGACGGCAGATGTTACGTGTCCGAACTGTATGCAATCATTTTCGGTTGCAGAGGCTGGGTCATCATCGGGAGACGATGGAGATTTTGGCTTCGAGCTCGATGATCTGATGTCGTATTCGGGCATTGGTACGGTCGCATCTCTCGACTTGGAAGCGACGGCCACGTCAGCCCCAGAGAGTTTCGAGGCTCGTGATACCAAGGGTTCGCCAGAACCGGATTCGCAAACCTTCGAGACGAGTTTTGACGAAGCAGTAGCGGAAATGAGCGCGATCGGCTTTGATGAGGCCGATCCAGAGCGCACTGGTGACGTCAGTCATCTGCGTGACGTCGATCTAACGATGATTGGAACGTATCACCGGACGGGCAGAAAGTTGCACCACGCCACTGATGTCGTTTGGACCGGCAAAGGAGAGTCTGAAGAAGATCTGACTCCGCCACCCATACCTACGGAAGCAAAACCGACACCTTCCGCGTTTGAGCCAATCTCGCCCAGCGACTCCATCATCGACGACAGTTTCGCGAGCTCTGCCTCATTCACTGCTAGTCAGTCCGTCGATTTTGAAGCTAGTCTCTCGATGGATGCTGCGGAGGTGGATCCTGGCCTGACGAATACCAAAACCAATGTGCCAGAGCCCGAAAGTGGGCCCGTCGAAAAACTTGATGAAATGGACTTTTCTAGTCTTCTCGAAGACAGCATTAGCGGGAAGAGCCTCTTCGGTCAGGACTCGAATCCATTCGTTGACGTGGGCATTTCCTCCGACTCCGTCACCGGGGTATCGGAGTACTCTGCCCTCGGTTCGGAGCAAGACGACGCTCCTTCTGACGCACACGATTCATCGCCTGAGACTAAGACCTTTTTTGTCGATGCTCCAAGCGTCGAGGACGAAGACCAGGATACTGGCGTCGCAGGCGGAGCGCTGGACGCCCAAGCTGCTTTAGATATCGATACAGGAAGCCACGTAGGCCCTCTACCGGGGGCTCCTTTGGGTACGGATAATGCGGCTGCAGCAACAGCGCCTAAAACGGCAGGCGCTCGAGGCCGAGGGACGCATGAAAAGCGTTCAAGGGCACCGCTCATCGTCTTCTTTGCACTTGTACTCATTGCCGGCGCTGGAGTCGGAGGGGAATACACGGGTAATGGCTGGTTCTTTATGAACCTTATTGAAGAACCCGCTGTACCGCCCGCCCGGGGGGAAGATCCATCGCTAGCTCAACAAGCATCACCCGAAGCAACGCAAGCAGGAGCTGCTGCAGAGGCAAATTCAGAATCAGCAGAATCCATAGGTTTGGCTGACATGCCATCGGCGTATCGAGCGAAGGCCGCTGAGCTCGAGAGTGCGCTGAAGTCAGCAAAAGCTGGTGGTGTAAAGTCGACGCTTACTGACGAGCTAGTAGTTCTCTACACGAAGTTCTTGTACCGCTGGCCGGCGCGCATGCACCACGATGACGCGATGCAGCAACGCCTCGCGGAACTTAGGGCAGGACGTGAGAACCAGAGCTTCCACGCTCAGTTCTGGGAGTTTTTCCAGAGCGCAATCGACGAGACAGACGCGGAGAAAAAGGCCGCTGGCCTGAAAAAAGCTGAAATCGCACTGGCAAAAGTAAACTTTGGAGGGCTCTCACCGGAATCGAACCTGCTCTACAAAGCGCTGCTCTTCGCATCGACTAACCAGAAAAGCGACGCGTTGCCACTCGTTGAACTCGCACTCAATAAAAACCCGCAGAGTCAATGGGCAGCCTATGAGCGTGCACGTCTGCTTCTCGAATCGAACAAGCTAGACGAAGCGAAGGCCGCGACCGACGCGCTGCTCGAGCTGAACCCTCAGCATCCTGATGCCGCGGTTCTTCAAGTGAACATCGCCATCGCACGGCAAACTCAGGAAGCATACGGTGCAGGAATAATGATCGCTGACGCCTTGCGCGGACGCATGAAAGAAAGCGGTGACCTCTACGGGGAGTATCAAGCAAACCTATTGCGAGCCAGGCTGTATGGCTTACAAAATGATTTGAAAAATCGCCTGGCTTCTCTTGAGGCAGCATCGGCCTACGACCCCAATAATGAGACCCTTCTCTTGGAGTTAGCCGATACTGATATTCGCACTGGGAACTCAAAAAAAGCGGCTGAAAGGTTGAAGCAATGTGACCCTAAGGTGTGCGGCTCACTTCGCTTTTTCCGAACCTATATCAAGACACTGCAGACGGATCATCTCTTTGCAGAAGCAGAGGCAGTTGCTGCTAAGGCTGAGGAAGCGCATCCCGATAGTCCTGACATCCTGTTTGCATCCGGTAGTGTGTCGGAACAGCGGGGCAAATTACGAGCAGCTGCCAAGCAATATGCAAAAGTATTGGAGAAAGACCCGAAGCACCTAGAGGCATATCTTCGGCTTGCTGGTATTCACCGACGAGAGAAAGCGTATGGGAAGGCCATTGCTGTCCTGGATAGCGCGAGCCAGGTATTCGAAGGCGCGGGCAAAGACAGTGAAGCAGCGCTAGCGTTAGAATTAGAACGCGCAGAGTTGCTCGTACAACGAGGACGGAAGGATGACGCTCGGAAAATCTTCTCAGGTATTGTGCAAGAGCGCCCCAATAACTCGCATGCTCGATTGCGCCTGGCGACGCTACATGTGGAATTAGGTGCTGCCGCGAAAGCAGTTGATGAATTCGAAAAAATATTACGTCAGGGTAAAGGGGGCACAGATGTGAGCCTCCCATTCGCTGAAGCACTTCTCCAAAGTGGAAAACCGGACCGCGCGATCGAAGAACTGAAATCGTACTTGGAGACATCGCAAAACGATCTCCAGGGCTTGGTCAAGCTCGGCCACGCATACGTGATGAAGCAGAGATACGAAGAGGCGATGGCGGTTTTAGAGCATGCGGTTGCGATCAATCGTAATTTCGCGCCGGCCTACTATTACGCAGGTCTTGCAGAGTTCGGTCGTCAACGCCAGAGGGCGCGCGACGTGGAAAGGCGCCTCCGAAATGGAGAACCAATTCGGATGGAGAACAAGCCAGATTTTGGTAAGGCGATTCGAGCGCTGAATAATGCACGGGAGAAAGCGCCCGAAAATCTGGAGTACCGCCGCGTTTTAGCTGAGGCTCTTACCGAGAGCGGTCGCCAGCGCGACCTTCAGTCTGCATTGGAACAGTATGATTCGATTATTCGAGAGTATCGGAAGTCGATTCGACTAGGTCGACCAGTGGTCGAAAGCGCGGAGGTCTACTTCAAACGAGGTCTTCTTGCATCTAAATTGAGTCGGCCTCGGACCGAGGTAGTAAGTAACTTCAAGAGTGCAATTGTTCTCGATAGCGGCAGGGCTGACTTCGTCGCCCGGTATGGTGAGGAGCTCTATCGTAACCAGACTAAGAAGCGCATTGGCGACCAGTATGTGTTGGAAGCGAAATCGTACTTCCAGCTGGTGATGGAGCAATACGATAGGAACCACGTTCGTTCGAACTACTACATGGGTAAGATCACCCTGCGCGAGTGGGATAAGCAGTCGAATCGGCGGCCCTATGACAAGCTCCACAAGCTAGCGACTGAGTACTTTCAGAATGTGATTCGCCACAATGGGGCGCTAGAATTCCCAGAGACGTATTTTAATCTGGGTAACATCATGAAAGACCGACAGATTAGTGGCTTAGCGAATGAGATGTACTCGAAATATTTGGAGACTTACAAGCGCTCTACCGGGAAGCAGAGTCCGAAAGAGCGCTACGTTCGAGACCTGATGCGGAAGCGTTAGTATGTTGATGTCTGTTTAGGGTCTTGTAGTACTTCCTTAGAAGTCACTAGAGTGAGTATGTGAGAGTACTTGGGAATCTACCGGCCGTTGCAGTGATCCTAGCGCTAGCGTCGTGTACCTCGGCGACGTCGGGCGCTCCCACCAATATTGCACCCGCTGACTTCGACGTCGTCATACCAGACATCACCATCTTGGATACCGGTGCTCAACAGGACGCAGTTTTCGATCCCGGACCCTGTGAAGGTATTGCTGAAGGTGGCCCATGCGACGATGGTGACCTCTGCACCGTCAACGACATGTGCATCGGCGGATTTTGTATTTCGGGGGAAATGACGCAGTGTGACTCACCCGCCGATCCGTGCCGAGAGGCTGTGTGCCTCCCAACGCAAGGCTGCACTATTGTACCCCTTATTGATGAATCGTTTTGTAGCCTTCCCTGTTATTCCAGCGGGCGGTGTGAATCGGGCACATGTATCCCCGACCCATCGACAGCAAAGATTTGTCCCGCACCGCTCAATCCGTGTGTTGATTCTGCCGCCTGCAATCCAGAGGATGGCGAATGCAATATTTTAGTGTACGCGCTGTCTTGTCCCGAGGGCTTCAGCTGCCAGGCAAATGCTGGTGTATTGGCGTGTGTTGAAGATTATCCATGGCTCTGTAAGCCGTGCACTTCAGATGCAGAATGCGAGGATACCAATCAGCCGGATCGTAAGAATTTATGCGTGAGCTATGGCGATGCCGGAAGCTACTGTGGAGGTGACTGCGCTGCTGGTACTTGTCCCGCTGGATATGAATGTAAAGATGCGGCTGACCAGAACGGTGAATTGCACCCGCAGTGTATTGCGTCGGACTTAAAGTGTGAGTGTCGTCCCGAGTGGTCGTCGTTGGGTTTCCAGACAATGTGCTCGTCTCAAAACGAGTGGGGGAGTTGCAGTGGTACGCGATATTGTTTGCCAGGTGGGCTCACTCCATGCTCAGCAACAACTCCCGGTAAAGAGGTATGCGACGGCCTGGATAACGATTGTGATGGCCAGACAGATATAGCAAATGGCTGTGGGCCGCCGGGGGCCTGTTGTGTAGGTATTGGCACATGCACTGAGAGCTTCAAGATGAGTTGCTCACTACAGGGTGGAACATTCCAAGGCATTGGAGTCGATTGTAATGGTGCCGCATGTGGTGGAGGAACAACGGGGGCCTGCTGTCTCCCCAATGGCTCCTGTGCGTTACACACATTGGCTGTATGCCTTTCTTTAGATGGCCAATATTTGGGAGATGGGCAAGTCTGTGACGGGGTAGAGTGCGCCACACCTCCGGGCGTCAGTGCTTGCTGTCGTCCGAACGGGACGTGTTCGACGACCCTACCAGTAAGTTGCACACTAAGCGGAGGCGTCTACCAGGGGCTAACCTCCAGCTGCAGCGAAATTACTTGTCCCGTCCTTGGCGCATGCTGCTTAGCCGATACGACTTGTATCGACATGTCACAAACCGAATGTTCTGAGATTGGGGCGGATTTCAGCCTCGGGCTAAGTTGCTCGGAAACCGATTGTCTTTTACCGCCTGGTCTTGGTGCCTGTTGCCTGGAGGGAGGTGCATGTGCCGTACTGCCGCTGGAAGAGTGTGGGGGTCAAGCATTAGAGGGAGAAATGTGTGTTGGGCAATGCGCATCGCCCACGTTAGGTGCGTGTTGCGCACCGTTTCAACAGGGGTGTACTGAGGTACAAATACAGGAGTGTCCAGCAACGCATAAATGGGAGGGTGCGAACACGGTGTGTGCGCAATCATGTATTGAAACGACTGGAATCTGTTGTAAGTTTGGTAACTGTTATCCAGGACTGACAGCGGCTCAATGCGAGGCAGTTAGCGGTTCGTACGCCGGTCCGGATGCGACGTGTGAAGTCTGTCAGTAGCCGCCTTCATGAGCGGATGTAGGTGGACTCTGTGCTCACTCAGTAATGCTGCCTTGCGAATCCGATTATAACGCTTGATACTTTGTACATGACGATTGTTGACCCAGATTGGGCACTACGCCTGCTTCGGGATCTCGGCTATCGCTACGCGTTTCGACTCGAGGGTTGGGTCGAGTGCTTGGTGTGGTACCAGGAAGAACGTTGGATTGGTCGTGGTGCGACGAGAAGTGAGGCCGTACAGGATGTACTGGGGAGGTTATTTCCATCCCGGGCTGCGCGGCAACTGCTTCTGAGAACGATACCTGAGGAAGCACAATCCGATGCGGTGAGCTTGGACTCCCCGTCGCCCTTAGAAGCACCACCTCAAGTCACGGCCGATTTGTCGTCTCGTGAAGAAGGACTGCCACAGCCTACACCGCAGGCTCCAAGCCGGGTTGTACTCCGAGTCGACGACCGTGATCCGGAAGCAGTTTTGGCAGACGTTGGACTACTGGACGAGCTAATCGATAGCAAACGTCCCGAACTGGCTCTCATGACGCCGGCCCGACAGCGGTTATCTATTTTGAGTTGGATCTGCCATGCGCGTGCAGCTCAGGGAAATGCTGATGCACATTCGCGAGTCGTTACTGCTGTGACGCATATTGCGCGAAAACTGACTCTGTTGAGCAAGCGCTGGTGGCCTGGTTCTGTCTTGTCTTTGCAATTGGATGCAACACCATTTCACGTTGGGCGGGAGCTGGATCTTGCTCGCAAGGACTGGCCACGAGACTGGATTCAGGCAGGACAATGTGCCGAAATTAGGCTCTGCGAACTCGTTGCGCGCGAGGAATTAGCGACGCGGGATAGTTTTGGGTGGTCTGAACAGGACCTTCGGATTCCGGAGCCGGCGGACCCAAATCAGATCTTGGAAGATATCCGTCAGCAACTCGAACAATTCGCGGGTCCCCTCGACCACAAGCCACCAAACCGGGCATCAGAAGGCATTCGGCGACCGGTACATGAGATGCGTATGCGGCAGCAGCATTGGGCTCGACTTGCTCGCTGGACGCGTGGGTATGCCACCGATTACGTGGCCTGGGGTGCCTTGATGGGGCGCCTTCGCTGGATGTCCACACAAGCGTCGCGCAGGGATGAACTCTTTATGCAGCTGCTGTCGCCTGAGCACGTGCCTGTCGAACCGTGGTTCTCAAGTACTCGTATCGAAGCAGATACCGAAGAGAGGAGTCGCCTGCGTTCACAAGTATTACGGCGGGCCACCATATTGAAAAACGTAGACCTCGACGCGATGCTGACCTGGCTCTTTGATGCGTTTGGCGTCTTAGATTCGGCCGCGATCACTCGACAGCTCGCACCGTTTCGTCAGCAAATACTACAAATTGATCCGGACGCTCTTGCAGAGATCGACCCTTCTCGTCGCCAAAGACTTGTTGAGGTTCAGGGGCAGTTGGCGAGCCTGTCCACTGACAGTCCGAAGCCCACCACTGCGAGTAGTACCCTTTCTCAGGTGGTATCGGGGGTCGCATATCCCGCGGCCGACGAGGGCATTGACCTTTTTGCTCCCATTCGTGAGCTCGTGCTCCCTCACACCACGGATGCGACAGCAATTCTGGTTGGGATTGGGGACCTAGAAGAACGAGCTGCTGTTTTGAAAGCACGCTTGGGTTTCCATGTAGTGCATTGTGTACAGGCAGATCGCGATGATACGAAAGCAATGCGCGAGGCGGTCTCAGGGCATGATGCAAAATATGTGATCAGTGCAACTGGCTTTTACTCGCATGACTTTGACTTGGATGTGATTCGTCAGTGCCGCCGTTCCGACGTACTTCATGTTCGCGCACACCAGGGTGATCTGCGCACTACAACCGTCGCTTTGGCCCGGCATCTCGGGCTAACTCGTACCGCGGTAGCTCTCTAGTAGTAAGTCGAGTCGTTCTTACTCAACGTACCGCAAACTCAAGTTGATAAGACGTCGTTCATTGCGTATCGGCCAGGCTTCTGACTTGAGGCCCATAGGGCAGCGCGTACTGCACCTTGCGCAAATATTTTACGGTCGGTTGCCCGATGGGTGATCTCTAGTCGTTCTGCATCACCAAAGTAAAAGACGGTATGCTCTCCGACCACGTCACCCCCCCGGAGCGTCTGAACTCCGATTTCGTTCGGATCGCGGGCTCCGATGGTCCCGTGTCGTGCAAAGTTGCCCATCGCTTCAGTTCGGACCGATTGCAACGTTTCCAGTAAGCGCAGCGCTGTACCGCTTGGTGCGTCGACCTTGTGTTTGTGGTGTGTCTCCACAAGTTCCAGGTCGTAGCGCGAACCGAGCATCCTGGCTGCCTCTTTGGCAACCGCCAGCATGACGTTCACGCCAATGCTCATATTTGGTGCTTGTACCAACGGGATGGACCTTGCGTATGTGTCTAGGAGCGCATGATCTGCGTCGTTCAGTCCAGTCGTACCGATAATGATTGGAATTCCGTTCTGCGCGCACCATGCGGCATGTTCGAGTGTTGCTTGGGGGGTTGTGAAGTCAATGACAGCATCGATGTCCCCCACCAACGGCTCGGGGCCGTTCATTATCGCTATTGGTGGATTCCCTACGGTACTTCCAAGGGCTGGAGACTGCGCATGTTCCCAGGCGCCCGCGAGGACCGCATGGGATTCGGTATCGACCACATCGATGATAACACGTCCCATGCGGCCACTTGCGCCCGCTACTGCGATGCGAACACTCATAGCAGTTCAAGTTGGTGCAGTACGTTACGCATCGTTTCAACCGTTGCTTCCTGCGCTTGACCAAGCGGTTGGCGAACGACGGGTTCCATCATACCCAACAAGGATAATGCGGTTTTTGCCGGTACTGGGTTGGTTTCTGCAAACAGCGCATCAAATAATGGAAATAGCTGCGCATTGATTCTCGTGGCTTCGGATGCGTTTCCGGAAGCCCAGGCATTCCAAAGCGTAGTCATCCTTTGCGGGACGATGTTTCCGGCAACAGAGACGACCCCGTGGGCTCCTAGTGAGTACATTGCAAGGGCAAGTGCATCATCACCGCTGAGCACGGTGAAATGTTCGCCGGAAGTACCGTGAAGAATGCGTTGGACTTGTGAAAGGTCACCGCTTGCTTCTTTCACTGCGACGATGCTCTTGTGCGCTGCTAGTTCGATGGTGACGTTAGCTGGCATGTTCGTTCCGGTTCGCCCTGGTACGTTGTAAAGCACCACGGGTAAGCCGCCATTGTCAGCCACAGCCCGAAAGTGTGCCGCCTGCATGGTTGGACCTGGTTTGTTGTAATACGGGACCACGACTAGAGCAGCATCGCAGCCAAGCTCTTTGGCAAGTCGAGTCGTTTCTATGGTCTTTTTTGTATTGTTGCTGCCAGTGCCTGCAATGAC
The DNA here is from genome assembly GCA_002863065.1 of Pseudomonadota bacterium. GTDB lineage: Bacteria > Myxococcota_A > UBA9042. The sequence continues at coordinate 53,211 of PKDL01000512.1, forward strand.
CGGGATACGTCCATCAACTTGCTGCACGACTGTCTTGACGACTAGCGCAAATTCCTCTGCCGAGAGTGTAGGAGTTTCGCCTGTCGTTCCGCAGGGTACGATGGCGTTCATTCCGGCATGTAGCTGGGAGTCTACGAGCGACTTCAGTGCATTGACGTCAATCGTTCCATCCCGATCGAATGGCGTGACGATCGCGGACATTGTGCCGGTTATCGAAAGTGACATGGTTTCCCTCATATCTCAGTGAACGTCGTATGTGTTTGGGAGACGGTATTACACCTTCAGACCGCGTGGCTAGCCTGAAACGGTTACGATGTGTTCGATACTTATGTTCAATCTATCGTTTCAAGGCTCTTGGGGGTGCCGTTGGTCTCCGAGCGACGTTTCGCGATTCAATCATTGAGAGGCCACGCTCGATTGCTAATCGGACAGTAATGTCTTCTTCTGATACGAGCGTGTTCATCAGCATATTTTGAATTCGGCCGTCGTCGATTTCCGCAAGAGCTACTGCAGCTCCGGCCCGAACCCTATGATCCAGGTCTCTGAGAAAAGGCCGTATCTCGTACAGCATCTTTACGCCGAATGCTCGTGCCAAGGCTCTCATACAAGCGCGTTGGAATGCGGGTACCTGCCGTCTGGTATAGAGTAATGTCATCAACACTTCTTCCGTTCGTTTGGTCGGAAAGTATTCCAGCGCACGGATAGCGTTCAATCTCAGGCGGGGAGGCTGTTGCCGGTCGATGGCAAGTTCCATGAGTATGCGATTGGTGGTGCTTAGCTCCCCTGTCCGGTACAGCATTTTGGGCGTCGGAAAGCGATTTTTTGCGGTGATTAGCGTAATCACAACATGGCGATGTGAGTCATCCACTACTTGCGCCGACACGGTCCCAGCGAGTAGGCCTATCAATATCCCGAAGGTTAGTACGTGTCGTTTATGCAATTATCTTCTCCCGCGGTTCGCCAACAGATTGCCGGTCTTCGCCCAGATTGTTAAGGTCCGCGCCTATGAACGACATGATTACTCCTGATGAAATTAGCCTTATTCGGGCGGCATACGATGATAGAACCAAGTTACCGAGCGCATCTGCGGCCGTAAAAAAAGCATTAGAGGCGCTGGATCTTGGTCACATCCGAGTCGCCGAAAAACATCCTGACGGTCATTGGACGGTGAACGCTTGGGTCAAGGAAGCGATCCTTTGCTTTTTTCGTCTTAGCAATGTGACAGACTTTGAAGCTGGGGAGTTGAAGTTTCGTGATCTGATGCCCACGAAGACCCGGCTTGCTGAGGCGGGAATTCGGGTCGTACCGCCGGCAGTGGCCAGATACGGTAGTTTTCTGGAACCCGGTGTCATTATGATGCCGAGCTTCGTGAACATTGGCGCATATGTGGGTGCGGGTACGATGGTGGACACGTGGGCTACTGTTGGGAGCTGCGCGCAAGTCGGTGGTGGTGTGCATATTTCCGGAGGTGTGGGAATTGGTGGGGTGTTAGAGCCCGCGAACGCTTCACCTGTGATTATCGAAGATGGTGCATTTCTAGGCAGTCGGTCCATCATCGTTGAAGGCGTACATATCGAGCGAGAGGCTGTGCTTGGTGCGGGGGTAGTATTGACTGCCAGTACTCCGATTATCGACGTGACGGGTTCGGAAGAGATCGTCACTAGAGGGCGCGTTCCAGCCCGGAGTGTCGTCGTGCCTGGTACGAGGATGAAGACGTTTCCCGCGGGTGCCTACGGTTTGCCGTGTGCTTTGATCATTGGCCAGCGCAAAGAATCAACTGACCGTAAAACAAGTCTGAATGATGCCCTTCGGGATTTTTCAGTCTCCGTCTAGTGGCGATGGCGTTCTCTGATCGTCAGTGTCAGGATCGATAGTCAGCTCTTCTTTACGGTTCGGAGCGATGCGAGCGATTTGGCTCTCAAGCGAGTTCGCGGACAACCCTGCAGTCATGATTAACTTCATTGTCGATTCCACGTCTAAATCGAGAGGTTTAAGTCTCTCGGCAGGCAGATATACGAGATAGCCGCCAATTTGGTAGCTCAAAGGAAAGTATACGCCGACCCGTTCACCTTCTGTTTTGTTGGTCGCGATGCCTAGCATGTGAGCATCCTCCGAAAGACGTACTCGGACCGGTGTGCCGCGCGGCTTGCTATCGGACGGGTTGAAGAACTGTAAAAGGTCACGTACCGAGCTGTAGAGTGTTTTTACCAGGGGGAGACGCTCGATCATCGACTCTGTACCCGAGACGAGGTTTCGGAACAGATAGAGTCGAGTCGCTAACCCGATGAAGTACACGAGTGTGCATCCGACGACGATGCCCATGCCCGGGAAAGTACTGGTCTTATCGGAGAATAGGTCCGAGATAGATTTGTCCAGCCAGTGCATGGAGGCATACAAAACATACGAGGTAAAAACCACCGGAATGACGACGATTAGTCCCTGCAAAAAGGTCGCAAATATTCGTTTTATCAATCCTCATCCTCATAAGCGGTTGGCCATGCCTAGCTTGTTTCCTCGTTTATCGCCAGGTTGCAACTTTTCTTATCCTGGGGATGGGTAGTTGGCTGGAGCACTATAAACAAACGACCGAGTCTTAGATTAGGGGTAGACAAGTTGATGGTTTCGCTGGGATAACTTCGCGCAGTCACAATGTAAGTGGTTTCGCTGGTTCTAGTGAGTGGTATCGCTGGTTCCATTCTGTGAGACCTTCTAGTGACAAAGAGCGAAGCGAATACGACGGAGGTAGTTATGTTGGGTCGGAAGCTCATCGCGATTCGGGTCCTTTGCATCATGACATGCGGACTGGTGGCGACAGCGCAAGCAGATTGGCCAAATGGGCCAGATGAGGATCCACGTCTTGCATACCCTAACGATCCTGGCTACATCCAAATTAATGAGGACGGAGAGGTTACTGGGGGACAATGGAATCTCTGGTCCTTCGTGCCGGACTCCTACACAGAAAAAAATGGTTTTCGAGAGGCGGAGCTATCGATGGGCACGGGAATCCATGCCGACCGTGCCTGGCAACGCACAATTGGCGATCGACGGACCATTATCGCTGTATTGGATTCGGGTATTCGCTGGAATGATGGCGATACGCAATTCAAGCACTATCTTTCAAAGTCCGAGCTGCAGAATTGTCTTCCAACCCCGCTACCTGGGGCTGCACCGGATGCTGATCCTTATGACGTCGACGGCAATGGATATTTCAACCTCGCGGACTACCTCGCGGCTGATGCAGACTATGCTGTTACGCTAGATGAGAGCGGTAATAATAATGGTAAGGCGGATCCTGAAGACTTAATTCTGACCTGCTCAGATGGTGTTGACGATGACGGCAATGGCTTCACGGACGATATTTCTGGCTGGGACTCCTTTGCCGGGGATAACAACCCATTTGACGATACCAATTATGGGCATGGCACGGGCGAAGCGAGAGATTCAGGTGCGGCTGGAAATGACGGCAGGGGTAATATCGGGGTGTGCCCCGAGTGCACTCTGCTCAGCGTCCGTGTTGGAGACTCTTTTGTGGTGGATGCAAATGACTTTGCTACCGGCGTCATCTTTGCGGTCGACTCCGGCGCCAAGGTAGTTCAAGAAGCTCTTGGCTCGGTCAATATGACCCCTTATGCACGGCAAGCAATCGAATATGCTTACCAAAACAACACGGTCATTATCGCGTCCGCCGCCGATGAACTATCGTTTCATCACAACATGCCAGGCACGAATAACCATACCGTGTACGTGCATGCCGTTGTGTATGACGGTCAAAAAGCGAACAAATCTACGACATTCTTGAACTTCAACAATTGCACCAACTTTGGCGGGCAGTTGTTGCTTTCCACACCAGGAACTGGATGTAGTTCTGAAGCGGTGGGTATCTCCTCGGGTCATGCGGGCTTAATCTATTCCGCAGGCCTGAAAGCGGCAACGAACCCACCTCTTTCCGCTGAGGAGCTACGTGGAATTATGATCATGAGCTCGGATGATATCGATGTTCCAGAATCTGCTGACGATATGACGAAATTCCCAAGCGGCCCAGGCTGGGACTGGCACTTTGGTTACGGACGTAATAACGCGCGTACTTCCGTAGATATGGTGCTGGATGATCAGATCCCACCTGAGGCGGATATCGAGAAGCCATACTGGTTCGAACCGATAGAAGTGACCCAACGTCCGACGGTTGACATCACTGGTCGTATCGGTTCGCGTGTCGACGGTCTCGATGCCCGGTACGACAACTACAGCTATACGTTGGAATGGGCACCAGGTGTTGATCCCAAAGATGGCTGGGAGACCCTACATACGGGCGAGGGTGAAGTAGGCGGGGAGAATGCAGATGTAATCTTCACTTGGGATGTCGCAGCTGCCAGCACACGATACGACTATGACGCAGATCTCGTCGACCCTCACCAGTATGCCGCGACGCTAAGGCTAGTGGTTAGCACGAACCACAACGGTAAAATGCTCAAAAATGAGTTTCGTAAGACCGTACATCTATTTCGTGACCCCGGACTGATGCCGGGCTTTCCAAAAGACATGGGGACATCACTCGAGGCATCCCCCAAAATAGTCGATTTGGACGGGGACGGGAGCGAAGAACTCGTATTTGTCAGTACCGATGGGTACGTACATGCGATGCGTGCTGACGGTTCGGAAAACACGGGGTTTCCTGCAAGATTGGGTCTCAGGGATGAGATTTCGGATGAGGGATTTGGCATCGCGGGGATTTGCGCATTCCGTGCCTTAGCCGACAAAGGCTCATGCGCAAATCGGGGATTCGTAGACCCTGACGTCGCGCGTCAATGGTCCATGTCTGGACTCGCCATTGGCAAACTGACGAGCGAGCAGGACCTTAGTATCGTGGTGTCGACGTATGATGGGTACGTGTACGTTTTCGACTCCGAGGCGCAGCTACGTGACGGCTGGCCTCAACGCACTGACCCCATGTTTTCTGCGGTGACCAGTAAAGAAGCCACATTAGATGAAGGGTTTTTCTCGGCACCCGTCCTTTATGATCTAGACAGCGACGGTGACCTCGAGATCATCAGTTCTGCCATGGATATGCACATGTACGTCTGGCATCACGATGGCCAGATGATGTCCGGTTGGCCGTTGTTGGTGAAAGACCCACTGGAAGAACAACGCGCACGAATGATTACGACACCGGCGATTGGAGATGTGGATCAAGACGGAAACCCGGAGATTGTGGCGTGCACTAACGAGGTCTTTGGTGCCAATGAAGGTCGCGGGTATGTTCTAAAACATAACGGAGCTTCCGGTACTGAGGCGACAGATGAGGCGCTAGAAACGGGTTGGCCAGTGTCGACATTTGGTCTTACCGTAGAGACTCTACCTCTTGTCGGTCGAGGCTGTCCGACCAATCCGGCCATTGCAAATCTCGACGAGGATCCAGAACTTGAAATCAACCTAGACGCAATCGCATTCCGCCCTTTGATGTGGAACTACGATGGGTCCGAATACACCGTGATCAATAGTTTTGGTGAAGAGCTGCAGTTCGATAACTTCAATATGGGATCACAGGCGGCTTCACAGGATGCACCGACGTACACCTTGATGAATAACGGGACGTTTGCCAGGTTTGATGACAACGAGACCATTGACTTTCTAAAGGGAACTGCTGGATTCGATTTCGCATTGACCTTTGCTGAGGGGGGCAAGCGCGCTGTATTCGATCATCAGTTATCGGCTTGGGATACTTCGACTGGAAAGTACCTTACGCATTGGCCCCGCATATCAGAGGATTGGCAGTTCTTTATGAACCCGGTGGTGGTAGATATCGATGGGGACGATCTACCCGAAGCTATTAATGCGTCCGGTGGCTATCTCGTTCACGCGTGGAACTTTCGAGGTGAAGAACCCGAGGGGTTTCCGAAAATGACAGGCAGTTGGTTAATCAGTACCCCCGCATTCGGTGACCTGGATGGGGACGGTCTATTCGAGGTGGTAGCAATGACCCGTTTGGGTTGGCTGTATGCCTGGGATACGGAGGGTCCAACCTGGGGGCGTATTGAGTGGCAGACCTATGGACACGACCTTCATAACACCAACAATTATGAGGAGCCCGTAGGTCAGTATAACAACTACCCCGAACGGCCTGAGCCCCCGGACTCGACAGACTCGACGGACGCTGCAGATACAGCAGATGGTAGCGATTCGACCACGGAAACAGACGGCATACAGCCCGATGAGGACACTTCGTCGGGTTCCAGCACATCGGATGACAGCGGGTGCTCCACATCTGTGGGTCTGCCAAATGAATACGGGCCGCCACTGCTACTTCTGTTTGGGTTGATGTTTGCACTCACGTACCGTCGGACTGCATAAACCAATCGCATGATAAGGGGATCCCGCCTGTCGAGAGGCAACGCAGAAGTGCTTATGTCCTCTGGATATTGCAGCCTTTACTCACACCTGTTGAAAACTATTACGTAATTCGAACATGTTTTTTTTGGCGTTCGTCGGCTCTGGACCCCACACTGCGCCGCGTGAGCACTTATCGCACAGACTCAGTAAGCATTGACCCGCGTCGCTTGGAGGGAATCCTTTCTCAAGGGGCTCTTGGTCATCATGTACTGTTCGACGTGATTCAAATTCGACGTGCGTTGGGTCGGAGTCTCCTAACCGGAGATCATCGCGGTGCACTCGATGAATTACAGTCGATCCTTACTGAACTTACGCAGTGCGATAGCGTACATCAGCAGAGGGCTATTATTCTTGCGCTTCCTGAGTCGTTACAAGACCTTGTAGTCCGAATGTACTTCCACTTCTTAGACCAATATATTCGACGGCAACAGCTGACTTGGCATTAGGCGCGTAGGTGTCGAAAAGAGTCCGAAGGCAGCGAGGCTCTTACCCGTCGAAACAACGAGCAAGGAAACTGAAGTGTTGCCGTTCGTGATCGGTCATGCTGTAACTTTTGCTTGGGTTTAGCGTGAGAATCACATTGTCAATGCGAGTACCTGAAGGTCCTGCTGCCGGGAGAGTGATGGGAATACACCCCGGTGCTTGTAGGTTTTTCAACTGACTGATGTCTGTGCCGCGCGGCGGTAGCGCTACGGCACAGGCAAATTGGGCAGCGTCGGGTGGCGACAGAAATGCTGTACCAAACAACCCGTCTGGTTGAGTCACAACTAACGCGCTTGGATTACCTTCGATATCCTCAGTCGACTCCATAATGGGTTTGGTGGCAAACGCTAAGAGATATCGAGTACCAGCGGGTGCGCCAGGCAGAGTAACTTTGCCTGTGAAAGCGCGTCGCGTGGTTCCTGGCCATAGGTCTGGTGGAATGAAGCTACTGAATCCGAGGAGCTCTGACGTATTCTCCAATGTTTTCAGTTCCAGCCGAATGTTGTTTGCCTCTTTTCGCGTCCCTGGTCCGCGAGAAACAATCGCTTGGGGGGTACAGCCCGCAGTGTGGACGTACGTGAATTCCTGGTAATCTGTCGTCTGAAAAGCGCAGAGATATACCATTCTTTCCGATGCTGAAAAGTCGAACCTGAATGTGTCGGCTTTTAGAAAAAAGCTCTCATACACGAGCACCTTCGGGGCTGAGCCCCATTGCTCGACGGGGACGTTAGTGGCTACGACTGTAGTGACCGCTTTTTTCCCTAGTTTCTGAATGTTGGGGTCGGGATTGACGATGGTAACGGTACCATTGACTTGGTAGCTATGGGGACCGGAGTTGCCCCGAACCATGCATGCTGAGGTACTACGCGGTCCATCTAACCCGGGTCTACCACTCGGGTCGGGTTCTCCTACCCCAACCCCTTGTTGCTGCGGATCACCGTTTCCATCCGGTCCTGAGCCGTCTGGCCCTCGTTGGCCATCATCCGGCCCACCAGGACCGTTTCCATCCGGTCCTTGGCCATCCGGCCCTCGTCGACCATCATCTGGCCCCCTGGGACCGTCTGGACCTGGGCCGTTGCCTTGTTGCTGTTGACCACCATCGGCGCGATCGCCTTCTACTGCGACACTTGCTTGTGGACTACGTTTTTGGATCGTGCTTCGTCGATGCCATACATAGGCACCGAGTACGCCCACGACCACGGTACCAAGAAGAATCGAACGTAAAGTCTGGTTCTGTAGCATGTCGGCTGCTCCCCAACTGGAACATCAAATCATTTAGAAGGCTGCTCGTGCCGCAACGCCTGTAAACAGGACCCCGCGAAAGCCTCCCTCCAATCTGATGCGCCAACCAGGCGCTGGGTCCCAATACAATCCAACTTGAGCGGATAGTAATGGCCACACTGGAGATGGCAGGTCCTGTTTTTGACGAGTCACTCCTCGCCAATGCGGGCACTGGTCTACCGGCTGCTGACACGTAGGTAGGACGTCGGTGGCGTAGATAGTTCCAGTGAGGACCGCGACCCCTAAGCCCACGCCATACATGAGCCCAAACGTTTCTATGAATTTCACTTGCCAGAGGAATGTCGCGTCGAGAGCCACCATGTGCAGATTAATTTCTGTAAAATTTGCGTCTTCTGGATTTTCCGCAGAACGCGAAAATGTAGATTCGCCGAGTCGAAAGTTCCCCGATGGCATAGAAAGATCGGTGTAATCAAGGCCAAAAATGACGCGCAAGCTGCCTGGACCGTCAATTCCTACTTCCACCCCGAGCGAGTAGCTATCCAAGCTCGTATGTTCCAGAAATACCGATTCGAAAAATGCGTCCGGGACGGTCACATAGCGCGTTCGTAATCCAATGCTCACGCCTTCTTCGGGGTTTTCCTCTTCGTCGGGCGCATCAAGCAACAGGCGAACACCATCATTGTCTCGGTCGAGAATAACGCGAGTGCCCGGGTCGGGTGCCGTATTTTGCGCTAACACATAATTCGGTACCAGCAGACACACCACTAGCATGATGGAGGGCTTCTTCACCCGCCGAGCGTACTCATACTCAAGGTATCGGTGCAACTCACGGTGGTTCGGCCGTTAGCAATACGGACCTGCACTAATACTTCTCAACGTGTGTGCCGGTACGGGAATTCATGCCGATCAGGTTCTCATGCGGTTTGAATGATGCTTCACTGGTTCGGTAGAACATTGATTAGATGCCGGTCGTAAAAACCAATCGGAAGATTGAAGGAAAGCACATGCACTCACACCGTAATTTCATACCTTCGGTCGCTGTCGCACTTGTTTGTATGCTCGGTAGCGGTAGTTCCTACGCGGATGGACCATTTACGAAGTCGCGTTTATTCGTCAATCAGTCGATGCGGCACGATGTTGGTCGTACTTTCGGGGTGGGAGTGAATTTCACGATCGCGCCGGTAAAGGCCGCGGCAAAAAAAGCAATACAGGATTACAAAAGCGCCTACCCAGCAGAGTCTGAAGCCGTACTGCAGGCAGCACAATACGTACCGGCTTCGGAACTGGAGGCTCTGCGGGATGACCCTGAAGGCGTTCGTCAACGTCTAACCGCGGTTTCCACGCTATCCGATACAGAGCGGCAGCAGATCGATGCGGCATTTGCGCAATATGGGACGAACGCAACGTATGTCGCAGACCTACTACTGATCATGCAGGAACCGGAGACGGCGATTACTTTTAGTCTTGAGCCGTTCGCGGAATTCCATCTCGGCGTAATGGACATTGTGTTGACAGTACCTCTCGCCGGTTTCGTAGAGGACTCGACCGAATTTGCGATGGGCAACATTGGTGTAGACCTGAAGTTTGGCGAGTCCTGGGGAGAGTCCTTCGCATTTGGCGTGTCTGGTGGGCTGCAGGTATGGGCACCCACTGCCACGGAACGCGCGAATGCCCTTGGATTGGCTAATCTGCAATGGTCCCCGCGATACTTTCATGAGTACATGACAGTGGTGCCGTACGTAGTACTGGGCGGCGATCTGAAATTTGTGCAGCTCCAAGCGAGCGTCAGCTACAACCTCATGGAGCAGGTGAAAGGCAATCCGGACTTTGCTCGAGTGCATTTCCTGCAATGGGGGGCATCTTTCGCAATCACCGCGATACCGTATATTGTGGTGAGCACCGAGCTGTCTGGTTTGGTCAACATAGTAAACGCTGCTGCTTACGACAGCCTTGTCCTCACGACTGGACTCCGCGCCGTCGTTAGTTTTATGGATCTGGGATTGGGGTTCCAAGTACCGCTTGTCCAGCAAGATGGATCCAGTTTCGCTTCTCTCAACTCAGTGAGTTTTGGTGCACCCTCCAGCTACAATGTGATTTTCAGTGCTACTTTCGGATTTTAGGCCGATATCAGCGGGAGAACGGATAGTAATCCACCGAGACGGCGGTAAACCAACACGGTCGGTCGTCTGCAATGAGGGAGTCTCTTTGCGACCTGCATAACCGAACCCCTCGCAGAAAGTGTTCCTATATCGCAACTATGAGTAGCTTTTTCGCAACGTACTGGCTGGTATCAAAATCACTGCCGCTGAAGTCTTCAGCTGGATGCCGTCACGGGCTATCGTAGCGATCAGGCGATGTGTATACACACCTGATGAGGCGAATTGGTTAGCACTAGTAATGTCCTATCATATTGAGATTACTTGAACTGCATTGAATTGAAGTCTCGTGTTTAGGCACGGTGACTTCGTCAGGTGTATGACTTAGGCGTGAAATCCCATTGATCTAAAACATGCCTACGGTAGTTCTCTTCGAATTCAGCTAGAGCTCGACGGTATCTCCGTGGGTCAGCATAAAAAGTTCATCGAAAAGATTACGCTGAATATTTTTTGAACTTACCGCGCTGGACAAGCTGCTTGCACCAGGTCGTTCTTGTTCAAGTCGGTCCACGCTGTCACCATGGGCGACTTGCTCAGAAGGCAGGGAGAGATTTATGGGACGCAAGCCAATGACAGCGGAACAACGGGCGAAGATGCGCGGGAAAATCCTCGACGCGGCTCGTCAGCAGTTCTTAGAGACAGGTCTTGAGAGCCTGTCCATGCGCGGTATTGCGACCCGGGTCGGTGTGAGTTCGATGACCTTGTACCTGTACTACGAGAGCCGTCAAGATATCGTTAGGCACTTAGTGTTCGAAGGGTTCAACATGTTGGACGCGGAACTGCAACGAGCGATCCTCCTCGGTAGTGTTCGTGACAAGATAGCCAAACTTGCCGACGCCTACATCCGCTTTGCGACGACGAACCCACGCTATTACACGGCGATGTTTCGGCATGTGTCAGCGCCTGAGGCAGAGAGCGTCGATATGGAGTTGGAGGAAGCGGTACAAGCAACGTCGCGAAGGCTGCAGCGGACTCTCGAAAATTCGGAGTACGCTACTCGCGATGCTGCACAGCGCTCGTCTGCTATTTGGGCGCACTTGCATGGTTGGTCCACCCTGATCATTGGTAGGCAAGTTGACCCGGCTCAGTTCAACGCGGAAAAAGTCAGCGATAGCTTCCTGAGATAGTGCTTCTTTGTATTTACGAAAGCCTTTTGATCACGATACCTTCCGGTTTTTCACCGCGAGGAAACTTGAAGGCTGACCGGACCGAACCGTCATCCGCTTTCGCGTTTCTCAGAACCCATGGAACCTGCGGCGACTCAGGTAGGTAATTGTTGCTATGAGTGCCCCCGACCTGGATTGTTTATTTGTCCACGCCCCCAAGGCGGACAACAACTACCTCCCTTTCGGCGACTTCTTCAACATAACGTACATGCCGATGGGCCTGCTCGCGATAGCCGACCAAGTCCGGAATCAGGGCTATACTACCGAAGTAGTGCACCTGGGCGTTGAATGGGTGAAAGACCCGGAGTTCAACGTGGTGTCAACATACGACGGCGCTAGGATACGGGCGATTGGTTTGTCGCTGTACTGGCACTACCAAAGCTATGACGTCATTGAGGTGGCGCGTGCTCTTCGGGCGGCTCATCCGGAGGCATACATCTTTCTCGGCGGTATCACGGCGGGGTACTTTGCTCGTCAGATTTTAGAGGACTTCTCTTGCATTGACGCGGTGATTACAGGTCACGCCGAAGGTTCATGTCCGCTACTCATCCGCCTGTTATCTGAGGGTGGTGATCTTGGGGCGGTCCCTGGCATGTTTCAGCGGCTACCCGATGGCCGAATTGTGGATAATGGTCGCGACTGGACCAAGGTGATGCAAAGCGCCCCGCATATCGATGATCTTGTGTACGGTGATCTGTCTGTCATGAGAAACGGGGACATCTACGCTTCGCAATTCGGTTTTCCGTTAGCATATGGTCGCGAATATAGCCGGATGGAAAACCGCTCTATGTTGAGCATGTCGCGTTCGTTCTTCCCACTTTTCATCGGCCGCGGATGCCCTTGGCAGTGTACGTTCTGTGGGGGCAACCGGGATACGCTGCGCCGAGTCAACGGAACGAATAAGCTACAGTGGCGGTCTCACCGTGCCGTGGTGAACGACATCGCTCGCGCACGGGAAGCCGGTTATCAAACAATGGCTCTGTGCTTCGATCCAACGCCGAAGCGCGACCAATACTACGTCGGGTTGTTTGAAGCGATACGGGCCGCAAAATTGGACGTAGACTTCTATTTTGAGTGTTGGGGCCTACCCACCGAACGGTTTATCCGTGAGTTTCGCAAAACCTTCCCGTCGCCGGAAAGTTATCTCGCGGTTTCACCCGACAGCGGGAATGACGACGTACGAAAAAGAAATAAGCAACCGTACTATACAAGCGCAGAGCTCTTTGAGGCGCTTCAATTCTGCGAAGAATACGAAGTGAAATTCGATGTCTTTTACACCATTGCGCTCCCGGGCGAGGTGCTCGCGTCTGCACGAGAAACACAACAGCAAATCAATCGGATCGCTGCGGAGCATAAGCATGCCCGCAGATTGATGACTTGGTCGGTGCAATTAGAGCCTGGTTCTGCCCAATTCGAGCATCCAGAGCGTTATAATATGGTAACGGACCGACATAACTTTATGGACTTTTACCGTGCGCATGGCGGGGACCGGTCGGATACCTATTCCGGATTGGGCTACAAAATAGCGAATTATTTTGGCGATGAGCGTGATGAGGGAGGTATTCCTGAATTCGAACGCCACCTGCAACATCTGAAGTGTATGGAATTCTGTTTTCTCGGACGCGACCCACGCTTTTGGAATTCACCCGCTCAAGGTCGCAAGCACTGCTTCGAGCGGCGTTCTCTACTTGCCGAGCGTCGTGGGCTGCCAAAGCCGAAACGGGCTATCGGCAAGGACTACGATTATTTTGATGCGGTGGCCGATGAGAAGCTTGCGCGCGGCAACAAGGCGCGATTCGGGTGGATATAGTGAGTCGCACAACTATCGACGTCGTGGACTGTACGCTCAGAGAAGGCGAGCAAACAGCAGGTGTGTGGTTCTCAATCGAAGAAAAGCTAGCACTGGTCCGTGAGCTTGCGGCGGCGGGTATTCATACTTTGGATGCAGGTATGCCCGTCGTATCCGACGCGGAGCGAGAATTCTTGCGCCGGGCTACCGGTATGACCGAGGCAAAAATCGGGGCTTCCGTGCGCGCTCTGGCAGAAGAGTGCCGGCTAGCAATTGACTGCGGCTGTGATGAAGTTTTCATCATTTGCCCCGTGAGCCCCTTACATCGTCAATCGCGTCTTGGTTTGACCGAAACCGGACTCCTAAAGCGGATCGCGTCCGTCGTCCGCATCGTGCGATCGGCGGGCCGAGTCTGTAATGTGGTGGCCGAGGATGCGTCTCGTACAGACCCAGATTCGTTGCATCACGCTCTTCGTGTGGCGCTCGACAACGGTGCAGACCGAATCTTCCTCTGTGATACCGTCGGTGCCTGGACGCCGTCACAAACAGGTCAGAGCGTATCTTGGGTACAGTCCATGTTTCCTGGGACGGCGCTTGGCGTCCACTGCCACAATGACTATGGGATGGCTACCGCCAATACCATTGCGGCAATCGAAGCTGGCTGCGACTGGCCCACGGCAACCGTCAACGGTGTCGGTGAGCGAGCGGGTAATGCATCTCTGGTGGAGGTTGCTGCCGCCTCCGAGCGTCTG
>PKDL01000412.1 GCA_002863065.1 Pseudomonadota bacterium
GCACCATCGTCTACTGCCCAATCTTTATTGGGTGGCGAGACGGTAAAGCGGGGTGAGCATGCAGTTAGTGTGCAGCTAGGGTATCCAGAGCTTCGGGCCGGGTATCACATCCCGGTTATTGACCAGCTCGAGATTGCTCCCCGTTTCACTTTTTTCTATGCAGGTCTTGGCAATCGGATTTCCGATACGCTCGATCCACCCCAGGTCGGCTTGGCTTTTGCTGCGGACTTCAAGTGGAACTTTTACTCCAGTGCTCGGTTTCATGTTGCCGCTATTTGGCGAGTGGGAGTGAACCTTGAATTTATAGATGGTGTCGATGCCGCTATTCAAATCGGATTGCCTGGCGGTATTGCGATGAATTACGAAATGCTTGAAAAAGTCGATCTGCTGTTCGGCTTTGATTCCAGCAGTGCAGTTGTCGTGACCGGTGAACCTGCAATCTATGCTATCCCGTTTGTCTTTCACCTGGGTGCAGCGATTGACTTATCGCGTCACATGGCACTCACGTTGGTATTCGAAGGCGGACCGTCTATCGCTCCCGATCGCGCGGACGGACAATCGGGTTCCACCGTAGGCGGTTGGGTGGGTGGCTTCGCGGGATTAGAGTTTTATTTGTAGTGTACGCGTCCTTACTGACCGCGCAGTTTTCTGATGTGACTCAGTAATATATGTTCCGGTTACAACTGTCCCCACCTCCGATCGGATCCTGCGGAAAGATCAAGTATTAGACAATCATAACAACTAGTTATGAGGCATGATTAAAGAGTGGCATATCGTTTGCTAACTACATGGCTTGGTCAGGTCTGTTGACCTGGGAAAGAAGGATTTACCATGCAAAGAATAGCCTCATTTTTCACCCTAGTGTGTCTTCTCGCGGTTGGAAGTACCGCATGCGAAGAGGGGACCCCAGAGTCCATCTTGGCGGCGGATATGCGTCCAGTGGGCTATGCAGGTAAGGCGGATTGCCCGAATTGCGACCCTAATGGACCAAATGCATTTGCCCAGGCTGACATCAGTTCGCGATGGTACACGCCAGGAGACGGATGGCAGGTTGCATTTCAATTTCGAAATCGTGGCGTTATGAGCAAGACAGACTTCCTTCGTCCTACGAAGGGTGATGAGTGGACTAAAAGCGGGGTTTTTCTTTTCGGCTACCGCGTGACACGTAGCTTGGATGCCGATGAATACACTTACGGCCGGAAGGCGGTGGAAATTGAGGTTGACCAGCTAGATCCCGCGCAAGTCGCTATTGGGAGCACGTACCTAGATACTCTGGGCTATTTCGAAACAGAGCGCTTGGACACTCATGAGTTCAAGTTAGCCTTCCGCATGAATGACCTGACAGACGCAATTGACGTCACGTACTACAATCGCAATTACCCCAACGGGCGCACATTACCCGCATCCAATAAGTACTCACTGTCGCTGCCTAGCAGCATTTTCCCGGTTAATGTACCGCGCCTTTTGGTCAATGAACCTTGGGTTACGGCACCGAAACTTCCTCAAGACCTCGAAGTGCTTGCCAATGCAATTGATGCGGGTTGGGCAAACCGTGCGTACAAAAAGTTCGAATTTAAAAACGGCGATCGAGTGTTTTGGGCAGCGGGAGACCCCTGGCCTTTCTACATTGAAAACAGCCAAGGCCGCGGACTACTTCTGCGCGGCTCCGTGCAGTAAGGGAGGATACGATGTCACGCTTGAATGGAACCGTACTTACTCTCGCGCTGCTTCTCGCCAGCACATCGTCTGCTAATTACAACAGCAAGTACGGGGAAGTACGCCTCAGTTCACTACCAGCGAAAGGTATGGTCAGTAAGAATATCTGGGTAGGCTCGTGGTGGAGCTACAAGATGAACGGTATTGCGTACCGCCAGAACGCAACGGGCGACATGCAGGTCGTCGACGATTCACTATCTGTCGTGAAGCAACTGCCCGAAGGCTGGCGTACTTCCGAGGACGTAACGCAGCTTTCTCCCGCCGAAAAATACGATAAATTACTCGGCCGGGACGACAGGATTGAGCGCGATAAAATCGCTGACTATCTTGCCCGAATTGGCGAAACAGAGGGTGAGATTACGGGAAAGATCGAGAGACGCCGCGAACTGATTCGCCTCCTCAACAAAGTCATCAAAGAGAATGAAGGGACTGAAGATTTTGATTGGAAAGAGACGGATATTGGTAAGGAATACACCGAGATAAATGACAAAATCGAAGAGGCCGAAGATGCCCTCGCTGACCTACGGCCGGAGATCGACAGCGCGACCGAGTATGAGATTTGGAAGCACGGGGCAGCGCAATATGGGGTGCAAAGTTGGTGGGGACATTGCAATGCCTGGGCCGCGGCTGCCGTGATGGAGCCCGAACCGCGTCAGTCCACGACCGTTGACGGAATCGAGTTCACTGCTGGTGATGTGAAAGCATTACTGACCGAAGCATGGATGGAGCTTCAATCAAGTTTTTACGGCTCACGTAACGATTACCATGAAGATGAAGAGTCTCGGGATGCGATTGATTACAAAGATGTGACTCCCGCTGCCTTTCATATCTTTTTCGCGGACCAAGTCGGGAATCACGACAAAAGCTTTGTGATCGACCGATACACTGGTGATCAAGTGTGGAATCAACCCGTGAAAGCATACCGCTCGACTTTTGAGGCTCTCAATGATGGCCAACCCGTTACAAAGATGCTGGTGAGCACTCAGTATCCTCATTGGGGTGAGCCAGTTGTACGAGAACTACGGGAACAAGAGGTGTACGAGGTAGCGGTAACCACAACAATACACTGGGTGACAGATGGCGTGCCACATGAAGCGCTCACGGTAGAGAACTATTCAGACACGATAACCGACGAGCAGTTCGCAAGCTGGTCTTTCATTCGAGACGAATACCATGAGCAAATTGAAATTCGCACCCTCAGTTACACCCTATGGCTGACAGCGCCAATGGACGAACCTGATGCGGAGATCATTGGTGATGGTGAATGGAACCACGGGGAGTCAACCGGGTACGAAGCGCTACATCCTGACTTCATGTGGCAGCCGACTGCGAACGTGAATGGTTCACGAGATTATGAAAACGACTTCATCGACTACGACACGATCGTGGACAGATTACTTCCCGGTACGCTGAAGCCAGCGGACAATCCCATTGTAGAGCCCATCTCTGGCTATGTTTTTCAAGACCGGCATGACATTCCAGATGCCGAGAAAGATGGCACTGTGCTGGACTTCAATGTGACTGGGACTGGTGTAGCCGCGGTGTCGAAAATGACCGTGACACTTCGGATCACTCACACCTACATCGGCGACTTGCAGCTCATATTGGTTGGCCCGAATGGAAAAGAAGTCACTTTGAAGCGAAAAGGGATTGGTGGGAGCCGGGATGACCTGAACGACACCTTTGACGTCAGAGGGTTCAAGGGCATCCCAGCGGATGGAAACTGGCAGCTTCGGCTCATCGACCATGCCGAGGCTGATACCGGGTACATCACGTACGCCGAACTAGGCTTCAAATAGCTGGGTGTGGCTTGGTCAGCCATCCGGCGCCCTCCCCGGAGAGGCTGGGGAAGGCACCGAATCGGCGGCGCCAAGACCCACTTTTGAACACGAGAAATGGCACACCCGCGAGTCAAGACACCCTGGTATGGTCAGACTTTGACGTCTCGCGCGCTGGAGAATACGTCCCGGTATTGACGCACCACATGGTGACGCCCGTCACTCTGGGAGCAACTCCGCGCCGTTAAGATGAGGTGAAGTAGCTCTGTCAATCGGTGTTTATCGCCCGCGCAGGCCGCGCACCAGGGCACTTGCCCTGCCGACCCATTCGCCGATATCCAGGCGACTGGGAACGCGGATAGTAATCAGCATGCGGACCATCGACTGTGCAACGTCTGTCATATTGAGCAGTGTCCGTAGTCGGGCCAGATCGTATGGTTGACTCGCGCCCTCGATGAGTTCGGCTTCTTCCAGGGCCAGTTCGAAGGCATTGCGGGCTTGCTCTAAAATAGGCCACTCCCGTTGCTTGAGAACGCCGGCAATGGTTGGCCAGACATCGAGCTGTGCCTCGTACGGAGAATTCCGGTGCTCGGTCACCGGTCGTACCAAGCCGCGCTCGATTAATTCCGCAATCACGCTACTCACGAGTGAACGGCTTATACCCAGGCGCTCAGCGATGGCGACCTGGGTGAGGGGTTCTTTATGTAAAACTAGGAGCGCCCAGACGCGGCCTAACACATTCTTGAATCCCCAATATTCTATAAACCCACCGACGGCGTCGCAGGCTTCAAGAATTGCAGTGTCTAATCGCTCGGTATGTTCACGTGTTTCAGGACTACTCATATTCGTTCCACGTAGCGACCGGCAAGGCCAGAACATCATTGGCAAACAGGCGGTTAGGCCTTGCTTAACCTGCTACCGAGTGCTAGAAATCTAGCAGTTGTTCATGGTTTTGTGAACAACTGTTTTGCTGCTTAGGGGTGTGTATTAGAGCTACACAGTAGCACTGGGAGTAAGTAACGAGTCAGACCTCCCCAGCGCCACTCGTTTCGAACGAGATGGTGGTAGGGGTTCCGTTCTGGGACGCCACTACGACTGTGGCGGTGCAACAGGCGTGTGCGGCAGCGCGCGCTGGAGCAACCGCATACGTGCGAGTGCGTCTATCCTACCCGGGTATCGACCCATTCCAGGTACTCGGGCATTCCACTGACCACACATTTGCTTGGTCCGACGGCACTCGTCGACTGACTCTGGTTGCCGGTCCAGCTGCCGCTATCATCGAACCGAGGAATGACGCCAATCTAGAGCAGCTTTGCCATGACCTTCGCGCATCGGTTCATGGTGACTTGTCTGGTCCGTTATTTTTCGGTGGTTGTGCTTTTTCGAGCAGTTCGAATTGGCCTGATTGGCCACTTGCGCGATTCGTACTTCCCCAATGGCTGTTGATACGTGACGCCGACGGAGCAACAAATTGCTATCTCACCGTGCGAGTCCATGCCGGTGATACGCAAGTCGACGTTCTGACCAAACTTCGCTCCGTGCTCCCTCCGCAGTCAGCGGAGCCGGACGGTCGCTCTGATGAGGGTTGCATACACGTCACCCCGGTAGAGTCTAAAGCGTCTTGGATGGAGAGAGTGGATGCGGCCGCAACCACGGTGGCTGAAGGGGCATTAGCGAAAGTCGTATTGGCTCGGGAAGTGCTTCTCACTCCGCCAGAGGGATACCAGTTTGACGCTGGTTCTACACTCCGGCGTCTTAGGAAATTGCATTCAGGAAGCATCACATTTTCGATGCACATAGACGGTCATGGCACTTTCCTCGGTGCGACACCAGAGACGTTGGTCGAAGTGCATGATACCGAGGTTCAGACGCATGCCCTGGCGGGTACCATTCGTCGCGGTTCGACGGAAGAAGAGGATCAGCGGCTAGCTCAAGCCCTGTTTGAGAGTGCGAAAGATCGAGTAGAGCACCGGGTGGTGGTGGATGCGATGGTTGATACGCTCCGGCCATTGTGCTCAGAACTCGCGGTCTCCGAAGTTCCACACCCCATTCGTCTATCGCAGGTTCAGCATCTCGCAACCCCGATCGTCGGTCGTTTGAAAGCACGGCAGAACGCGCTGACTCTGGCGCGATGTCTCCATCCTACGCCGGCAGTTGGTGGGTGGCCTCGCAGTTCGGCAGCGCAATATCTGGATGAACAAGAACCGACCCGGCGTGGTTGGTATGCCGCACCCATTGGATGGATGGACTCCGAGTTCCAGGGGGTTTTCGGCGTGGCGATTCGGTCTGCTTTGATCAGTCCAGAGTCAGCACGAGCCTGGGTCGGGGCTGGGATCGTGGGTGCATCCGACCCAGATGCAGAGTGGCGCGAGACCGCACTTAAGCTACGAACCATTGTCTCTGGTCTTGCCGTACGAAAACAGGATGACTCCACATTAGCGGGTGGCGACCAGTGAGCGGCAGCACGGCTACAGCGGACTGGAATGCAGGAGCGGCGAACCTCTTGCTGGAAACTCTGCGTGTCAACGGCGTTATGGATGCCGTGATATCGCCAGGCTCACGCAGCACTCCATTGGTGCTCGCAGCATCTCAATGTCTCTCTACGACTGTCATCTTAGATGAGCGGGTGGCTGGCTTCTATGCCTTGGGTAAAGCGCGGCAGCGGGGTGCCTGCGCACTGATTTGTACCTCCGGGACAGCTGGTGCTCACTACTATCCTGCGGTTATTGAGGCCTCTCAAACTCGCACTCCGTTAGTGGTTCTCACGGCTGACCGTCCTCCTGAATTACAGGACTGCGGCGCACCGCAGACGATAAGACAGGATGGACTGTTCGGGTCCCATGTGCGGTACGCCCGGACAATACCCACGCCCGAATCAGCATCCAGCCTTCAGTCAGCATCCAACATCGCTCTACGCGCGTTGTCGCATGCGTTTGGGTCGCCACCCGGTCCAGTCCATCTCAATGTGCCCTACCGGAAACCGCTGTGGAGCCCAGGTGCTACATCACCCATCACGATCGAAGCAGGTCGTATTCATCGAAGGACGCCTGAAGGCGCGCCGAGCGGGTTACATCCTGTAGCTGCTGCATTAGCGCAGTCGGAACGTCCCGTCGTATACGTTGGACCTCATAGCCCGTCAGGAGCTGGTAGCGCAGCCCTAGAGCTGGGGCGTACCTTGTCGATACCGGTACTAACGGAGCTGGCCCCTCTGACCCACGATGTAGGTCATTTGGAGCTCTTGTTGCGTTCCCCAGCTGTGCGGGAGCACCTATCACCCGACCTCCTACTGCATGTGGGTCATGCTCCTATTGGGCGCCAAGTCCTACACTGGATGCAAGATTTGACCGCCACCCGGATCGGGCTCGACCCGGATGGGTGGACGCATTCACCGTCTGGACCGTTTGAGCTTCTATGGACCGGGGACGTTACAGGTGCATTGAGGCATCTCGCAGCTAACAGTCGGCCAAAAAGTCAGGCATGGGTCGGGTATTGGAAGCATGCAACATCGATAGTATCCGCCGCGCTCGAAGGTACTCCTGAGGTGTTGGACGAGCGTTTTGTGGCTGCGACAATCTCATCGGTTCGCTCCGAGTTGCATATTGCGAGCTCCATGCCGATTCGGGACGTCGCAGCATTCGGGAGACCGAAAAGACCGACGTACTCACGAGGTGCGAACGGGATCGATGGGACGATATCGACGGCTTTAGGGTTGGGCGTAACCTCAGTACTCCTAGGTGACCTTGCGTTACGACATGATATCGGTGGCTTGGCGGCTGCGGTTGAGTTGGGTGCGGAGATGGATATCTTCTGCGTCGATAACTCTGGTGGGGGCATTTTTCACATGCTCCCCATTACGAAGCATGCGGACGTGTTTGAACGGTTTTTCGCGACACCTCAGTCGGTAGACTTGTCACGGCTCGCTATGGGGGCTGGAGCGGAGACCATCATCGTAGATTCTCCCTCGGCACTTCGGGAAGTCGTACATTCGAAACCGAGTGGAGTCCGAGTGGTTATCATACGGGTAGACCGGACCGGCAGTGTTGCATCTCGCAGTGAAACGTCCTTGCGAGTCGTGCAAGCCCTCGAAGAGGAGGGAGCCGCATGGCGCAGGTAACGACTGCACAACCCTCGGGTCTGGTGGGTATTTGGTGGGCTGCCCTACGGCCGAACACTTTATGGGCAGGCTTTACTCCGGTTCTCGTCGGAAGTGCTCTTGCATTCGCCGATGGCGGGTTATCCATCCTTCCAGCATTGGCTGCATTGGTTGGCGCGATACTTATCCAAATCGGTACGAACTTATTTAACGACTACTCCGACTTTAAGAAGGGTGCGGATACGGAACAGCGGATCGGTCCAGCGCGCGCGACTCAGCGTGGTTGGTTGCAGCCTGAAGACGTTTTATTAGGCGTGAAAGTCAGCCTTGGAATGGCATTCCTCGTTGGGATATTCCTGGTGTACGTTGGAGGTTGGCCGATTGTGTTTTTGGGACTCGCAAGCCTAGCTTGTGCGATCGCGTACACCGGCGGACCATTTCCCTTGGCCTATGTTGGCCTCGGTGACGTGTTTGTTATGGCCTTCTTCGGCGTTGGTGCAGTTTGTGGAACGTATTATGTCCAAACCTTGACGGTTAGCGCTGATGCCCTAGTTGCGTCCGTAGCAGTGGGAGCGTTGGCGACGGCGATTTTAGCCGTCAATAATTTACGCGACCGTCACACCGATGCAGTAGCGGGAAAGAGAACGCTTGCGGTCCGACTTGGCTCACGCTTTACGCGAGTCCAGTACGTCCTCCTTGTCGTCATGGCCTTCGTCTTGCCCGTCGCATGGGGCATTGGTCAGCATCGAATTACTTGGGTAGCAGTGGCTGGTGCCGCTCCCATGGCGGTGTTTGAGATTCGTGGGCTGGTTGTCCGAGATGGACAAGCATTGAATCCGCACCTAGGCGGAACCGCTCGCTTAGGATTGGTTCACGGCGTATTGCTGTCTGTGGGTATGGTGGCGGAGGCGTGGTTATGAGACTTCGCATCGCTGCTGCCCGCATCCAGCCGTATAGACTTCGGCTGAGCCAACCCATTTCGGGTCGTACGGAGCGATCCGGCTGGTGGGTCCGTCTCATTGACGATGCGGGGCGAGTGGGCGTGGGTGAGGCTGCATGCTGGCCAGGTTTTGGATCATCTGAAGATCAAGTTGCTGCTGCTTTGTCTGAGGTCCTTGCACATGTAGCGAGAATTCGTACACCAGGCTGTATCGCACAGTGGACATCCGGAGTTCCTGAGGCGCGCTACGCCTTCGAGTTGGCTGTTTCAGACTTGATGGCGCAGAGTAATCAAATACCACTGGCGCGGTATCTCGCGGCCGACGCTACTTCGAGCGTACCGCTCAGCGCACTAGTACAATCGCCGGCCGACGCGCGAAAGGCGGTTGCCAGGGGCATCCAGACGCTCAAGATAAAACTCTCTGACGGAGATACCTCTCGGGTCGAGGCCATTCGCGATGCGGTCGGACCGGATATATCGATACGAGTGGATGCCAATCGGTGCTGGCCTGCTGATACGTGGCAAGATATCGCTCACGAGTTATCGAAGGTCCCAGTCACAGTGGTGGAGGAGCCTGTTGCTGACTGGGCAGTGCTCGACAAACTACCGGAACTGCAGTGGGCTGCTGATGAAACCGTCAGAGACCAAAGCAGCCTCCAGCGGATATTAGAGTGCGGCATCGCCGATGTGATTGTTATCAAGCCCATGTTTCACGGAGTGCTCCAAGCGGTAGAGCTTGGGCGGCAAGCGATACGAGCAGGCAAGCGCGTCATCGTCACACATGCGCTCGACTCCGCAGTGGGTTGTGCTGGAGCTGCACATATTGCAGCCGCCTTAGGCGTTACCGCAGGGTGCGGTCTGGCACCTGCACTTATGGACGACCCCATCGAGGGTCTTCCTCAACAGGATGGCAGGTTACTGCTCAACGAGCGTCCTGGTTTGGGAGTTCGCATTCCAGGGACAGCAGCTGGCAATGACAAAGAAATGCTTCCCGAATATTCGCTTCCCCATCCGGTGGAGACCAACGCGCAGGCCAGGCCATCACATGCCGCGCTGAAAGTGGATGAACACGAAGTGGATTGGCGAACCTTATGCGACCGAACGCGCCGAGCCGCTACTGCTGTTATGGGGTTGGGTATTGGACCGGGTGATATGGTGGGCCTTGTACCGGCACCGCGTGAAGGCTTGGTTCGAGATATACATGCTATCAGCTGGACGGGGGCCGCACTCGCTGTTCCCGCGCTTGCTGAGACTCAGGTGGCCATCACAGATGCTGCCATGGCTATGGAACCTGCGCCCGAGAGATTCTGGCCTCTGGACGAAGTGCGATTACGCGTCTCTACTTCGGGTACGACCGGGGAGCCCAAGGTGGTCGACCTGACCACCGGTCAACTCGCATTTAGTGCCTTTGGCTCGGCCATTCGGCTTGGCCATCTTCGAGAAGACCGTTGGCTGTGTTGTTTGCCATTCAGTCATGTCGGTGGCTTGTCCGTCGTTTATCGTACTGCATTCTATGCAACGACGATGGTGCTGCACGACGGGTTTGACAGGGACGCCGTTAATAGTGCTCTAGACTCAGGCAGTGTTACGCAAGTCTCGCTGGTTCCTACCATGCTGCATCGCCTGCTCGAAGTACGGGGCAACCGGCCATTCCACCAGAACTTGCGGGTGGTCTTACTCGGTGGGGCGCCTGCTAGTGATGACCTGCTGAAAGCGGCCCATGCAGCCGCGGTGCCGGTAGCCACTACATATGGGATGACCGAAACTGCAAGTCAGGTCGCTACATCCGCTCCAGGCGTTATACGACCTGCTGGCGAGATTGGGCCCCCGCTTCCATTTGTGCGTGTTTCAACTCGAGGCCCTTGTTTGACCGTGCACGGACCCGTCGCTCGTGGGACCGTGGTGAGTAATGATCGTGGATATGCAAATAGAGGCATTGTCCGGGTAGAAGGGCGTGCAGATGATGTCATCCTGTCCGGTGGTGAACTCGTTGACCCATTACGCGTCGAGTCTGTGCTGGTGGCACATGATGGCGTGCTGGAAGCGGCAGTGATTGGCGTACCGGACCTTGATTGGGGTCAGCGCGTGGAAGCTGTCGTGGTGACAACTACCGAACAAACTGAGGAACTACGAGAGTGGTGTAGAGAACGGCTCGACCGCTTCGAAGTTCCGAAGAGAATTCATCTGGTGGATGGCATTCCCCGGGGACCGCTGGGGAAAGTGTCTAGAGCCCGTGTCCGAGCGACACTGGCGCAAAATGAGGAGCGAGAAAATGGGAGAGCACGTGCAGACGCGTAACCCTGAAGGCCGACCCGCAGATACGGTGCTGAAACCGTTGGTCGCCGTCACTGAGCGTGTGGGTTTAGCCCCATTATCTAGTCGGTTGGCGTCCATCCGGGCCTGGTTGTCAGATGACCTGGCACATTTAGAACGAGCTATTCGAGACGGGGCGGATGCCGCCGAGCTCGGAGAGTTTGAGGTTGAAGAGCATTTGGCTGTCCAGACAGCGCGTTACCTCCTGGGACGTCCTGGAAAACGCATTCGTCCACTTTGCGTCATGCTAGGCGCGCGAATGGGCGGCCGCGAAATGGATCGTGAGGTGAAGGACCTGGCAGTAGCTTGCGAGCTTATTCATGCGGCGACTCTCCTCCATGACGATGTTATCGACGAGGGGACCGAGCGCCGAGGTGTACCGGCAGCTCGGGTCGTCTACGGTAATTCAGCTAGTGTATTAGCGGGTGACCACCTCTTGCTCTACGCACTAAAGCTCGTGGAAAGCGTTGGGTACCGGCGCCTACTCTCCAATGTGCTCGACACCATTGCAGATATGGTTACTGCAGAAGCAATCCAACTAGAACAACGCGGGCGTTTTGAACCCAACAGAAGTACGTATCTGCAAGTTATCCAGGGAAAAACGGCTGGCCTCTTCCGCTTTGCTCTCGCGGCTGGAGGTACTCTTGGCGGACTTCCAAGCGATCAGGTCGCCGAACTTGGTCAGGTTGGAAATGCGTTGGGACTTGCGTTTCAGCTGATGGACGACGTGCTTGACGTAGAAGGTAACACGAGCAGCTTGGGGAAAGACTTACTGGTTGACTTGAGGGAAGGGAAGCTAACCTGGCCGTTCATTCTGGCATGCGAGCGCGACCCGAATTTTATTACGTTGTTGCAGCAATATGTTCAGGACTCCGAAACGGACGAGAACCTATCTGCAGCTGTAATTATTGATCGTTTGAAATCGACCGGAGCGATCGCTGACACTCGTAAATTTGCGGAAGCCCAGGGGACCGAAGCGAGGCAGCTGCTCGCCGGACTTCCGGTTGGCGCAACCCGAACTGCAATAGAGGCGGTCATCGATTCGGCGATACGTCGAAAAAAGTAGCACCCGTCGCGCGAACTCCGGAGGGTCGCCCATGACGCCACAAGGCACGACAGATCCCATGCCGCCACAAGGCACGACCGATATCGTACGACGAGCAGACGGCAGTGGGCAGATGTTCGATCAAATTGCTCGTCGTTACGACCTACTTAATCGGATTATGAGTTTTGGTTTAGACCGAAATTGGAGGCGTGCCCTCGTGCGGTCGATGCGCCCGACAGAAGGTGGACGACTATTGGATGTTGCGACCGGCACCGCAGACGTCGCTCTCGCGCTTGCTAAAGCATATCCAAGTACGACTGTGACCGGATTAGATCCAAGTGTCGGTATGCTGGATGTAGGTCGGAAAAAAGTCATCGCTCGAAATAACAGCGACCGCGTGACACTCATCGAAGGCGACGCTCAGGCCATGCCCTTCGAGGATTCGCATTTTGATTCGGCATGTATTGCCTTTGGAATTCGCAACGTGCCGGACCGAACTGCAGGGTTACGGGAAATGGTCCGGGTGACGCGACCCGGGGGTACCGTTGTGGTTCTTGAGTTGGGTGAACCCGCTGGATTCATGGCACCCTTCGCTCGTTTTCATGTGCATCACGTGGTCCCGCGTCTCGGCGCTTTACTGAGTGGGAATGCCGAATACGATTATCTGCAGCGGTCTATTGCAGCGTTCCCGGCCGTCGATGTGTTCGCAGGAATGATGCGCGACGCTGGGCTCGCGGATGTAACCATCCGGCGATTCGCCTTTGGAGCCTCTAACCTTTATGTCGGCGTGGTGCAATAACTGACGATAGTGATGACATCGCGGTACGCAGACGTGAATCTCGTGCCGCATTACCTTGGCCGGCCGCACCATATGAAGCTGAAATCAAATTCTTCGTCCAAACCGTAGCCTCGGTATACATGTCCCTTGGGGAGGTGTCCCGAGACTATTCAGAGGTAATCGCGTGCGATGCCGTATACGAACCGGGAGACAAGCAAAGTGTTCCCGCAGACCGGCGGCCATGACGCGGGAACGGTTTCATCGGGTACGCCGTAGCGGTGTACCATCTATGGCCTTCGGCTTTCGCGGGCGTCACCCATTTTGCTTGCCACACGATTGAAATACCTGGGACCAAGCCAGTCTTGTGCGCGGTATTTATTGTATTTTGTAAGGGAGGTTGGTTCGGCTCCCGGCCGGCACATGACCTGCTTAAACTTACGCCAGGGATGCGGTACGGGGATGGAGGCCCCCACATCATAAGCTACGTATGAGCATCCACGGATCTCGATTATTCATGAACCAATCAAGCGTGAGGTCGTCACTCATTGGTAGAGGCAGCCGAGTCTCTGTCGGTCTAAGCCATATAGTAGGCTCAACTGACCCGCACGGTTTCTATCCAGTGCAGCAGCCACAGAGACTCACTCGTTCGATACTTAGTTGAGCATGCCGCATGCTTTAGTACCATGTGGTGAAGAGATCAGGCTGATCCAGCCCGTAGTATGGCGATTCTTTTTAGTCCATATGGGTCTGTATTGCATCCCCCCAGCATGAGACTAACTATCCTATCGATGTGGTTCCTTAGTTTATTGGCACTGTGCGTTGCGGTCGGTTGTAGTCCGACGAAAGCGGCCCCTCCAGCGCTGGCATCACCACCCGTCGAGACGGACAAGGCACCCATACAAGGCGAGTCTAATCGGCGCATCGACGAGTCAGTGGTTGTTCCAGTCACTAACGCAGGCGGTGGTAGCGCGGCAACACAAGACGGCGGGTCATGTCTTGGTCTACCCCCGCTGAAGACGGATCCATCAAACGCACGTTCGGCCGTACCGCCGGAGCGCCGGAACATTGAAGGTAATACCTTGCAGACATGTTCCCTATCGCCGCTTACTGGTTGGTTTAGGGATGGGCTCTGCCGCACTGATGACCGAGATCGCGGAATTCATGTGGTCTGCGCATCCGTCAATGAAGCGTTTTTGACGTTTACCAAGGAGCGAGGCAATGATCTTTCCACCCCCAAACCGAAATACGGCTTTCCCGGACTGAAGCCAGGTGACCGCTGGTGCCTTTGTGCGGCCAGGTGGTACGAAGCACAACGCGCTGGCAAGGCACCCTCGGTGGTGTTAGACGCAACGCATGAGAAAGCACTCACTGTCGTGCCTTTGGATATCCTTCGGAAGAATCGAAGCGTGAACAAAAAGTAAGGTATTAAATAAGGATCCCCGAGAGTTGCGAGTTGCAAGAGCCTCACGGCTGGAGCATCGCGCCGCGTCGGTGAATAGCGCGGCCTCTCGGGGTCGGTGGTCACTGGGTACTCCAGAAGTAATCCACCCGTGTCTATCTAACGACTAGACGTTCTAAAGTGTGACCACCTCACCTGTCACCGATATAAATAGATACACTGGATCACCTCCTTTTCTGCGCGCGTTTGTTTTGATGGCGGGACCCACCTCCCACCCTGGCGAACCACCCGCGGTCAGCGGCCGGCCAGGTCGCCCTTGATCGATTGGGCTTGGTTAGAGCCCGTGGCAACTATTTCAGTGTAACCTTGAATGAGCGGGTTGCAACCAAATCGAGCAAATGTTCGGTTCAAATTCGCAATAACTAGTTCAGTACGCGTTTAGCCGTGGAGTGTTAGCCACCAGGTGATCGGGGGAATTATTACAGCGAGCGTGTAAATAAACAGAAATATCATTGTCTGCACTATCGGGAGCGGTAATAGATTCCGCCGCCATTCCGTCGCCTCTACCACAGCCAATGCCGTTGGAAACTGTAGGCTGTGGCCGTGCCGGTGCAGCATATGTGATGCATATGTTCGGAAGCGTGATTCTGATCGTGCTGGTGGCTTACGCCTGATGTCATCTGCCAGTTGTGCCACCTTATGCTGTCCTGCTGCTACTAGGAGGCCTGCAATAAACGCGATCCACACGATCGGCTGTTCAAACCACAGGCCGATAAGCAGCAGGGATGTAAACGACAACAAACGAAATGCGCTTTCTAGCCCGGGGTACCTCGAAAAGAGGAGCAAATTCAGCACGTGCCCCCCATCAAGTGGTAGCACCGGGGCTAGGTTCAGCCAATTTATCGCTACTAAAAGCGTCCAACCCAAGCTGATTACTTGGTAATCGAGTAATGTGCCATCCAAGATCCACGGGAGAGTTATTCCGGCCACCATGAGGCCCGGCAACGGCCCCATTAGGGCAACAAACACCCGCTCTGCGCTACTGCTGTCTTTTTTCTGGCCGATGGCGGCCGCCCCAAAGAAGGGAAGAAAGAAGACGGATGCCTCGGAGTGCCCCGTGATGCGCATGGCTATCACGTGTCCGAGCTCATGGAGCAGTAGAACGCTCAAGAAAAGAACGACCTGCCACAGTGGGAACCAGAAGGAAAAAGAGAGACCGGCGAGGCACATGCTGGTTGTCGCTAACACAATAGATGACGAGCGTTTCCGTCGTGGGCGTACGCGATGGCAGTAGCGTTCGAGCGCATCGCCGTACGCATCCTCGATGGCGGACAAGGAGTAGTCTTGCACTTTCTTTGGCAAGTTAGGTGTAGCCTGCTGCGTGCTCGTGCGCTCGGCTCGAAGCATTGCCCACGCACCTCTCCATGTGGGGCGCAAAGTTGACTTGGGCTCCGATAGTGACTCGATAGCTCCGCTTTCCTCTGCTAACCGCAGTGCGTTTTTTGCACTGGAGTCGATACGGCTCAGGACCACCTGAATGTCTCGCGGTGCATTGAGTGGTCCACGTTCTCGGTGAAGGTCAACCTGTTGTCTAACCGACCAGTGATTCAGTATGAGTAGTTCCGAGTCTGGTTGCGGTGGCCAGCGTGCATGCGCACGGACACTCTGTGTCTCTAACAAATAACCATTAGATTCCCAGGACAAGAGTGAGACGGATACAGGTCGGTGGACTCCGGGAAGAGGTGCGAGCTGAATATGGGCCCAGATTCCATCTGGGTGGTAGGCGAAGAGACTCAGTTCTTCATGTGACGTTTCCGACACGAGTGAGTAAGGAGAAGATACCCATGTGGGCGCCGCAAATCCGAGTGTTGCAAGCTCTCGGTAAACCGGTGCGAAGAGGATTGCTTCTGCCTGTGATTCGGCGGGAGATTCACGTATCTGATGAACGGTCGGCCGAATAATGTATGTACGTACTGACCGGAGTTGGAATACAAGAAGCGCTACGGGGACGAGAACGATTGCAGCCCATATCATGGTAGCGATACCCCCGTGTTGTTGCCATTGCGGGAGGCTAGTCGTTTCGTGGAAGCGGAGGGATAGGCACGTTTACCCCTGTGTTCTCCAGCTTGGCGTCTACGGTTACAACAGCATCTCGTAGCACTTCTACATATCGTATCCAGCGATCCCATCCATCTTTCTCGATGCGCACGAGATACTTCTTGGTGTCCAAACCTTTTCGCGTAATCGGTGCTTGACCTACCAAATCGTCGTTGATCCACACGCGAGCGCCCTTCGGTTGACTTTTCACGGTGAGAGACCCTTTGTAGACCACCTTCGTCATCCGGATATTGTGACGTGTCTCCAGACTAGGTTGTATGATGATTTCTGATGAATACTTTTGATAGTCTATACGTTCCACAGACACCTGGTAGCTTCCTGGTCCGAGCTGGATCTCACCAAGTGGGGTGCGGCCTAATATGACGTTATTTAGGCGCACTTCGACTGATTCAGGCTGAGAATTTAGCGTGAGCATACCCGCCCGAATTGTGCGCAAGCACCGCTTTAGACGCTTTCTAACTTCCGGTGTACCTTTATCGTTTGGGGCGGCATATAGGTATCCTTGGTAATATAAAACCGCTTTATTGCAGTCCTTTATTCCATCCATGGAAAGCGTACCCAAGTTATACAGAAGGGTCTCATCTGGTAAGTCTAGAAGCGGGAGGATCTCCTCCATTGTACTGATGGCCGCGGCGTACTTTCCATTCCGTGCCAGGAATGCCCCGCGGGTTCGTAGTACTTCGATTTTTTGTATTGTTTCGGCACTACGGCGTATGTCTTCTTCCTCGGATTGTGCATGGGCACATACGGGTAGGCATAAGGTGACTACGAGTAACGCAGTGCACACTGCCACCGGGCTGCAGCGTAGCCTCATTCTGTTTGCGACTTCCTTGACGTGACTTGTTCCTAGATGCGACTCGGGTGCGGTCATCGTTTGGACCCCGTTATCAATATTGCGATGCGATACATGGTAGTCGCTCGCTGGGTTAGTACGCCATAACGGCATAAGTGATGCGTAGCTCAAGGGCTTCGTTGAACCGTCAGTCGTGATTTATAGATTAAGTCCCGACCGGCTCTCGCATAAATAGATAGTACGTTCCTACCCGGCTTTAGTTCGATGTCTGATGTGAAATCAACAACAGTCGAGTCGATACTTTCCGCTCGTTGAAAGTATACCTTGTCATTGTCTCTGAAGATGTACACGTCAGGGTGCTCGTTTTCGACTGGTGAGAACGATGCCTTACCTGCAATGCGAATGGTTGGATTGTTGGTCTCTAGGGGCGGCATTTCTGTTAGTTGGATATCTGGTTGAGTGATAGCAATTTTCGTATCCGATTTCGCGAGCTGGGGGATATTTACCCCTGGCGGAGCTTCCAGCAGGTTTGCACGCTTGACCCACACGTAATCCCAATTTTGCACAGGAATTCTGAGCCAGTCTCCAATCCGAGCATCGCTAAACAACGGTGTACCTTTTGCGTATGTTCCAAGAGTAATCCCCATTGTATGGGCCGAATCTTGATAACTGGTATCTTGTTGCACGACCCATTGGCTGGGGCGGAGTATCACGGGTGCTCCAGCTGAATCAGCGGTCGGTAGATCAAGAGTATGAGTCATTCGTTGCCGGAGTACTGAGTCAGTGACCTGTAAGTCTACTTCTAATACCTCCGGAGAGATCGGTCCCTGTACCTTTATTTTGAAATCAACAAAGTGGGACTTTCCAGGTGCAATGCTTTCAATCCATTCCCTGCCCTTAGTAATGAAAACTTCTTGGCCACCCCTATTGCGTAACGTCGCTAAGGTTCGGTGAGATGCACCGCTACCAATATTATGTATTTGCACTCGAATGGTTACGGTTTCATTTTCATTGATTAGGCCATCGCCATTACCGCTTTCGTGGTCGAGCACGCGTACGGAGTATCCATAACGCGGTCTTTGAAGAGCCTGGATATCAACGTCCGCATGTATTTCTCGTGAGTTGTGTAGCTTGGTCTTCGCTGAATCGGCGTATAGCGAGACGCCCACTTTGACGCGTTCCGTTTGCATTGAGCGAGCCAGTTTAAGCGTTTGAACATACGTACGAGTTTTACCCGGCGGTATGAGTCCTATCGGAAAGTCGAGGTCGTCGAAGGCGGATGCCGACGAAACTGACCGACCCCGGACCCTGTACGCAGGGTCTTTCCCAGTATTCTTGACCTGTAATTCAAGCCGAACATTATCTCCCGCCGTCAGTGGTCCTTGCGGTACGTTCAATTGCGCGACTAGCCGAGGGTTACGCGTATTACTGCCCTCCATCCAATCGATACCGACGGTTTTCAATGCTTGAACAATGCGCGTTGCCTCTCGCTGGCGAATGCCGTCTAGAGTTGGCTGCACTTGCTCTAGTACCGATTTTGTAGACGGGTTTCCTGAGGACAGCAGCACATTTTTTGCGAGTTCGACGGCGAAATCCTCATCGTCTGAAGCGCTTTGCAGATAACTCAGGCGGGCCGCAGGGATGTGTGCCGTAGTCGTCGCATTTTTCAGATGGTTCTCTAGCTCTCTTTCCCCGCGGTGGTCCTCTGAATTGAGCCGAATG
Organism: Pseudomonadota bacterium; assembly: GCA_002863065.1. Taxonomy (GTDB): domain Bacteria; phylum Myxococcota_A; class UBA9042. The sequence goes on from PKDL01000412.1 coordinate 18,696, forward strand.
TCCCCCTCTGTAACGACGACAGGTAGCAGCTCGAGGTGAGGCGTAATTCCTATATTTTGGATGGACTCGTCGCCAGGGGTGAGATACTGCGCCACTGTCAGCTTGAGTGCGGCGCTATCAATGTCATAAATGACTTGAACTGACCCCTTCCCGAATGTCTGCCTACCGATTATAACCGCGCGGTCATGATTTCTAAGGGCGCCCGCCACTATCTCAGAAGCCGATGCGCTACCTTTGTTAACGAGCACGGCCAAAGGTATGGAAGACCAGGTGTCACGGACCGACGCAATCTTTTCCTCCCGAACCTTATTGCCTGAGCCTACCGTCGTTACGATGGTTCCATCGCGTAGGAACAGGTCGCTGACGTTGATGGCTTGGTCCAATAATCCGCCGGGATTGTCTCGCACATCGAGGATGAGACCAGAGAGGGGAAGATTGGACAGTCTTTGACGCTCGGAAGTCATCCGTTCGATAGCTGCCTTTAGGTCGTCTGCAGTACTTTGTTGGAAATTCTTAATTTTGGCGTAACCGAGCCCCCCCTCTAGGAGCTGTGTGGTGACACTCGCCAGGGTAATGTTGGCTCTGACGACCCGAAATTTTACTGGCTCTGTGAATGCCTTACGATTGATCCAAAGATCGACCGCCGTTCCGGCCGGTCCGCGTAACCGATTTACTGCATCATTCAGCGACATATTGATGGTGGACTCTGCCCCTATTTGGGTGATGATGTCACCGCTTTTCAACCCAGCAGTGCGTGCTGGAGTACGTTCCATTACAGATTGAATAATCAGCTTTCCGTCGCGTTGGGATATGACAATTCCGAGGCCACCAAACTTGCCCGTCGTCCCCAGCTTCATTTCCCGATAAACGCTTGGAGTGAGCAGGGTGGAGTGAGGGTCGAGCGTTCGGAGCATGCCACTAATCGCCGCATATTCGATATCTCTTCCCGAGATAGTTGAGCCCAGATGTGGGCTTATGTACTTAAAGATATCAATGAGTTTCCAGCTCATCGTGTATAGGTCATTTACACGAGCTAACGAAAAGTCTTGTGTGTGCTTTCCGATGCGTACGCTTACCGACTCTATGACTCCGTTCTCGTTTTTCGCATCCACCATGAATTCAGGGACTTTTCGCTCAACGTCTGCCAAAGCTGAAAACAACATGGCGCGTGCATCCGCACGTTCTGGATCGACATAATTGGCGCGAATATAACCGACGCAGCGGGTCAGAATACGAAGCCGGCTGAGCTCGTGCTTAGAGGCATTCAAAGCGCCTGGTATCACGTTGGCGGCATACCGGTCAGATTGAAAATGTGGGCCTCTGTCATTTAGATCCATCACCAAGAGCAGGGCAAGAGCCATGGCGAAGCTGCTACCCGCAATGATCAAGCGAGTATGGCGCATCCGTCTTGATTCGACCTCGTCGTGGTTTTCGGCTGGCGTTGACAACGGTGGCGGGCCTCCTGAGCGAAACGCATTCTTTCTCTTCGTCTACGGATCTTAGTGGTCAAACGAGGGTGATGCCAATCATGTGGCCAATGTCGTGCATGAAAATGATGTATTTCTGTGGTCGGGCACAGTCGATTGGTTTTCGGACTGGGTAACGCACCAACTCTGCATGCGTTTTGAGCTCGCATTATACTCTTCGGGTCGTGTCTGGGATACTTGTGATGAATATTGGGAAGGTTACCGGAGGTGATGTGGAGCCATATGCGGACCATCTAGCGTTATTGGAGGACCACCTCGCTAGGATTGAGCTATTGATTCGCGCTGCTCTTATTCGGCAGCGTCGCGACCAGGTCGCGCTCGGAAGCCTGGGGCCGTTACCCAGTTTCGCTGAGGGGCTTACGGATGACCCAGAGGTCCTTGAGTCGGCGGCCCGCGTCGCGGAAGGTGATATTCGGGAACGGGCGGAAAAGTCATCCTTTGAGCTACCTATCGCCACCTTACAAGAACAGTTTTCACTCGATGACGTTGAACGGGACATCATTCTCCTCGCTCTTGCGCCGTCTCTTGACCCTCGGTTTTCCGCGTACTTCGATGCGCTCGGTGGAAGTACACGTGGACTGGATGTGGGTATAGCGCTCGTCATTCTCGCGCCTTTCTCTGCTGAAACCGTCACGCCATTACGGTTGCGCCACTACTTTGCCGCTGATGGTCGACTGCTTTCGAATCATCTGATTAGTCTGGACCGTCGCGCTCTGGATATTGGCGCTTCCTATCTCACACTAACCCTAAGGCTCCCAATGCGAGTCACGACGTGGTTGATGGGCGAGGAAGACCTCGATGCCTCATTGCATGGATTTTCCCGTCTTGAAGATCCCAAGGCCTCGTTAGAGCAGGTTATTCTTCCGTCTGGTGTGATGGACTCATTGTTGATGTTGGTGTCAGGCCATGACTCGTATCTTGGGGCCTTAGATGCATGGGGCATCTCTGAGCGCGTGACGTATGGACGTGGCATTGCGCTGTTATTCGTTGGAAGTCCAGGCACGGGTAAAACGCTTACTGCAAAGGCGCTGGCGCAGGCACTTGGAAAACGCTTATTACTTGTTGATCCACGACAGATTGCGGATCTGAAGCGGCCGATTGAAGATAATTTGTCCGATATTTTTCGAGAAGCACGACTCCAAAATGCCGTGGTATTTTTTGATGAGTGCGAAAGTCTATTTAGTCACCGCGGCGCCGGAAATCATGTCGTTTCAGTTATCTTGTCCTCACTAGAGCACTACGATGGTGTGGTGATACTGAGCACCAATACACCGGAGATGTTGGATCCAGCTCTCGACCGGCGCGTGCTGTTTCGACTGAAATTTGAACCACCAACCCCATCCTTACGAAAGCGCATATGGGAAGTGCACCTTCCGCCGAAAGTGCCCCTAGCCCAAGATGTGGACCTCGGACTTCTTGCGCGGCAATATGAGTTTACTGGGGGCTACATAAAGAACGCCGTATTGGTTGCTGTGAATCGCGCAGTGTCGCGAGGGCCTAGCGATGTGTTGATTACGCAAGATGATCTCGATATCGCGGCGCGGACTCAGTTACGGGCGAGGCTTTCTGAATACGCCGATATAACTCCTACGACTCTTCGACTCACCGACCTCATTTTACCTGAAGAGACACGAGCTCAAGTACAGGAAATTTTGGAGGCCGCTCGAAGCCGAACCACGGTATTTCAGGAGTGGGGGTTCGCAAAAAAGCTGACGAAAGGACGGGGTTTATCTGCGCTATTCGATGGTGAGCCGGGTACTGGAAAGACCTTATGTGCAGAGATACTGGCATCCGAGCTGGGATTGACGCTTTACCGGATCAACGTAGCTAACGTCGTAAGCAAGTACATTGGAGAGACCGAAAAAAATCTCACTCGGATTTTCAGAGAGGCGGATGACAGTCATTGCCTCTTACTCTTCGACGAGGCAGACGCACTCTTCTCCCAACGGACAGATGTGAAATCCGTACATGACAAGTATGCGAATATGGAAATCAACGTGCTTCTCCAGCTGATGGAGAACTATGAGGGATTGGTTCTACTCACAACCAACCTGAAAAAGAGCATCGATAAAGCGTTCGAACGGCGGTTGAGCTTTAAGGTTGGCTTCCCCTTCCCGGAGCCTGAGCTGAGAGAGCAGATTTGGAAGAGTCTGATCCCATCCGCTGCACCCGTCGAAAACGACATCGAGCACTGGATCTTGGCACGGTCTTTTGAGCTTTCTGGCGGCTCAATCAAAAATGCAATCATTAGAGCTGCATATCGCGCGGCTGCTCAGCAACGTGCTATCGCCATGAGTGACTTGGTAGATGCAGCGAAGTATGAATGTGCAGCCGCGGGGAAACTGTATCGGATGTATTCCCCCGATGAATTCTGAGGTCTCGAGACGATTTCCAAGCCTTTATTCGATCCTGTTCGGTTTGACGGCATTGGTCTTACGTAGGCCAGTTTGCCGATCATTTCGTTGGAAACGATAGGATTCAACGGGTTGACTCCCGACGGGCCTCGACGTAGCCTCCGAAGCCGCGATCGATATTCTCGTGCGATATTCGTGCGCGTTATTGGTCTGCACGGGTCCATAGCTCAGTAGGTTAGAGCAGGCGGCTCATAACCGCTCGGTCCCAGGTTCGAGTCCTGGTGGGCCTACCAGGGGATGCCTCAGTAATCTGAGGCAGCCGTCGTTCCAGGCGACCAATATAGAGATTGGCCGATGGAAGTAACAGCAGATACGCCGCTATGATGGCGTGCAAATACCAAGGATGCAGGTGTGTGGTGTAAGGCCAGCACCTGCGACCCGGTTTGGGAGTAGGGTTTGCGGGAAACAGTATCCAAACTGGTTGCGCTTCAGGCGATCGACGACGAAGGTCGAGGATTCCATGAAGAGCGAGACAGTCTCCAAGCGAAAATCGTTCGGCTGAAAGAGCTCCTCGACCTTATGGAGGAAGGGCTCGCAGAAAAGAGACTCAAATTAGAAGAAGCTTCACGCTGGTATCGCGAGAAAGACGGTGAACTCAAGGTTGACCAAGAAAAGGTCAATCGCGCCAAGACCCGGCTGCAAGCGGTTACGAAAAATAAAGAATACATGGCGATGCAGAAGGAGATTGAATCCCTTCGAAAGGCAAACCTCGCGCGCGAGGAAGAAATCCTGAAGCTTGTCGAGGCAATGGATGAATTCAAAGCCTCTATCGCCAGCGAAGAGAAGAAAATAGCGGAGTTGAAGGCTGAGGTGAGCGCGGAAGAAAAGTCGAACGCGAAACGCCTTGAAGAACTCGCGACGTTCATCGATGGCATCAACTCCCGTAAGCGCGTTGTTGAGAAGGAGCTCAAGCCTGCTCTTGTCTCGCGGTATCGCCGAATCTTCAAAGCTCGGGACGGAAGAGCTGTTGTCCCCGTTACCGCAAACTCCTGCCCCGGCTGCAACTATGCGTGCCCGCCGCAACAGGTGGTGCGGTTACGGAAAGCGCTCACCCTGGAGACGTGTCGACACTGCAGCCGTATCTTGTACTGGGTTGACCCGCCCGAGGTAGAAGAGGACGCTGCGTAGCCTATCGCGTCTACGGTCAACCAGCTTAGGTGCAACTTATACACACGAACGACAGCAGGTTCAGTGCGACAAATGGTCGCTGGACTCAAGGGTCTGGAGGAAAGTCCGGGCTTCGCAGGGCAGGGTGCTGGATAACGTCCAGCGAGGGTGACCTCAGAGATAGTGCCACAGAAAGTATACCGCGCTCCGCCCGAGAGGGCCTGGGCGTAAGGTCGAACGCGTGGGGTAAGAGCCCACGGGCTGATACGGTGACGTGTTGGTCGGTAAACCTCACTCGAAGCAAGGTCGAGCAGGAAGCGCTTGAGGGTTGCCCGCCCAAGCTTCCGGGTGACTGCAAGAGGCGTCCAGCAATGGACGTCCCAGATGAATGGCCATTACCTCACTGTCAGGTGACTGTGGTGGGGAACAGAACCCGGCTTATGGTGCACTGAATGCTGGTCGGACGGGGCGCTGGCGGCCTACGGGCTGACAGCGCCTCGGTTTCTTTTTGAAATCTTATGTTGCGGCGAGTCGGAGCTTTTGGGGTGTCATTTGAATGGGTTCAGGGAGGTCACGTGGCTCGAATAGACGGCTGGGACGAGTTCTTTATGCGGCTCTCCGATGCATACTGGGTAAAGCTTGATGAAGAATCGAGGTCGCATCTCGACGGAGAGCCCATTCCCGAAGACATTCGGCGTGCTGCCTGCATGATCCACCCATACCCAGTGGGATGGTTCGATAATCCTATCCCTAATTTGGATGGTAAGTCCGCGCGTCAAGTGTTAGAGCGTCGCGGCGGTGCCGATAAAATCCGTGCAATTCTGATGGAAATTGCACCCCACTTTTTGCCTGACTCCGGACTTACTTAGCGAGGATGACCATGTCGAACACAGAGTCTACGACACCTGAATTGGAGATGGCTAAGGCCTACGAACCACAAGATGTGGAGTCGAAATGGTATCAGTGGTGGCGCGAACAGGGTTTCTTTCGAGCGGAGGATGAAAGCGACAAGCCAGCGTATAGCATTGCGATGCCGCCTCCGAATGTGACCGGTTCTTTACACATTGGGCATGCGTTGACTGCGACACTCCAGGATATCCTGATCCGGTGGCATCGGATGCGGGGGTACAACACTTTGTGGATGCCTGGAACCGATCACGCTGGCATTGCTACTCAGATGGTCGTTGAAAGAGAGTTGGCTAAAGAAAATGTGACCCGCTTTGACCTGGGGCGAGAGGCTTTCATCGAAAAAGTTTGGGAATGGAAGCATAAGTACCATGCGCGCATCACCATGCAGCATGAGCGGTTGGGAATTTCCTGCGATTGGGACCGCGAGCGTTTCACGATGGATGAAGGCCTTTCCAAAGCCGTTCGAGAAGTGTTCGTTCGTTTGCATGAAGATGGACTGATCTATCGCTCTGAGCGCTTGGTCAATTGGTCTCCAAAGATGCAGACGGTCCTCTCTGACTTGGAGGTGGAGGCAGTAGAGCAGGATGGTCATCTCTGGCACATGGCGTATCCAGTAAAGGATTCGGATGAGGTACTCGTTGTGGCAACAACTCGTCCTGAAACGATGCTTGGCGATACCGGTGTTGCCGTACACCCAGCGGATGAACGCTACACGCACCTCATCGGGCAGACCGTGATTTTGCCGCTGGTCGGTCGTGAAATTCCTATCGTGGGCGATGACATTCTGGTCGACATGGAGTTTGGAACCGGGTGTGTAAAAGTGACTCCCGCCCATGACTTCAATGACTTTGAAACGGGTCAGCGGCACAGCTTAGCTACGATAGCGATCCTGGATAAGGATGCGCGAGTCAATGATGCCGCTCCGGAAAAGTACCGAGGCTTAGACCGTTATGAAGCTCGGGCGGCCGTAATTTCAGACCTCGAAGCCGCTGGTGCACTGGTCAAAATCGAAGACCATAAAATGAACGTTGGAGTGTCACAGCGGTCCGGTGAAGTCGTCGAACCCATGCTTTCCAAGCAGTGGTTCGTTCGGGCTGATGTACTTGCGAAGGAAGCGATTCGCGTCGTCGAGGATGGCGAAATCGAGATCATTCCCAAGAATTGGGAGAAGACATATTTTCACTGGATGTATAATATTCGGGACTGGTGTATTTCTCGTCAGCTCTGGTGGGGGCACCGCATTCCCGCCTGGTATTGTAGTGATTGTGATGGCGTCACCGTATCTCGTCTAGATGCAACCGAATGTAGTCACTGTGGCAGTACTAAAATCGAGCAAGATGTCGACGTATTGGACACGTGGTTTAGTTCTGGCCTGTGGCCATTTTCAACGCTTGGATGGCCCGATAAAACTCCCGCGCTAAAGACGTTCTACCCCAACTCTGTGATGGAGACTGGGCACGATATTCTCTTTTTCTGGGTCGCGCGGATGATTATGTTGGGCTGTCGTTTCATGGACGAGATCCCATTCAAGCATATTTATCTGCATGCCATGGTCAGGGATGGTCAGGGCCAGAAGATGTCAAAAACTAAGGGCAACGTGGTGGACCCACTGTCCGTGGTCGATAAGCATGGTGCTGACGCCCTTCGGTTTACGCTTGCGGCGCTTACGGTCGCTGGTCGTAGCATCAAGTTGTCAGACCAAAGACTGGCAGGATATCGGAATTTTGCGACCAAGGTATGGAATGCATCGCGTTTCGTACTTATGAATTTTGATGACTTTGATGCGGAGGCCGCGGGCTACACAACATCGCCCGCGGATCGGTGGATTCTAACAAAGTTGGAGCGAGCAAGTCAGTTGATTGACACTCAGCTCAAAGGCTTTGATTTTGGGTCTGCGGCTAGCACGGTATACCAATTTATCTGGCATGAGCTCTGTGACTGGTACATTGAGTTTGCGAAGATAGGTTTGCAGGGAGATGGACGAGTTGCGACCCAGCATACTCTGCGGCGAGTCCTAGACGGGGCACTCCGTATGTTGCATCCATTCATGCCTCATCTCACTGAAGAAATTTGGCAGAAGCTGCCGCGAATGGCAGGGGATGCTCCAGCGTTGATCGTAAGCTCTTACGCATTCTCTAACGGGGAGGAGTTCCCAGAAGAAACGAAACAGGTCGATGCAGTGTGCGATATTGTCAGTGCACTCCGTACCATTCGGGGAGAAAATCAGATCTCTCCGAGCGCCACCATTGGTGTAATTGTCAATGCGGATGCCAACGCGTCTACCGATATCGTAGAAGCTAGTCGGGCGTACGTGGAGCGGCTGGGTCGTGCGGATCTCCGTATTGCACAGGGGCTCCAAGCCCCCAAAGGCAGCGCTGTATTACGCGCAGGTCAGTACGAGGTCATCGTTCCATTAGAGGGTCTTGTAGACTTTGACGAAGAACGAAAGCGGCTTGAAAAAGTGATTAAGAAGCTTGAGGTAGACATTACGAAGACGCAGAAAAAGCTTGGGAACGCACGATTTTTAGACCGTGCCCCAGTAGAAGTTGTGGAGAAAGAACGAGGCAAGTTAGCTGACTTCCAGGCTTCCAAGTATTCCGCAGAACAAGCCTTGGAGCGTTTACGCTAAGCGCAAGGATAGGACGGCTGCTGATCGCGGCGTTCTAATATCTCCCAAATATCTGGGAGAAGGTGAAAATCGGTCGGGATTCACCGATCGTTCGGCGGTAGGCACCAATACCAATGTGGGTGACCGAAGGATCCAAGATATTTCGCAGGTGTGATGGACTCCGTAGCAAGTCCGCATGGACTGTGTCTGGGCTTAGTCCAATCGCAATATTCTCCAACGCGAGCGACATGCGTATATTTGCGCGTCTAAGTCGTTCAGCAAGCCCACCTCGCGACGGCGACTCATGACCAAAGTACCCCTCTGTTGCCATATCTTCGGCGTGTGACGTCGCTGCATCGGTCAGAGCATTGGACAAGCGGAGCGGGGGTAAGTGATGTACTTTCCGCGAGCGATTGACGAGCCGCACAGCTCGTGATGCAGCCACTTCTGGGGTTGCTGGTAGGCTTTCAGGTGGTCGAAGTCTTACAATCGGAACTTGTCGGGGAGCACCTGGCTTGCTGGCATACACTTCCATGAGGTTTAACACCTGTGTGCCGAACCGATCGTTGGCTTGCACCTCGATGATATACCGCCCTGGACCGCTGTTGAATGAAATATGAGTCCAGAATACACCATGAGCGGTGCGGGGCTGTAATTCCATGACTCCAGCGTTTGGCGTTGCCACCAGAAGGCGCGGATTAATGAGTCCCTCGGTTAGTCGACCGTCAACTACATAGCGCTGGCCGAGTTCGAAGTGGGTGGGGAGCCGACCTAGCCATGCACCTCGGCGCACGAAGAGCAATGCGATGTGGATGGCATCATTCTCGGCGCGCACCGCTACGCCGAAGTGGCTGACATGAGCGTTACGAACCTCCGTCTTTAGGACATGCATTACGGGGCTGATGGTCGGCTCCTGCCGTACTCGGTACCTAATCGGAAGCGCAAAGGCGTCGCTCGCTCCGCTCGCGCGCATTGCGTCTCTCGCCGTCAGGTTCCGATTTCTCGTCAGTCGCTCAGCAGCTTCTGTCAAGGTACGGTCAAGCACAGCATTTTTACCAATGACTTTTTTGATTTGAATCGCGAGTTGCGCAGATGGACCACTCGGAGGGCGAAGTGCCTCCCTGGGATGGTACTCATATCTCTCTGGCAGCTGACGTGCAGAGGCTGCATGTGCCGTCAGGGCGAGGGAGGTGATGGCGATCAATAAAACTGTGTGCCGGGAGATTGTATTTCTACTCCGGGATCTTCTCTGTCTTTTGTCCACAGTCATACTCGTCACCCGGGGAAAGTATCTCCGCTCGTATCACTGCGCCAGAACAACGGTCAGTTTCGGGGTCACTTGGGTTCTTTGAGTCCTTTCGTTCTGTTGGTGCATACGGTATTTCGAAGTTTCTGACGGTGTGTTTTCCACCTCTGGAGGATAGAAATGACAGCGATCAGTAGCGACGTAGCTACACTCTGCAGACAGGCAAAGACGGCTCAAACCGCATTGTCGATTGCATCGACAGGTCTAAAAAATAAGGTGCTCAAGCAGGTATCCATAAGACTTGTAGAGTCTATTGAGACGATTCTTGCTGCAAATCAGCGCGATTTGGATGCAGCGGAAGCCAATCAGCTGAGTACAGCAATGATCGATCGTCTCCGTCTGACGCCGACACGCATTGAAAGTCTCGCAGCCGGTGTGGATTCTGTTGCGGCACTACCGGATCCGGTTGGTGCAATAGTGCAACAAACACGACGTCCTAATGGCCTTCTTGTTGGCCGTATGCGGATTCCTCTGGGTGTGGTTGCGATGATATTCGAGTCACGACCTAACATCGTGATCGATGCCGCAGTGTTGTGCTTAAAATCGGGGAATGCGTGCGTTCTGAAGGGTGGTAGTGAGGCCCGATATACGAATCAGGTACTTGTATCGGTGCTCCACGAGGCGTTGAACGATTGTGGTTTACCAGTAGATGCGGTGGTGAGTCTCACAGAGCGATCTCAAGTCGCGACGCTGTTGGAGCAGTCGGATACGGTGGATTTAGTTATTCCACGGGGTGGAGAAGGTCTCATTCGCTACGTTACGTCGAATAGTCGCATACCGGTCGTCCAGCATTATAAGGGAGTGTGCCACGTGTTCATCGACGCAGGTGCCGACCCGGACATGGCCGAGTCGATTGTAGTCAATTCGAAGGCTCAACGACCAGGCGTTTGTAATGCGGCTGAGACGTTGTTGGTGCATCGCAGTGAAGCAAAAGAGCAATTACCGCGTTTGCTCGGCGCGCTTGCCGCTGCGGGTGTGTCATTAGTAGGGACAGAAGAAGTTCGAGCCTTGTGTCCTAATGTGGAACCCGCCCGGGCGGAAGATTGGGACGAAGAGTATCTGAGTTTGAAAATGAGCGTCGCGCTTGTTGCTGATATCCATGATGCAATCGATCACATCAGAAGGCATGGTTCTGACCACACTGAGGTAATCGTCACTGAGAGTTACTCTCGAGCTCAGCATTTTGTAGCCGCCGTGCCATCGAGTTGTGTGCTGGTTAATGCAGCGACACGGTTCAATGATGGTGGTCAGCTTGGCCTGGGAGCGGAGATCGGAATAAGCACATCGCGACTGCATGCATACGGGCCTATGGGGCTCAATGAGCTAACAACGATGAAGTTTGTGGTGTATGGCACCGGGCAAGTACGCGCGTGAGTGAACACACCGTTCGTGGGGAAAACCCACACTCCGGTGAGCAATGCGTTCGATGTTCGTGTACGCTATAGACTCAGTGCAGGTGCACTGGGTACAAAATTGAGCTGCCACTAGAGGAGACGAGCCGCTCTTGAGCACATCTACAATGGAATCTGCGCGCGAGCTTGCCTTGCGCCTCGCCGAGATCGCATTTGAAAAAAAAGCCTTCCAACTACGGGTTTACGAAGTTAGAGACTCGGTTGGATATACAGATTGTATGTTGATCTGTAGTGGTAGAAGCGATCGTCAGGTCAAAGCGATCTCGGATCACATCGCTCTTACCACAAAAAAGCAGGATGGAATTCGCGTGCATGGCGTAGAAGGGGCCGATGCTGGTCAATGGGTCCTCATGGATTATGCGGATGTCATTGTTCACATTTTCAACGCCCCAGTACGTGAGTACTACGACCTTGATTCGATGTTCCAAACCGCAACACGGGTGCCGGTTGACGAACCGCCGTGGGAAGAGGAAATGCGCGAGAGCATCTTCGAACAGGGACTGTTGTCGGGTCCGTAAATGTTTGTAGGTGCCGGTAATTAGGTGATTAGTCCATGAAACTACGTATCGTATCACGGGCGCGCCTACGTGAACCGTCCCTCCGAGAGAGATTCACCTACTACCAAAAGCTGCTTCGGAGTCGCATGCCTATCGAGTTGCAGCATGCAAGGAAGAGTGGCATTCGGGCATTGCTTCCGAAAAGGCACAAAGTGATCGCACTCGATGAAGCGGGACACGAGCTGTCATCGGTGGAAATGGCTCAACGGATTGCGCAATTTCAGAAAGAAGCATGGCTTGGAGTCACGTTTATTATTGGTGAGGCTGATGGCCTGTCCGCCGAAGAGCGGAGCTGTGCTGATGAGTTCTGGAGCCTGTCCCGCCTAACGTTACCCCATCAAATGTGCATAGTACTGTTGGCAGAGCAGTTGTATCGCTCATCCGCAATCCTTCGGGGCGAGCCGTACCATCGTGCTTAGTGTATTCCCCTACTAAACATACTTGCATAGTTTGTAATGACCGTTACAACCTCATCGTGACAGCCTTGATTCATGACCTTCTTTCTCTTCTTCATCTGGACCGCTGCATAGGCTGTTCGCGGCACTCTGAAACACCATTTTGCACGTATTGCGAGGTATCCGTAATGCGCATGCGAAAGATCTGTCCAGGCTGTGGGAATACGAGAAGTAATACGTATCTCTGTGGTCGTTGTGCGGTGCATGGTGCCACATTTGATGGCGTCACATGGTCTTACGAGTATGGCGGCGCCGTTGCAGACGCAATCTCAGCTTTGAAGTTTCGCCATGCCATAGAACATGCCCGCGGATTGACGGCGGACTGTGTGCTTCCGGCAGGCTCATGGGATTATCTGATTCCAGTGCCGTTACACCGGACTCGTTTACGAAGCCGAGGGTTCAATCAGTCTGCACTCCTCGCACGGTGTATCTCGAAACATCATGGAATCGCGGTTGCGCACCAGCTTCTCTATCGAACACGAAATACCTGTCCGCAGCGCAGCCTACCCGAATCCTTGAGACGCCGTAATATGAAGAGAGCTTTTATCGCGTCATCTCCAGAAGCGATCATTGGTCGAAATATCGTATTGATCGATGATGTAATGACCACGGGGACGACCTTGCTTGAGTGTTCGAAGGTGCTACGGGCCCACGGGGCACGACGGGTCGGGGCATGGACAGTCGCTCGGCGTACCTGAGAGGGTTCCTGGACATTGTTGGTCACGCATACATTACTCCAGCAGGTTCGTTACTTTAGTTCATCACTGCGTGGATCGGGTGATTCAACTCGCTTCTTGTACTCTGTGTGGTCACGACGTCCACACACTGAAGAAATTCCGGCGATGTACTAGGCAACAAAAAGGCGGTATGGCGCCGCAATGCCTTCCCGCAGTTATTCCAACTATCCGACGAGAGCGCCGAGTCAGCATGCATGAACTTGGTCATGGGTTCGGTACGCAGCTGGAGTAGTGTGGCCTCCCAACGCGGGTTTATCCCGTCCTCATAATCCAGTTCCCTGGATAGCATCCGCAGCTGGATACGCTTCAGGGCGTATCAGGTTATGCGTCATCATCCAGCGTCTGCTGGGGATGTTTTGATACTGAATGGCTAGTATGTTTCCCGTGAGTCTCACTGTTGCACACAGGATATACGCCCACATACGATGCAACACGTGAGCACTGGGCTACGGACCCCGTCGACTCTAGCGGCTTCAAAGCGGCAAGTAGTCGTCCCCTTAGTTCCTTAGTCAGCCATCTGAGTCGTGAGTCTGAGTAGGAAACTGACCGTCAGTAGTACGGGACTGCATATGATTAGGAACGAACGCTCGATACAGTAGTTGTACGGCGACTCAGTGCCAGTCATACGCTGGCGGTTAATCGGTTGTGAGAGAGTGCATGCACTCGCCGCCTTAAAGGTAACCTTGCGTATTGAGCACACCGTAGTCTTTATACCTCGCCTTGCGCTTTTGTAGGCCGTGACGATGGCAGCCAGTACAAAGGTGACGTCCAAGACCAGAAGGGCGCGAGCCAACAGGCACTGAAAACCGCAGTGCACTGCACTTTGTGGTTTCGAGATACCAGTATGAGCTCAATCTACTCGGACATCACTCTTATCTGCGATTTAGAAATAGAACTGGAGGGTGGCCTCAGTCGTGATGCTATCGATAAATGCGGCTTCCCTCTGAAGGTAGACGTAGTAATTATCCGCCGTATTGTCCACGTAGAAGCCGCGATATAAGACTTTGAGTCCGAGGCCTATGGAGTCAGTGAAGCGGATATCTACGCCGCCTCCAATGTCAAAACCGAATCCAGAGAGTTCATATGCAAAACTTTCTGACAGCATGTATGCGCCAATGCCGAGCTGTACGTACGGTTCAATTCGTTGCGACCACGGAAGAAAAAATACCTTCGCATCCAGATTGAGCGAGTGGATGGCGTTGACTGGCATACTTCCCAGGGTGGTTTGTACGGCGGTTGATTGGAAGGATGCCATCCAGTTGGCTTCAAGAGCCAGCATTGGTAGTAATCTGAAGCCAATGCCGACAATGAAACCACCTCCACCCTGATATGCATTGTCTAATGTGGTGCTTGCATCGTCGATCACGAAGTGACCAAGGCCACCGAACGTAAGGTAGGGACCAAAATTAGAGGGTAGAGTGGGTTCTGGTTGTGCGCGATTTACCTTCACTCGTCGAAGACGAGAACGCCGCGGTCTGTAGTGCGGTGGTTGTACAAGTCGGCTGTCAAGCGTGAGACCGGAAGCGAAATCTTGGTCTGAGTCCGTCGCGACGGTGTCATTCGGAGTATCGGCTAACGCAGGAGCTGCCAACAACGAGCAGAACAAACAAACAATGAGTCGATTCATAATCTAAGGCTCCAATGTGTGGCCAGGTCACGTCTCAAGTTGACCAGACGCGAGGGACAGTTGTTAGACGGAGCACGCGTGTGGTTATTCGTAACTGTTCCTCGAAGCCATCCGCATGAGGTCATTAGACAGTTACCATGCTGATGTCCGGCAGGTTAGCAAAGCGCTCTACACTCGAGAAAGGCAGCTCGTTGAGTAGTGCATCTGTCAATGTGTTCCGCACGTTCTGCATCGATAGCTCAGTCTCAAGTACATGCTGCATCGAGGTAACGCCACGTGTATGGAGTCCACACGGTACAATCATCTCGTATGCAGAGAGATCAGGAGAGACATTCAGTGAGATACCGTGACGAGTCACGCGGCGGGCGATGCGTAGACCAATCGCCGCGATTTTATCTTGGTCCACCCAGACGCCAGGTGTTTCATCTTCCCAGTGGGCGGTAATTCCATATTCAGCAAGTGTAGCTCGCAGTGCATTAGACAGTAGGCAAATGAGTGCCCTAACTGTAAGACTCGAACGATCTAATGGCAGGATTGGATATGCGACAAGTTGCCCTGGCCCGTGCCAGGTAATATCGCCTCCTCGGTCCACTCGATGTATGGCCCATCCTCTTTGTTCCAAGGCATGTGAATCGATGATGTGGCTTGGATCCGCATGACGGCCCAAGGTGACGGTATTCGGGTGAGTGAGAATCATAAGCGCAGCATCAATTACATTTAATCGCACCTGTTCATGAAGGTAATACTGTGCCTCCAATGCGTGCTTGTAAGCCGTTTGCGGAAGGTCGAAGAGGTGCACTTTCATGTAAACAGGATGTGGTGCGATGTGCCCGGTAGCAAGTTCTTCCCCATCCGAGGATCGCACCACCGAATGAATCACTTGACAGTCAGAACTGTAGAGCTTACGTTGCGCCCGATTTCGGGCATAGCGCGAAAGGACCGGCCATTCGACTGGTCTCGATTCAGCACACCGTTGAATCAGCGAGCCCACTTGACCTACCGCGAGGTTACACATTCGCGGTTCCACTACATCAGAGGCAGCCAATACGACAGTGCTGAACTCTGACACTCCTACCATGCCCCGCGCCCGGGGCGAGATCACCAGGAACGAATCTCGATGAATCTCAAGGACCTCAAAGACGAGAAGATCAGCGAACTTGTTCGCATGGCAGGCGACCTCGGAGTCGAGGGAGCTCGAAACCTACGCAAGCACGAGCTCATTTTTGCAATTTTGCAAGCTCAGACCGAAAAAAATGGCTATGTGATCGGTGAAGGTGTTCTACAAACACTTCCCGACGGCTTCGGCTTTCTTCGTGCGCCTGATTACAACTATTTTCCAGGATCGGACGATATTTACGTGTCTCCGTCGCAGATCCGCCGCTTCAACCTACGCACAGGTGACACGGTTTACGGCCAGATTCGACCGCCGAAAGAGGGCGAGCGTTACTTTGCGTTGCTGAAAGTTGAGAAAGTAAACTTCGAAGAGCCCGAGCGGTCTCGAGAGAAGGTGCTATTCGACAACCTAACACCCCTTTACCCGCAAGAGCGACTCAACCTTGAGTTCGATTCGAAAAACTACTCGACGCGGATTATCGATTTGCTCTGCCCCCTTGGAAAAGGTCAGCGAGCACTCATCGTATCCCCACCTCGTGCAGGTAAGACCGTTCTCATGCAGGATATTGCGAACGGCATAGCTCGAAACCATAAAGAGGTGTACCTCATCGTACTGCTCATCGACGAGCGACCTGAGGAAGTCACCGACATGGAGCGTAGTGTTAACGCTGAGGTGATCAGCTCGACATTTGACGAGCCTGCACAACGCCACGTTCAGGTGGCTGAGATGGTCATTGAAAAAGCAAAGCGTCTTGTAGAGCACAAGCGCGATGTTGTGATCCTTTTGGATTCGATCACCCGCCTCGCACGGGCTTACAACACGGTGGTACCGCCGAGTGGTAAAATTCTATCCGGTGGTGTGGATTCGAATGCTCTTCATAAGCCGAAGCGTTTCTTTGGCGCAGCACGGAACATTGAAGAGGGCGGTAGCCTAACGATTATTGGTACGGCTCTGATCGATACTGGTAGCCGGATGGACGAGGTGATCTTTGAGGAGTTCAAAGGTACGGGTAATGCGGAGATTCATCTCGATCGAAAGTTGATGGAGAAACGAATTTTCCCATGCCTGGACATCAACAAGTCCGGAACGCGAAAAGAAGAACTGTTGATGGGGCAAGAGCGACTTCACCGTATTTGGATTCTTCGCCAGTTGCTTCACCCGCTCAATGTCATTGACTCTATGGAGTTCCTACTCGACAAGATCGGCAAAACTAAGTCGAATGCAGAATTCGTCGAGTCGATGAGCGGCTAGTTAGTTGGTCGCCGCTGACGGTGCTATTGGCGGATTGCAGTGTGCACACTGTAATCCGTGCTTGCCAACACCTCGGCTCCATGCTAGTTCACCGCTCCCTTATGCACTTATCCACGGTGCAAAGATAAACTGAGGAGTTACCCAATGCGAGAGGGAATCCACCCGGAATATCAGTTCGTTGTCTTCCAAGACGCGTCCGCAGATTTCGCTTTTCTAACCCGCTCCACGATGAAGTCTGAGAAGACCATCAAGTGGGAAGACGGAAACGAGTATCCGTTGATTTCACTCGATATTTCGAGTGCATCGCATCCGTTTTATACGGGTAAGCAAAAGATTGTGGATACAGCTGGTCGAGTGGATCGCTTCCGCCGCCGCTATTCGCAATTTCAGGCGAAGTCCTAGTCTGCATCGATGCGAGAGAAGCTCGCATCATTCGCGGAGCGATTTGACGAGATCCTAAGCTTGATGGGCGACCCCCAAGTGGTGTCCGACCAGAAGCTCTACAGGGAACTTGCGTCTGAGCACCGCCACCTTGAACCGTTGGTACATGCGTGGCGCCAACTCACTGGGTTGGAATCGGAGCTAGCGGACTCCCGAAGTCTGTTGAAAGACTCCGACCCAGACATGCGTGAGATGGCGCGTGAAGAAGTTTCTCGCCTGGGACCGGCTATTGAAGAAATAGAGCAGTCGCTCAGAATACTCCTTCTCCCTCGTGATCCTAACGACGATAAAAACGTCATCCTAGAAATCCGTGCTGGCACTGGCGGTGATGAAGCCGCGTTATTTGCAGCGGATGTCTACCGCATGTATCAGCGGTACGCTGAGGCGAATTCATGGCGTATTGAAGTACTCGATGTGAGCGAAAACGATATTGGTGGGTTCAAGGAAGTTGTTTGTTCCATCACTGGTGCATCGGTCTTCTCCCGGCTGAAGTTTGAATCTGGTGTGCACCGCGTCCAGCGAGTGCCATCCACCGAAACACAAGGTCGGATTCATACGAGTGCTTGTACGGTAGCGATTCTTCCCGAAGCGGATGATGTAGAGGTAGAAGTCAATGATTCTGAGCTGAGAATCGATACCTACCGCGCTAGCGGCGCGGGTGGCCAGCACGTCAATAAGACTGAATCGGCGATACGGATTACCCACTTGCCGTCTGGACTGGTTGTGACCTGTCAAGATGAGAAGTCGCAACACAAAAATAAAGCGAAGGCGATGAAGATTTTACGGGCGCGGCTTTTTGAGCAAATGGAGGCTGAAGCCCATGCAGAGCGCGCTGCAGACCGCAAATCGCAGGTAGGCTCTGGCGATCGCTCAGAACGTATTCGGACTTACAATTACCCACAAAACCGACTGACAGACCACCGGATCAACTTGACGCTCTACAAACTTGACCAAATTGTACAGGGTGCAATGGACATGGTGATTGAACCACTAATCCAGCAGCATCAAGCCGATCTTATGATGCAAGAGTCTGCATAACTGCGGTTACCTTTCCGTAGTACGGATTCGAACGCCTCCACAGTGCCGACTGCGTACGATGCAGCATACATGTCAAAATTGTATTGCACTTCCGGCGCGGACCAGAGCGATAAGGTATTCATGAATTTCTCGCGTGCGTCGATATCTGTCGTGATAGTGCGGTCGGGAGGAGTGTGAGATGCGTTACGGAATTTTTAGCGACGTCCATGGAAATGTAGAAGCCTTGACGGCTTGTATTAAAGCACTCCGTGATGCCGGTTGTGAACGATTCGCATGTCTCGGCGATATCGTGGGCTACGGCTCTGACCCCGATATATGTGTGGATATCGTTCGGGATGTGGCAGATATTGTGGTGATTGGAAATCACGACGCGGCGGTCGTAGGCCGTCATGATGCGTCCCACGCGCATATCGCGGCACAGCAAGCATTTGCGTATTCCAAGAAAGCTTTAAAAGATAACAATATAGATTGGCTACAGTCACTGAGCTACGTGCATACGGATGGGGATATCTGCTTCTGTCATGGTTCGCCGATTGATGCGGAGAACTTCGACTATGTATTTAGCCTGGACAAGGCCGCGTCTTTGAATGAAAGGTTCGACACCCTTTCGAAGCTGACCTTCGTGGGCCACTCGCATCTCACAACATCTTTCTTGGTCACGCCAAGACTTGCACTGCAGGTGTCATCGCCGCGTTTTCAAATCCGACAGGGCTCGAAATATGTGTTCAATGTGGGAAGTGTGGGACAACCTCGTGACCGTGATCGGCGTGCATGCTGTGTTGTGTACGATTCTGATGCGAGTTCTGTAACCTTCTTACGAGTGGAATACGATATCGATTCAGCAGCACAAAAAATTGTGGACGCAGAGCTGCCTCCATCCTTCGCAGAGCGTCTTTTCCATGGCGTGTGATCCTGGCCGAAGTATTGGCGTCACCTACCATTTGCTGGGTAGTGACTGTACTGACATCAGGTGGCCACTCTGATGTAGGAGCAACAGCGATACAAGCATGGCCCTCCTTTCGTCCGGCGCACGAACGCTGGCCGCCTTCAGGTGGTCTTTAACGGGGATCGCAGGTCCGGTCAGGTGACGAATCTGACGGAACTCGGTGGCGGTAAGCTCAAGTGATTCAATAGGGAACGGATTATTTCGTGAGCGGTGGATCCGGGGATTACCCAGCCTCGAAAAATAGCCACGTATCGCGTCATCGCTAAAGTTGTCCCGTATCGCTCTGCCGATCAGTGGGAGTACGTCTAGGTCGAAAGGCACCGCGTCAACCGGGGGTGGCTCAATAAAAAAAACGGATTGCCCTGCACGCCACGTGAAGACATCGCAGACTGCCTCGATGATTCGCTGTTTCAAATGCTGGTATAGAGATTGTGGGTCGATAAAGCCCAAACGAACGAGCTCTGGGCCAATCCGTTCATCGTAGCTGTGGGCATTACTGAAGGCCTCAGCTAGCTGCTCGTCACTGATTAGTCCATTATCTACAAGCCAGTACCCTACCTGTTCTCTGCGTCGGTCTGAGTGTGTACTCAGAACGCGGCCTTTCACGAAAATTATTTCCCGTACGAGTCCTTCACGCACGAGCCGGAGCCGTCCCGTCAGCCGCTCCGCCGCAATTTTGGAGTACAGCCCGATGGCGGCGAAGCGATCAAAAAACGTGGTCGAAAGGCCTTCATGGCCTGAACCGATGAATTCTGACACGGCTTCAGCCATGGTCGTGATTTCGCGTAGAGGGCGCCATTCAGCTCCGTTAACACTGACGAGCTGGTTTGGTTTTACTGCCTTGTCTATCACCAATTGCAAGACCTCAGAGTAGAGCATAGGGGTGTCTTTACGTCCTGGAACCTGGTCTTTGAACACGAATTGGGCGGAGCGTATTTTTAGGTGCTCAGTGCGTGTCCGCGTCGCCTCACTCATTCTTAGCGAACCAATAAGGTTCGATTTTGTTCCGAGTCCAAGTCGCCATGACTCAGACAGAGTTCTCGACTGCAATGGCGCGTTACTCGACCCCTGTATAGCTTCCTTCTGCATCAGATCCTGGATGAAACGTCCAACTGCACTGGCTGATGTATACCGACCATGGTCAAATATTGCGGCCGTCAAATCGTCCGCTAATTCACCAGCCGAATGATATCGGCTCGATGTATCTGGGGTGATTGAACGCCGTAAAACGTTGGCAATCGCTTCGGGGATTTCCGGGTGCCGGTTTAACCGTGATTGGATGTTGGCGGCACGGATATTCGCCATGGTTTTGATTGGTGATCGTGATTTGAATAGCCGCTTGAGCGTGAGCATTTCATATAAAATAACGCCTAAAGCGAAGATGTCGCTGCGGCGGTCAATTGTCTGCCCTGCCACTTGCTCCGGAGACATATACGCCAGCTTACCCCGTTGTGATCCTGAGAACGCATTAACACCCTTCTCGAAGTTAGCTCGGGCAACCCCAAAGTCCGTAAGTTTAACATTACCGTCTTTACTCAATAGAACATTCGACGGCGAGACATCTAAATGTACAATGCCGAGTGGCTTTCCCATCGCATCAGTCGCTGTATGCGCATGTTCTAAACCTCTCGCAAGTTCAATGCAGATGTGCAGCACAATTTCGACAGGAAGCGGTGTGACCGAAGTCGAGGCTTGAAAGAGCACTCGAAGTAAATCCCAACCTGGGACATATTCCATCGCAATGAAGTGCTCACCGTTGACTTGCCCTAATTCAAATATCTGCACGATATTGTTGTGTTGGAGCTGGCTACAAACCTTTGCTTCCTGAATGAGCATTTGGATAAAGGCGCTGCGTTGGCTGTGCTCCGGCAGGATGCGTTTTAGCACTAATGGTTTTCTAAAGCCTTGAACGCCTTGCAGCGCAGCGAGCCAGATGTTGGCCATACCTCCGCGACCAATATGCCTCAGCAATGTGTATTTACCGAGACGGCCTAGTGACTCTTCCGCGGTTTCAAGTGTGTCGTTCACTGGAAACCTTCGACCGTGCAGCATTCCGAACTCTTATCCCCATGGGCAAATCATATCGGAGGTATGGCCGTCTGAGAACATTGTGCGACGAACAGTTGCGCTTATTCAGTTGACGTGAATGGAGGTAATGCACACATTTTGTTGATCTGCCCTGTGGAACCGAGTGGTCGCGTACGCATCTAAGGGTCGTACGGATACATAGTGGGCTCATATGCGTACATTGAGAGGCAACCCATGCGAATTGTAAGTTTATTACCGAGTGCCACCGAAATTGTGTCTGCGCTTGGCTTAGGTGACTCCATTGTGGGTGTGAGTCACGAATGTGATTACCCGGAGAGTGTGTCTGATCGCCCTCGTTTGACGCATTCTATCTTGCAGCACGGCTTGGATCCGAAGGCTGTAGACGCAGCAGTCGCGGATGCGTCGTTGAACGGCGTCCCGATTTATGCTGTCGACCCCGAGATTATGAAGAACCTTGCTCCCGACCTCATCGTGACTCAGGGGGTTTGCGATGTGTGCGCTGTCTCCGAACCAACGGTGTTTGATAGCCTCAAACTACTCCCTGCCGCAGGATCAGAGGTTCAAGTACTAAGTCTTACGGGTATGACCGTAGAGGGCATCATACGCGATATCACTCGAGTTGGGGAGGTGACAGGCCGCCCAGAGGCTGCGAGGAATTTGGTTCAAAGCATGCGTGCACGTTGGAGTGCAGTCGAGGCACTACCTCCTCTGCCGACGCCGCCTCGAGTCTTGATGTTGGAATGGCCCGACCCGGCTTGGACCGCAGGACACTGGGTACCGGAAGTTGTAACGGTAGCCGGTGGGACGGATGTATTCGGTGTTGCTGGAGGTCTATCGGAGCGTAAATCCTGGGAAGATGTCGCTGCTTCAGATCCGGATGTGATTGTGAGTGTGGCGTGTGGACACGGCCTAGAAAAGAACCTCGAGTTTGCCCGCTCGTTACGCACACATCGGTTGATGCGGAATGTAACTGCGGTACAAGAAGGGCGCGTATATGCCGCGGATGCGAATAGCTACTTCAGTCGTCCGGCACCTCGAGTTGTTCGAGGCGCAGAATTGATGGCATATGTGCTGGGGCGTAAAAATGCAGGCATACCCGGCGATCATGAGCTTGTACGTGCCTGGTGAGTTGCATATTGAAGTCGTTCCCGGACTAGACCACGTCGACGCATTGCAGTGGGACCGGCTTGTCGAGCCGGACAACCCATTTATGGAACACCGGTTTCTGTACGCTTTGGAGTCTTCTGGCAGTGTCGGTAAAGCTGCAGGATGGGCTCCTTGTCATATCCTCGTGACGCGCGACGGCGAACTCGTCGGGGCTGCGCCGCTCTACCTCAAAAGCCATAGCTACGGGGAGTATATATTTGACTGGGGTTGGGCAAATGCTGCTGACCGTGCAGGGCTAGACTACTACCCCAAATTGGTTTGCGCCGTTCCATTCACACCTGCATCGGGTCGTAGGCTGCTGCTGGTGGACGGTTTCGATAACGGACCGATCTTGGGAGCATTGATTGCTGGGATGCGAGAGATGGCAACTCGTACTCAAAGCAGTAGCATACACATACTTTTTTGCACTGAGCATGAGCGCGCTGCACTCGAAGCACATGAGTTCCTGCCACGCCTAACCTATCAATTTCACTGGACTAACTCTGGTCCTTGGGGTTCATTCGACGAGTATTTGAAGTCATTTCGAGCGAGTGCACGCAGGAAGGTCAATAAGGAGCGCCGCGAAGCGACAGCATCTGGACTCGACATCCGGCTTATCACTGGTTCATCGATGTCGGATGCAGAAGTGGACGCGATGTATTCGTTCTATGTAGCGACAGCAACGCGTAAATGGGGTAACCCCTACCTAACACATGCATTCTTTCGAGAGCTGAATCGTTCGCTAGAGGAGCGGGCATTGGTATCAATGGCGTACGAAAACGGAAGACCTGTGGCCGGCGCTTTAGGATTCCAGCGTGGCTCACACGTGTATGGGCGGCACTGGGGGTGCCTCGACCAATACGATAAGTTGCACTTTGAGCTGTGTTACTATCAATTCATTCAGGCGTGTACAGAGCGAGGATGGACTCGCTTTGAAGCGGGCGCTCAAGGCGAGCATAAAGTAAAGCGGGGGCTGCTTCCGTCTCCCACATACAGTTCGCACTGGATTTCGCACCCAGGGTTATCTCGCGCGGTAGCAGAGTTTTTACCGCAAGAAGCAGAAAGCAACCTTGCAGAGATGCGTTACTTCGATGAGCGGAGTCCGTTTCGTCGTGACTGATGGGTCCTACGTCCGGCGGTAGAACTATTCTGGCGTCATGCTTAAACCAAGGGTTAGTTGAGGCGTGAGCAGTTCGCGCACTGCTGCAAAACTCGTGCGGTGGATAGGGCTCGGGCCTAGCCTTTTCAACGCAGCTTTATGCGCGGCCACTGGATATCCTTTATGTTGTGCAAATCCATAGCCCGGGTAGGTCTCATCCATTTCGATCATTAGGGCATCTCGAGTCGTTTTAGCGATGATGGAGGCAGCTGCAATGGATAGGCTACGCGCGTCGCCCTTGATAAGTGATTCCTGGGGGAGCGTCATATTCGGTACGTGTCGCGCGTCAACCAATAACGCTGCAGGTGGTACGCTCAGTCCCTTCACGGCTCTCTCCATGGCGAGCAAGCTAGCATGGTAGACGTTTATGCTATCGATTTCTTTTGGGGCAACTGAGCCAACGGCCCATGCGATCGCCCGCGTCTTGATCTTTTCGGCTAATTGAGCTCGGCGCTCTGCGGTAAGCTTCTTTGAATCATCAACGCCACGCCATCGTGCAGTCGTAGGGAGGATGACTGCGGCGGCTACCACGGGTCCAGCAAGAGGTGATACACCTGCTTCATCAACCCCTGCGACATGGGTCGTACCTTGGTCCCACCAGGCCTTCTCGTGCTGAAGCATTTTTCGAAGGCGTTGTCCCTCTTTGCGGTTCAAGCGTCTCCGTCGTTCAACCATGCGTAAAATCGTAGCGGCCCCTTTACGCGGGTCATTTCGCAGGCGAATCTCCCACTCTTTGGTGAGTGTTTCCTGCGAATCCACAAAGCGTCGTCGCAGCTGTGTAAGTGATTCCTGATCGGTCATGTCGTGCCTCCCTTGGGAGCGGTGGCCTACCAGTTTTCGGTATATGGTCGAATGTCGAGTTCAAACGTCCAACAGGACTTATCTTGATGAGCCAGTTGGTACACTACGTCAGCAATTGCTTTTGGATTAATGAAGTCGTCATCTGTCTTGGCAGGTATCATTCGCCGGGTGCGCTCCGAATCGATAATGCCATCTATTATCAGATACGCGACATGGACACCTTGCGGTCCCAGGCTCCTGGCCATGGACTGGCAGAGAGAGCGTTGTGCTGCCTTTGCCGGAGCGAATCCAGCGAAATTCGCTCCGCCCCTCAGTGACGCGGTTGCGCCGGTGACAATGACTGCCCCCGAACCTTTCGCCAGCATATCGGAGACTGATTCTTGTCCGCAGTAAAGTAGACCGAATACGTTCGTTTCGAGCGCGCTATTGAGTTGTTCGGGCGATGTGTCGACGAAGGAGCTAAAGGTTCCAGTACCGGCATTATGTACGAGGACATCAACCGGTCCGAGTTGTTTTCGAATCGCAGCAAAGGTCTCGGTAATTTGCTCAGCCGAGGTGATATCGGTTGGAAATGCGTGCGCGTTTGGTTCTGCATCTGCCCACGCTTGGAGGCGTTCTGTATTACGAGCCAGCATCGCGACTTGATATCCTTGCCTCGCAAATCGGTTCACGATTGCTATGCCGTTACCGGGTCCTACCCCCGTTACTACACATACGCCCATCGCACCTTCCCCCTGTCGTCTGCCTTCTATGTGGTCTTTTAATAGTGCCGAGTCTAACCGATAGTCCTGCATGGAGGCGAACAACAATCGAGCGGTAGACAGGATGCATTTTTATTCGGCCGTACATTCTTGCGAACCTATCCGGTCTGGGCGCGGTAACAACTGTGTGAGAATTCTCTTCATCCAAGATAATGCCCTTGATGAATCCCAAGCTCTTGTGGAGCTTGCAGCATTTCTCGGCGGGCAAGGACATGACTGCAATCTACTCCTTGATCGCGTCGAGCGGGACATCACCGCTTCGGCTCGTTCCTACGACCCAGCCCTGATAATAGTTGCTTGTTCTATGCTCAATCATTGGTGGGGACGGGATGTCTCGGCACGGTTGCATCATGCTCTCAAGCAAACGCCGATCATCATCGGTGGAACCGCACCCACCGTATTCCCTGAGCTGCTTTCTGAGGCTCCAGTGGATGGGCTCATACGCGGAGAAGCTGAGGTCGTAGTCAAGGCGGTTGTGGATCATCTTGCGGACGGAAATAGTTTTGCTTCGCTCACAGACGTGCCAGGTCTCTTTCGCTGGGTCGATGGGGAATTGGTGGGTAGTCCTGCCGTTCCCGGGATGGACATGCATGCGATTCCATTAGCTAATAAGGACATTTACTACACGCGTTATCCCTTTATGCGTCAGTTTCCCTTCAAGCGCTTTCTCACCTCCCGCGGATGTCACCACCGCTGCCAATATTGCTACATTTCGACGTTGAACAAAGTGCAGCCTCGTCAGAAGGGTCGGAAATGGACGCGGAGGAAATCACCTGAGGTTGCGGTTGCTGAGGTGGCGCGCGAAAAGCACCTTGGACCGCTTACACACGTGCACTTTTCTGATGACCTCTTTACCAACGATAAGGAATGGTTGTTCGAGTTTGCTCCGCTCTACCGCCGTGAGGTCGGTATACCGTTTACTTGTAATACCTCGGCAGAACTAATCGATGATGACGTGGCCGAAGCACTTCGAGAGGCGGGCTGTTACTCGATTGGCTTTGCAGTTGAGACCGCTAACGCTCACATCCGGAACAAAGTTCTCAGAAAAGGGGTGAAGACCGACCATCTGCGTCGGGCAGCAGAGGCATTGCATCGTCATCAGGTGAAACTCGCGACCTTCAACATGCTGGCACTGCCGGGAGAAAGTCCAGATGAAGCGTTGGAAACAGCGCGTTTGAATGCTCAGCTACGGACCGATTTTGTACGTCTCAACTTTGCTTTTCCAATGCCGGGTACAGGAATGAGTGACTACGCCATGGAACATGGTTTCATCTCCCAGAATTGGCCTGACCGCTTCAAATCAGCAGAATTTCGGTACACACCGGGTCCTCAATTTCGGACTCCCTATCGGAAGGAGTTCGAAAACCTGTTCGTCTTGTTTCGAGTGGCGTCTACGAACGAACGACTGATACCTGGGGTGCGCAGAGCCTTACGACTGAATACACCGCGCAGTGTGCAAAATGTGCTGACATTACAAGGCGCGTGGAACGATAAGCGGAACTTCCGCATCCCTGTACTTGAAGGCATTAAGTTTTTTGCCAAGGTTGGTCGTCCCGAACTACGGGCTACGAACTTTCCTGCATTAATTTAGACCGTGACCTGCACCGAGTAACTCGCGGTTTTGGTCAGAATAGACTCTGAGATGGGTCAAGGGACCTCAACTCGATACACTGCGTGCTTGACTTCATACTATCGACGCTTGGATCCTTATCAGTGGAAAGTAAGCGGACATCTCAGAAAAACGGCTACCACGTCGCCGTCGTGGAGCCAAAGGGGACAGCCCGATGAAAGCACTCATCGTCAACCCATACACGGAAACTGATCGTACCGCGGGAAAGTTCAAAGGCTTTCTCGAAGCTATGCCACCCATCAGCGTGGCGTATGTGGCTGCGGCTCTGGAACAAGCTGGTGTGCCGGTTGCTTGCTATGACGATTTTCTGGAGGGCGGTAGCCTGACGCGGTTTGAAGAGACCATCCGTCGCGAAAAACCAGATGTCATA
The DNA here is from genome assembly GCA_002863065.1 of Pseudomonadota bacterium. Classification (GTDB taxonomy): domain Bacteria; phylum Myxococcota_A; class UBA9042. Next base: position 46,021 of record PKDL01000412.1, read on the forward strand.
GGGTTTTCGACATTCACTCCCACTGCTCCTGGCGTAAGCCGCATTGCACAGTTTTGTCGGTCACGTTTTCCCGATATCAAATTGATGCAGGGTGGTGTGCATGCAACTGTTTATGGCGAACGCCTGCTACAGAGCGGTGAGACGGATTTCATCGTCCACAATGAGGGGGAAGTTACAACCGTCGAGCTGATGAAGTGCTTGGCGAATGGTGGCAACCTAGGCGACGTACAAGGTATCTCGTGGCTGTCCGACGGTGAAGTCGTACACAACCCGGCGCGTCCGATGATCAAGGACCTCGATACCATCCCATTTCCAGCATGGCATCTGCTTCCATGGGAACGATACCGGCTCTTCAACTTCGCACGGGTGACCGACCCCGCTACTTTGGTTCTTGGGAGCAGAGGCTGCCCCTACCGTTGTAACTTTTGCTCGCTCACCGTGATGGGGCATCAGCGGCGGAAACGCTCGATAAAGAACCTGGTAGATGAATGTGAGTACATGTGGGACCGGTACGGCTTCAAACAGATGGCGTATGTGGACCCAATTTTTCCGATTTCACGGAAAGAAGCGATCGCCTTCCGTGACGAGGTGTGTAAGCGCGGGCTACAGAGACACCAAGTGTGGACTACTGAGACGCGGGTAGATCTCATGGACCGAGAGACGGTCGAGGCAATGTATGAGAGTGGCTGTCGCCGCGTGATGTTTGGATTCGAAACCGGCGACCAAGAAACACTCGATGCCATCCGGAAAGACTTCAAAATCGCGCAGGCCTACGAGGCAGTACGTTTGTGTCATAAGGTCGGCATGGGAGTCATTGGCTTCTTTATTATCGGTTCACCGGGTGAGAGTGAGCGGTCCATCAATATGACGATAGATTTTGCCTGCGACTTGGGTATTGATTTTGCGAAGTTTACGAGCTTCGTACCGTATCCCGGAACCCCCATTTATTACGAGTTTCTGAAGGATGGGACAATTACCGACCCTGAAATGTATGACTTCGCGCGATACACCTCGTACCCAACGGATGACAATCCGACGATTTATGTGACGCCTTCGCTCACCCAAGACGATTTGAAGCGATTGCAAAAGAAAGCCTTCCGAAAGTTCTACCTCCGCCCGGAGATGGTTTACCGGCACCTCTTCAAGATAAAGGCCCTAAATGTGAATGACATGGTGAACGGCCTGCGTCTCGTGTTTGCAAAGGATTAGGATCTGCATCTTACTTAGCATCGGCTCCAAATACCGTGATATCCGCACCCATCGCCCTGCTCTTCCTCATCGCTCCACCCTCGTGCAGCTTGTTCGAGGGTACTGAGCATCTGCGTGGCCAGCCGCCGCTGACACTGGCCGGACTTATTGCGACGGCTCAGGACCCAAGCGCATATCGGCTCAGGAGCGCCGACTTAGACGTTAGCGCGCAGTCCTTTGGCCGCCCACTACTCATGTCGCTTACTTGGCAGCGTCCAGGAAAGCCAGCACCCGCAACAATGACCTGTACACAAAAGCGCGGTGGAACAAGCCAACTATCCCAATCTGCACCAGCCATTCTTTGCACTACTCGTGAGCAGCAGCATGTTGTAGGGACTGGACATGTACGATTCCATGACAGGAAGACGGCAACCGATTGGACAGTCCAAGCCACACAGACAGAGTTGCGTATGGCGGTCACGGGCCCCGAGGTGGGCTTCATTGCGGCTTGGAGAGAGAGACCGCCTGCACACTTTGTCCCATTATGGCTTGAATTCGGCACCCATGCGGTCCTCTGCTTGGTACTCTAGTGACTGTGGGAATTGTACTGACCGGCTGCCTTTCGGTGGGATTTCTGTATTTGTGGATGGAGCAAATACGGGACGCCATTCCGGCTGCCTTACCTCGCAGAGAGTGGGTAGGGCTGGCCGTAATCACGACCTTGGCATGTGTTGCACGCGTTTTCTGGATTGGCCAATCCAGCCTCGAGCATTTGGAAGTGACGTATCTATTCGAGGCGGTGAAGCCCAGTACGCTACTGGACGTTGTTACTTCACGGCAGGCAGCGGAACAAATGCATCAGCCTCTCTACGCGCTGTTCCTGAGGGGATGGGCTCAGATCCGTATCGACGAAACATGGCTGCGAATACCTTCTGCAGTATTTTCTGCATGCTGCATTCCGTTGGCCTTTGGCTTAGTTCGACGTGAGTTGGGCGCGGTTTCAGCCTTACTTTTGGCTGTTTTGACCGCTACCGCACCGCTTTTAGTTTGGTATGGACGAGACGCCTCCCCGTATGCCCTATTGGCAGTATTATCACTTTCTGCTGTGGTTTCCGCACGGCGGCTACTCGATGAACCTCACGGATGGTGGCGTGCAGTCCGGACCAGTATTTGGCTCGCACTGGCATTTTACACTCACTTCCTCGGTGCATGGGTTGCCGTTACGGTGGGCGTATGGCTTCTGCTCGCTCGTCGTGGTTTTAGCCGCGAGTTGTGGCGTGTAACTGGTGCTACTGCACTGTGTTGTCTCCCTTGGCTTCCTGCCATGCTGATGAAGTTAGACACCTCTGTGAAAGGACTTGCTGAAGACCGCCCGATCATGGGCTACAGCCATGAGATTGGAGAAGCGGTATCGGAAGCTCTACGCATGTTGTTTGGAGGAGTCACTCCGCTCTGGCTCGTCGTATTGGGTCTAGTGTTCTTAGGCACATGGACTCTGTGGCGCCGGGGAAGTCCCCTGTCATCATTGGCGATAGCTGCGATGGCGATTGGGCTCCTGGCCGAAGCGCATATCACCTGGCAGATTCAGCAGTCCAAAGGGATTTTGTACGTAGACATACGCCATTATATCTACCTCGTCCCGGTCCTGCTTATGCCCATTGCTGCTATTCCTCGCTATTGGGCCACTGGCCTAGTCCTAGCGATACAACTATGGGCATCTACCCCGATTGTGATGGAGGAGCTTGAAAAGCCAGATGTACGTACAGCCGTCGAATATATACATAAGTACGCCGCACAGAGAACAGACTCTGACCGGCATGCTATCGCCTATTTACCTGCCCCATGGTACGAACCGCTTCTTGAATATTACCTCCTTGGAATTTGCGATGACTTAGGCCATGCACGTCGTCACGAGGGGTGGTGGAATGTAAAAACCTGCGACTTCCACGAGGGTCCGCAACCAGGCACCATCTACGGTTTCTCGCCTACACCGGAACGCGCATGGGCCTCGCGGCGGCGCCTTCAGCTCAATTATTTATGGGTGGTGAATATTCGTGATCATCGTTTTGGGCTGCCAGTACCCCCGACTGATCCTCAGGAGCGCTACCTGTGTTGGACTGCTCGTGAAGACGGTTTGTTGGACAGACGTGCATTTGGTTCCTGGGTCACGGTTTCTCTGTACGATATGGCAACACTACGTCAGCTGAAAACACCGCCATCGAACCCCCCGGACTCCTTGGTTCCGCGGGTGGTACGGGCTCATGATGCTTGGCCTCCGCAGTGCCAGGTCTACAGTAATTAGTCGTCGACTCTCGCTACAGACCGTTCTGGTTTGGATGCCAGGTTACCTCTTTGATTTTGATCCCAGAATCGCATGAGCTAAGCGCAGAGACGTGAGGGACCCGAGACCTAGGCCTATCCATTTGGGAGCCCATCCAAGAAGAGGGACAACGCCCAACAGTGAGCCTGCGATAACGAGAGCGATCGGAACAGCAGCTAGCAATCGTTGGGCTCCTGTACCTTGTCTGAGCGCAAGAATGGGACCCACCAATACGCTCAACCATAATAACGCATGTATTGTGTTCCACATGTGTCCTCCCAATGTTGCGGCGAGTTTCGGTTGGATATTCGTTTTTTGGCTACCCTAACAAGGAATTATTAGAACCATACGTTCCGACAATAGAGAGTGCGAATGCAGCGGCCGACACCCTAAAATTCGGCAGTCACACTAAGCTGTACATTGAGACCGGGTGCGTCAAAGCCCGAGCCATGTCTCCGATAGAGGCTATCGAATACATTGGTGACTGCCAGATCTGTTCGAACGCTGGTTGAAAATCGATAGCCACCGCGTAGATCTGCGACGAGAAATCTCTTTGTACCATCGCATGGTGTTTGGAGCGTTCCCGAGTGTCGCGATTCTTCACAAATGCGAGCGTCTTTTTGATCTCCCGGAGACAGGGTTGTTTGTGGATTCGCGAATCGAGTACCGAACTCAAAATACCACTTGCTTTCAGGCGCAGTGTATCGAACTCGCGCATTTCCAGAGAGTGGGGGGACGCGTCGTCCATTGACCGTAGTGCCATTGGAACCGGTATACGTATTTGTTATCCATGCGACCCCTCCAGCGACAAGCCATCGCCCAAAGCGGAGAGCCATGTCCCACTCCACTCCATGCGACTCTCCTCGTTCATTATTCACGCGATGTGCCACACGCTTATTATCGATGGTGTCTTGACCCTGCCAGCTTGTGGCTTCTGACCCGATTGCATCTGACAGCATGGTGTAAAAATATGCCGCTCGCATTTGCAATGGGCCAAGCTCGAGCTTGAACCCTGCTTCGATGGTATCGGTCCGCTCTGGTTCAAGCTCCGGGTTAGGGACCTCGAAGGTGGAACCAGTGTCACCTAGTACAGTGGTTTCCTGTAGGTTGGGTGCGCGAAATCCTTGTACGTATGTTGCATACATCGTCAGTGTATCTGGCAGTAATAACTCAAGACCAGCGCTTCCGACGATGCCGTTGAAATCGTATGCTACATCGCCGAGACCTGCTACGTCCGGGGCGAATGCGCTAAAGTAGGAGTACCTGATCCCTCCGAGGAGACGGAGCTGCACATCTTTCGAGGTGATATCCATCACCAATGCTTCGGCATGGGCATAGATCCCCAACGTAATGTACGTTGAGCCGTCAGAAAAATTTCCCCGTGTATTGGTTGTCCAGTCGAAGTTCGGTGCGCGGGCGTCCTGTCTATTGGATTGCACCATGTCATAGTAAGTATCGAGTCCAGTGCGGAGTGATACTCGTTTTTCCCAGACGCTGAGGCCTACCTCCAAGTCCGCACCTACCGTATCGGTGATGTCTTCATTGGCTCTTTTTTTGGTCACGGTGTTGAGAGATCGTGCTGCACAAGCCGCCCGATCACGAACAGTAGTCCCATTGAGGGTACAATTGAATCGGGAGACGTCTTCAACAAGACGCTGATAGCTCGCCGTGATGCGGATGTGGTCAACAATGCCGTTACCCCATTCGAAGCGGGTATAAAGTAAGTGGTCATCATTGTCGTAAAGGCGTGTCTCGCCCATACCCAATCCGTCTGTTCTGCCGGCATTACGCATCAACATGCCAAAGTAGCCGAGTGAAACTGACCAGCGGTCTGGTGCGTAAAGAAGCTTTGCGCGCCAGTATCCTGCATCATAGTCTGAGAGTGGCCAGGAACTTCCGTCGCCTACTCTCAGAGTGCCGAAATGATCAAAGGTACCGCCGAGCAGGAAACCAAAGTCATCGTAGGCACCTGTAAACATGAGAGTCGACCCGGCCGAGAGGTCGGCGGAAGCAAATCGCCCCCGCACCCGGCCTTGGTACTCGAAATTATCGTCAGCCTCGATAGGGACATCCGTGAGCATATTGATTACGCCACCGATAGCCCCGTTGCCGTAGAGTACGGACGATGCCCCACGGACTATTTCAATTCGGGATAGTGCATTGGGGTCTATTAGAGCCAGGTATTGATTGGGTCCCGTGCGATGCGTCGAGCTAGTGAGTCGAACGCCATCGACCAGTAGGAGATTTTGTGGGCCTACAAATCCGCGGATGATAGGGGCGCCTGCACCGCGATTGGTTTGCTGCACATGAATACCTGTCTCATAGTCGAGTGCTTCAGGTACCGTTCTCGCTTGGAGTTCTTGTAGCCGTGTTGCCGATATGATGTTTAGAGAGCGCCCGGTTTCTAATGGGGTCCTCGCCAATCGGTTTGGCGTTACTATTACTGGGGTAAGCGTGTCGGGGTCGTCAGTCGGCGGAACAGCCCAGCATATGCTGGGACAGCACATCAGCATTATGAAGATTTGCTGTGAACATCGCACTGAACATGACCTCGCTAACTATTCGGGGCAGTTATCGTAGTCGATGCCGCCTTATGTCCCCGCTGCCAGGTGATTTTTGAAGTCGGATGCGCAGACTTTCTGGAGTTGATAGTCCAGGATCGTTACGTTGTGCTGCGAGTACAAGTGGGAGTGGTACGCCACCGATGGTAGTGTCGACGTCATTCGGCATTGGCTCGACGACGATACGATATTCGCCGTGATCAAACGGTAAACCGGGTGCGACGCTGACTTGTTCTACCCGCTCACGCAGACCTTGTTTTTCGAATTCCATCGCACGATGAATGCAATAGGGATTGTTTCCTGGTCGCCCGAGCAGGCTACTAGAAGTCCAAGTACATCCTCCACGACAAATGTCCGCGTAGTAACAAGTCTGGCAGAAACCCCAGAGGTCGTTCCGAGTACGCTGGCGGATGTGATTTATTTCAGGAGCGTGCTCAACCATATCTATGATAGGCCGGTCTAACACGTTGCCGCCCGAGTAGGTTTTGGTGGCTAAAGACGGACAGCCCTTCAGGGTCCCGTCGGCTTCAATGCCGAGACCCATGGAGCCCGCTGGACACCCGCGCCAATGTGCACCGGTATCACCATGATAACGAAGACGCTCTTCATAAGGAGAGAAGAACCCAACATTGTTTCCTGGGAACAGGCGGATTCCGTTCGGTTCGAGCTTGTGCTCCTTTATCCAGACCAACAATGGGAAAAGTTCGAGCAACTCATACGGCTGCAGGAGCATGTCTGGCCTGTCAGCTGCTCTGCCCATAGCTACCGTGATCTGGACCTGCCAGGCTTTCGAGCCGATCTCTACCATCGTGTCCGCAACTGCGGGTAGTTCGGGTAATGACAGTCGGTTGACTTGAGTGTTTGTTGCTAGCCGTATCGGGCTTTTAGCGACGCGCTTTGCTGCCTCTACTGCACTCCGCCACGAACCTTTCACGCCGCGTTGAGCATCGTGCGTCTCCTCTAATCCATCGAGAGAAATGGAGATGGACCGCAGCCCAGCTTTGACAGCTAAGTCGAGCCTTTCCTGAGTCAGTCCGCGTGCGCCGGTTGTCATGCTGCACGCCATGCCACGGTCTGTAATTCGCTTAGCGATTAGCGGCCAATCATCTCGTAGGTACGCTTCACCACCAATGATTGTTACTTCGCGGGTACCAGCCTCAGCCAACTGGTCAATGACTCCGTAACACTCCTCGAGTGTCAGTTCTTGTGCCCTCGGTTTGCCTGCCCGGGATCCACAGGTTTTGCATCCCAGGTCACACTTTAAAGTAAGCTCCCAAACCACATATACGGGAGTCGGTCTCTTAAAGTCCTGGTCAGTAGGCGTGCGAACGAGATCACGAGTGCCCGCCATGTCAGTTAGCTCTCCATCGAATCGGTCGCATCGGACGTATCAACCCCAGGTGCGCCATACAGAGGTTGGGGTGGAGGCTCGGTGCCATCCGTTGTGTCTATCGAATCCGTCGCGTCTGCGCCGGTATCCGTCGCGTCTGCGCCGGTATCCGTCGCGTCTGCGCCGGTATCCGTCGCGTCTGTACCGGTATCCGTCGCGTCTGCGCCGGTATCCGTCGCGTCTGTACCGGTATCCTTGCCGTCAGATTCAGTCGCAGCTCCATCGCTGCCGTCAGATTCGTCACCTTCATCGATGCCGGGTCCACCGTAATCCATCTCGCTCGCGGATTCGGTGCCTTCTGTGAAGTCTATTCCTTCAGCAAAGCTTAGTGAGATTTCTTCGTTTGAAACATCACTAATCGTAGCTAATGAAAGCTCACGATTACGCATTGAAAAACGTTGCTGATTCGAAGTTGACCTACTTCGTGAAGTTTGCGACGAATTTGTTTCCGAACGTGCGCGACTTCGTGCCGCGTAACGTTCCGGATGCATCGATAAGATACTTCTTGGACTTTGTCCGGAATTAGTACTAGAGTATATATTGTTTTGAACGGAAAAATCAATATCTTCAGTTTCAT
>PKDL01000144.1 GCA_002863065.1 Pseudomonadota bacterium
GTGTAAGGTTATGATGGGCATTTCCTAGACAGGCCTTCCGTTTACAAACATGTTCAGATGCAGGAACATGCACAATAATGCGAGAACAATGCACAAGCCGAAATGCAACGGAAATCGAACATAATGCAAACTCACGGCAAACAGTGCGCAGGGCATCGATTGCATCGATAACTCCGGCATGTGCCCCGTCCATTAGTGTTCTGTCTTCGGCAGAGAGCGAGCTCCCAGGAGCACGTAGGATGTCTAAAGTTCGTGCAACACCTCTCAACGGTGCTTTTAAATCGTGCGTTATTTGATGCAATCGGCCCGGAGTCATAGACGACCTAGTATTCCGACTTGTTCCCGTTTCGGACGGAAGGAAGATACCCACTAGGATGCGTTGTCCATGTTCATCAAGCGATCGCGTGAGTACTATTTGTCCCTGAATTGCTCGGCCTTCCGAGTCTTGCAACGTCACATTATCCCACCGGTGAGGTTGCCCCTCGCTCGGTAGCCAGTGGTCGACAGACTCTGACTGGAGACGAGTTAGAAGAGCAGACTGTAGGCTCGCGGCATACATATTCGTCGATAGAGGCCCCGATACTCGTATAAGGGTCCCACTGGTATTCATTACGAACACCAGCCCGCCGAGAGCGTGGACAACTGCCTCCGGAATACCGCCACCGGTAAGAGTATCGGTTTCACCTTCGAATACATCGATTACCGTCTGCGGTAGTGAGAGGTATCCACTTGGATTTTTAGTAATGCGTCGGTGGATCGCATGTTGGTCGAGGTTGTCTGCTAATTCTAGCTCATGTTCAGCTACAAGAAGAATGACTGGGATAGAGTTAGAGAACAGAGCCCGCAACAATTCAGGGGCGCTGCAAAAGCCAGGTTGTAGACCTATGATCGCGATATCTACCGACCGCTCTCCGACGATTCCAAGATAGTCGAGAGAGTTTTGTACTTCTCGAACGTGTAAGTCGAATCCGGACATCTCAAGAAGGCGCGCGCAGAGGGTGCGTTCCTCAACATTAGAATCTGCAATGAGTACTCGATACGCCATGTCTCTTATATGTATCGCACTGTTCGCGCACTCATAAAAGGCAAAGTGACACGAAGCACAGAAAGCGTGGTTTGCAGCGGCATCTAACCGCCTAACCTGGTGCGGTCAGGCGCATCCCGTTTCTTCATGTTATTTGGGGTGGGGTAAGCCAATGGGCGGATTTGAACCGCCGACCTACTGATTACGAATCAGTTGCTCTACCAACTGAGCTACATTGGCACCCGAGTAGAGCGCAGTGCGCTCAAGTGGCCGGAGGTTAGGGAAGGCGAACCGACGCGTCAAGAGCGAAATAGTACGCATCTCGTCGATTCGTGAGCACGCGGTAATTTGGAACTGTTTTTTCCGGCTCTACCGCCGTAAGTGGACGCCATTACCCGTGTTGTTAGAAGCTGTAGCCCAGCGCTAGCTCTCCATTGAAAGGAAAGTTGACGACGGTGTTTTCGCTCAGGGGAACAATATAGGCTGATGTTGAGGTGCGGACCGTCAGGTAGATATGCTTCGAGACGAAAAACTGCACTCCGAAGGCACCATGGACGCCCATCGTCACTTCTCCGGTCCCGAGATCAGTAAAGTTGGAATCGGCACACCGCGAGTCCCCCTTACCGGCAAATTTACACCACGGATCAGTGGTGGTTACGTAAGAACCTAGAAAATGTACGTCGAAGCCGAATCGCACATATACCCTCCACCAATGGCCCCTGAAGGCGTAACTGAGTCCCAGACTTGTGCGGACCGATGTGAAGCTATCTAAGAGGTCCCTGTCAGCATCCAGGGTCGATGTGAAGAGGTTCACTTGGGCAAATACGCCCAGTCCACGGAGAAATTGATACTCTGCCGAGATGCCCATCCCCAAGTTATGAAAGGGGCGCCTCGTAGTGAACTGACCATAGATGCTGTAGGCGAACCCAGTATCAATAAAGAACCGATTTTGGGGTAATGACGGAGTCGCGCTGGCGACTGGCTCACCCGTAGGTAGGCAGGTGAGCCATGCTGAAATAAATCGGTCGAGCCGCTCTTTGCTATTGGCCATTTCTTCTGAATCGAGTGTGCTCTCGAATCGAGCGGTTGCAACTTCACGGTCAAATATTGATATCCGTACGTGTACGTCTTGACCTTCGCGTTCAATGTACGGAAGTAGAACCGTTTCCGCACCGATGTCGTCTTGAAATTGTCGCAACCGCGTCTTCACACCGACACGATTTTCTCTACGGAGGCTACTCGTGCGAAAATCGGAAAGGCCATCTTCCAAGAGCTCTTCGAATGCTGGTGGATAAAAGTCTTTTGTTAATTTTTGAAAGGGATCCAAGAAGAACATCTCTGCGAGCTCTCGACTCGCTTGACTACGTTCTTCTGTCATCAGCTCGGTATCGGGTCCTGTACGTTCGGAGCGTGCATGGGCGAGGATGAGGAGCAAGTCCGCCATATCCTCAGGCTCAATCACGTCATAATAGCTCTCGCGGTAGGTCTTGAGCGACTTTTCCAACGAGCGAACAGCGCGTCTTAAATCGCCTTTCTCGTAATACCGTTCTCCCTCCAGGCGTAGGCGTTTCGCTTCACGTATTTTTCCTGCGTGCAGTTGCTTGAGCCGCTTAGTGAAATCCGTTCTTGCAACAAGACGCAGCTGAGGCTCAACCTGAAGTCGGGTGAGAAGGTACTGCTCTAATTTGCTTGCTGGGTCATTTTCTAGGACCGTCGCTTCCCAAAGGCTGGAACGCAAATACGTACTAACAGGCAATACTGCGATGCACTTTATGCCGGGCTCATCGCATATATCCGGCTCCGCTGCTGCAGCGGCATGAGCCGCACACATGGCAATACCAATGACAAGATATAGTCGCTGACGCTTCACGGCGTATCAGTGCACTCGTCGCAGGCTTTGTCGGACACGGTCAGCTGCGACTCTTCGCTCAGTCTCACCATGGCAAAGTCGACGCTCATTGCCTCGGTGTCCGTGCTTGAATTGCCGCAGCCCGTACCCCCCCGCTTCTCATAGTCGTTTGTGCTGATAGTCCATACGAGTCGGTCATCTGTGTCTCGAACAATTTCCGCCATATGCGTGCAGCCATTGCAATCGAGAAAGTTGAATCGAAAGACATCGTCACCTCGATATGCTCCACGTATTGAGCGGCAACTACAGCCCTCGACCTCGCAGGTTGCGGGAGATACTCGGTTTTCGTCCCGATATAGCCGCAGTACGCCGACGACATCTTGGCCATAATGTCCCAGATTCATTTCAATAAAGAGTTCACAATTCTCGGTCTTACAGCCAAGAATTTGCGCTAGAGCGGCTGCATCGCCAGTGTTTTCTTGTAGAGTGAGTTCGTCACTGAACCACTTCCCTGACAGGAAACTGTCTGGGTCATGGCATCCGCTCAGAGTGGCGAGCCCCCACACAATCACGAGGAACCGAGTCATTACTCACCTGCGCGGATCTGAGATTCTGAAAATACTTCTGCCGTAAATACGTACACAAAGCAGTCATCATCCTGATAGGCATCCTCAGGTAGCCCAGCTTTCACGCAAGTTTGGCGCAGGAATTGTTCACGGTCCCACTCCATTTGCGTCGCTACTTGAGGAAGTAACACGCCACGACTACGTCCTCGCACGATAAAAAGGCCGTGCACACCAAGTTCTACCTGTTCTGGGTAGGCTCCCTTTAGCGGGCTCACAACACTGAGTTCGATATCGGTGTGTGGGAGGTCTTGGACGGCCAGTCTTGGGAAACCGGATTCTTCGGACGCCGCTCGGATCGACAAATCAACGACTGTATTTATGAGCGGACCGTCGCCGTCAAACGTACCGACGCAGCCACGGTCGGTTCCACGTGTCGTCAGCGTAATAAATACGCCCTGTTTTTCCTCTAATCGAGAGTCATCTGTTTCGGGTTGTAGCTCTCGACCCCGGTGGATGGAGTTAAAAATTGCCTGCCTCGCAACCTGAAGCAGTACGATTTTCTGTTCCCGATTCAACGGCTGGATGTTCGACATGGCGCGCCCCGTACTTCCCTTCAGATCAATCATTTCCGAAGACGGGTCACTCTCGCAGCCACACCGCGCCGCTGTCAAACCGGTGCGTTAGCGAGTACCAGTGTATCCTGTCGAGAGTAATGATGGCGAAGGCGCAGTTCCCATTGCTTGGAGTTCTCTGCACTCTGGGCAACATGAAAATCATACCGCCCGAACCACCGGATTCGAAGCAATTCTGCAGTCCGTTTCAGTGCTGCGCAGTCACCATGTTGGCCAACTGTTATCCAGGAATCATCGCCTGTAGACTTCGGTCCCGGAGGGGGAGCTGTGCATGCTATCTCGTCATCCAAAGTGTGCTCAGCGCAATCGCTGCCTTCGTAGATGCCATGTCCTAACTTTCACCAATGACGCATTTTTTGCTTTGCATGGCTTAGCCTCCTAAGGTTTGTTCAGCCACGAGGAACCGAATTTTTAGGGGCTGAAAGCACAATAACAATAGTGCCGATTCTTGTAGTTACACCAGCGTAGAACGTGCGTTCATCCCCAGAGAATGGCATCAGAGTCTGCAGTAATCTATCCGTTGCCGTCGTTGCTTCAATAAGTACAGGAGACGTACGTCAAGCTGGTGCCGATGTTTGAAACGATTGAACTGCTTGACTTGTGCGACGTTCTCACCTACCTGCCTCCTGCGTGAAAGACGGACTCCTATCGGTCATTGTTCCTGCCTACAACGAAGCAGAACGTTTGGGACCAACGCTAGAAAAGATCCTTGCATGGGCAAACTTGCAGCAGTTCGCCACCGAAGTGCTGGTCGTTGATGACGGTAGTACAGATGATACGTTGAATGTAGCGCAGCTGCCCGATCCGCGAATACGGGTGCTCTCGAATGGTACGAACCGAGGTAAGGGATACTCGGTCAGGCACGGGGTTCTTGAGAGCCGGGGCGACTACATCCTGTTTAGCGACGCCGATTTGTCTACGCCGATTGGCGAGTACTCGAGATTGGCGTCTGCCTTGGCGTTTTCAAATATTGCGATTGGGTCGCGAGCGGTTGACCGGAGTAAAGTAACGCAACGCCAGCCTCTATACCGAGAAGCGATGGGTCGTACATTCAATCGCATTGTGCAAGTTTTAGCTGTCGGGGGCATCAGCGATACGCAATGTGGCTTCAAGCTTTTTGAAGGTTCAGTGGCGCGGGAGCTTTTTGCGGATGTGACCGTCGAGGGCTTTGCATTCGATGTAGAAGTACTCTTTCTTGCTCGAAAACGGGGCTTTAAAGTAGTGGAAGTCCCCGTACTGTGGGCGAACGATGAGCGAACGCATGTCCATGCTGTATATCATTCGCTTGCTATGTTGAGGGACGTTGCGTTATTGCGCTGGAGGCACTCGCGCTTTCAGAACGGGAGAACCTGATGAAGCTCAGTATTATTATTCCGTGTTACAATGAAGAAACGACCGTCGAGGAAATTGTCGCCGTGGTAAAAGCTACTCCGTACGACAAGGAAATTATCATTGTCGACGATGGCTCTACTGACGATACACGAGAAGTACTGAAGCAGTACGAGCATGATCCCGTGGTCAAGGTGTATCTTCAACCACAAAATATGGGTAAGGGTGCGGCTCTACGGCGAGGATTTTCTGAAGCAATTGGGGATGTCGTCATTATCCAGGACGCTGACCTTGAGTATACTCCGGACGACTACCCCAAGTTACTAGCGCCCATCGAGGCGGGACGTGCGGATGTTGTTTATGGGTCACGGTTCCAGGGAGGCGCGGGACGCGTGCTCTATTATCGACACACGATGGGTAATAAATTCCTGACCTTCTTATCGAATCTGGCCACCGACCTGAATCTTACGGACATGGAAACCTGCTACAAAGTCTTCAAGCGCGAAGTCATCCAAAATATCGTGCTGGAGTCGGACCGCTTTGGTTTTGAGCCCGAGGTGACTGCCAAACTTGCAAAGATGAGAGATGTGGTGGTCTACGAAGTACCGATTAGCTATCACGGGCGTACCTATGAAGAAGGTAAAAAGATCACCTGGCGCGACGGCGTATCAGCCCTCTGGTGTATTTTTAAGTACAATTCGAACGTTGCGGGCGCGAAGTACTTTCGTCGAGACAGCTCTCAATTGAAGTCGCTAGTTGCCAATCAGGACCGACAATAACTTCGCCTCACCTTACAATTTTATTAGCTGATAGCGGTCCACTCCGTCGATGACCTCTGTTTCTACTTCGCCTCTCAAGTCGTCGATTAGCTCTGAGATGTTGCTAGTAGGTGTGCTTGGTACGACAATAAACTGACTTTCATACAACGGTTTGATTTGGATATCGGGGCGAAGAATTTGTCGCGCCACCAATGACGCTACTAGCTCGCGATAATCGCTGTTCTGCTCTAGTACATGTAACGTGGCAGATGGCGGTAGACTCTCATTTAGCTGTCCAATGAATTCCGCCGGCAAAGACTGGTCACCAGGTAGTTGCCATTTCCCGAGCTGACGTGGTCCTGACGTGCTGCGCATCGGTAGAAGGCTCAAACTGCCGCTCAGTGCGAACATGAATACGACGGCAACCAGTATTCGGATAGCTGTATTACGTTGTGCCCGAATATATCGGCCTACGCGAACCATACCGATTCCAGCGAAGAAGATGATTGGCGGCGTGAGACATACCATTCCTGAGTATCGCAGTCCCCAGGGTCCGCCGTTGATTGCGACTAGGGTGACAAGTGCAAAAGACAAAATGACAGTTCCACGGCGTACTGGATGGTCGGTACGGGTGTACGCCTTCGCTTGAGCGAATGCCATTATGGTCCAGAGCAGTGGGAATGCGGCGGCGGATAAGGCGAGTCCAGTTACAATGCCAGGCGTACGGGCTAGTCCCGAGACGAGCAGTACTCCATCAGCTCGGATATTTGGGTATGGGACGCGCATAGGGTGGCCGATGGCGGTTGTCAGTAACGCACCTAGTTCCATTGGGTCGTGAGGCCAAAGGGCGATGGCTATGAGCGGGGCGAGAATAAGCGCCAGCAGTGTTCTTATATGAACCGGTCGGAGTTCCACGACGCTGGAAGCCGTATTCCGTACTGTACGATGGCGGTGTATTTCCAGCACGAACCAGGCTATCCAGATGATAGCGCCATATGACCAAGTGAGTATCGTCACTATCAGAGCAGAAGTCGTCATCCAGGCACCCAAGATCGTACCTGAGTCGACCGTATTGACGAGAAAGAGCAAACATATCGAGAAAAATATAAATGCCTCAGGACCAGGTCTCCCAGCCAAGCCCCATGTAACCGGGAGCGTCAACGTCACTACGGCTGCCATGAGTGCTGCCGAGCGCCCTGCAAGGCGCCAAGTCGTGGCTAAAACGAGCATTATTCCCAAAGAGGTCGCTAAGCCCGCCGCAAACGACAGCGCCAATGATGCATCTTCAAATATCAGCCTACCTAGCGAAGTCCATAGTGCTTGCCCGGGCATCAGGCCATCCCGCATTGCTGCACTTAGGTCGGGTTGAAGTAGCGATTGTGCAGCGACTCGTTCGACATCTAATGGAAAGAGCCAGCCGACGATAGAGGGCATAAGGCAACAGACCGTCAGCGTCACGGTCGGGAAAAGACGTCGAGTCAAAGCGTCTCTCCGTGCGAGGAAGCGCTCAACTTGTCAACGGTGAGTTGGAAGCACACATGACGCCACGCCGGATTTGGTGTGGTGAGCTCAATTGAGATATTCATCGGTCCAAGACTCGCACGAGGTGCTTTGATATCGAAGGTATGCCAGCCACGATACTCATCCGTCATCCGAACATTCCAGACTCGATTGCCATTTATCTTGAGTGTTGCCGAGATATGCGCTCCGTTGCGGGCGGAATCTAGTAATCCGATGTATCCAGACACTCGAGAGGCAGCAGATACTTTACGGTAGGTGATTTGGTTCGCCCCTCCTTGGCGCGGATGAATCCAAGTACACACACGCTTATCGCTTACTCCCTCTGACTGCACACTTCCGATGTATGCGCCGGCCCATTCCCAAGGGCGCTCTCCACATTGATAGCGTGTACCGACCCAGGCTGAGCAACGCTTACCTCCGCTCAGGATGCTAGCGTTCGGAAGCCCCGTTGTTGCAGTCCATTCGGGTTGCGCTTTTGAGAGTGGCGGTCTTGGCGGAACTGTTAGCACATACCACTGCATAGCGCCGACAAGCGTTACAGCAATCAAGACCGGACCAACCGTTTGCATGAGCCCGGAGTATCTATTGCCGTTGTCAAACTGTCATCACAAAGTATGCTCAGCAGCTCGTCTCATCCAATTCTTCAATCATCTGCTCGATAGTCTGCTCGGAGAGTACCTCTAGAATTGACTATGACGGTGTCTGAGGTTAGTGTTCGCGCCGTTGTGAGACCGGCGATATGCGCCCCACACGGGAGGCTCTCCAATCCTTTTCGAATCCCTACATCCCCAACGGATTATTATCGGACTAGGGCTGTTGACGTGTTTCAGCGCCGCATGTGTGCCCGATGAGATTTGCCCGCGGGGGGCTGTGAAGGAGAGCGGTGTATGCTTTCCAGAGCAACGAGATGCAGAGTTTCCTGCGATGGGTGAGGATATTCGGGTGAGTCTCGTCGATGTCGGGGCAGCTGGCTCAGACATAATATCGGACACGGATGATTCGAACGCTGAAACAGATACTACCAGCGCTTCGGACGCGGACATCGCCAGCCTCGATGCTGACGACGAATCAGACACGCAAGCCGCTAGTGAGGACTCTTCTTCTGCAGACAACGCAGATGGATTGTCGCCCGATGGAGAGACCCCATCGGCAGACACTAGCGACTCGGACAGTGGTATCTGACACGAGCCGCGCGAAGCCCAAAAACACCGCAGCCTCTGTTCATCAGAGAGACCTGCTCGAAACTACTAGAGCCTACGCTCTGGTGTTTGAGGCCGCGGTGTACTCAAGGAGCAAGCCATGACCAAGCGGATGTTAATCTCGGTCGATGAGGAAGAAAGCCGGGTTGCAATTATCGACTCTCGGCGACTCGAAAATTTAGAAATTGAAGCCAAAGGCGGTGAAGGCCGCCGCGGAAATATCTACAAAGGGGTGGTTCATAAAGTAGAGCCTAGCCTTCAAGCGGCATTCATTGACTTCGGGGAAGAAAAACAGGGGTTCCTGCCACTTTCAGAGGTGCATCGCCGTTTGTGGCCAAAAGGTATTACTGACAAACGACCAGACATCAGCTTGCTTCTCAAGGAAAAGCAGGAGCTGATGGTGCAGGTTGTGAAGGACGAAATCGGTACGAAGGGTGCGACCCTTACTACCTTCGTGTCGTTGCCGTCGCGTTACCTCATCCTCATGCCTGAGAGCGACAAATCGGGCATCAGCCGGCGTCTCGGCGATACTGAACGCCGCCGACTCAAGGAAGTCATAGCTGCTATTAGTGTGCCTGATGGCTTTGGGGTCATTATTCGAACTGCGGGTCAGCAGCAGCGTCCGATGGAGCTAAAAAAAGATCTGCTGTATCTGACGAAACTTTATGAGTCGATTGAGTCCAACTTCTCTCGTCGGCAGGGTGCTGGTCTCATTTACAAAGACCGGTCTCACGCTGTGCGATTCATTCGGGATTATTTTACGGATGATGTTGATGAGATCTGGTGCAACAACCGTAGCACGCTCAAAGAGATAGGTGACTTCATGAGTGTTCTCATGCCGGTCGCGCGTCAGACCTTGCGCCTATACGAGGGCACTGCACCACTCTTTGTAAAATTCGCAGTGGAAGACCAGGTTGAAAGCGTGTTTGCTCGCGAGGTGCCGTTACCAAACGGTGGATCGATCGTGATCGATCAAACCGAGGCGCTCGTTGCGGTTGATGTCAACTCAGGAAAGGTCAAGGGACAAGATATTGAGGAAACCGCCCTCAAAACTAACCTTGAAGCAGCACATGAAGTGGCCCGCCAGGTGAAAATTCGCGACATGGGTGGATTGATAGTGGTGGACTTCATCGACATGCGTGAACGAAAGAATGTTCGCCACGTCGAGACTGAGTTGCGGAAAGCTTTCACGGACGACAAGTCGAAAATCAAATTCGGCCGAATCAGCCAATTTGGCTTGATGGAGCTTTCGCGACAGCGCCTTCGAAAAAGTTTGATGACCCAGATCACTCGGCGTTGTGAAGCCTGCGATGGCACTGGACAAGTACGAGCGCCCGCATCTGCCGGTCTATCCTTGTTACGTCGTATCGAGGAAGCATGTCTGCGTGGGAACGTGAAGTATATTCGCGCGACAACATCGGTAGGAATAGCAAACCTTCTGCTCAACCGTCGTCGCGGCGAGCTGAGCGCAGTTGAGCAAAAGATGGGAACAATCGTAGAGGTTGTAGGCCACAAAGACATGCCAGCAAACTTGGTAGCTCTTGATGTGGTCGTACTGCGGGGTGGCCGCTCTGCGCCACAGCGCATATATCAGCTTCTGGACTTGATTCGGAATAAAGTCATCCGGAAGGATACGAGCCCGCTACCCCGACCGGAAGAAGGCCTCGAGAAGCTAGAGCTAGACCACGGTGCTATCTATCGCATGATTGCCGCACGTGATGAAGAGATGGCGAAAGCAGAGGAGCTTTCGACGGACTTCGAATTTTCGCCTCAGGAACCGGACTTGGAATCGGATGAAGCATCTGAAGAGTCAGACGCTACTAATAAGCGGCGTAGGCGTCGCCGCCGGCGTCGAAAAAAGTCAGACGCCGACTATGGAGATGGTGGCGACAGTCAAGTGTCCGTGAGGGGGGCTGATGCTGGCGATGATAATGATGCGGCCACCGATGATGAGGACGGCGACTCTGAACATGAGCTATCTCCTGAAGAAAAAGAGGAGATGGCGCGCCAAGACGAGCGCCGACGAGGTGGCTTTGTCGGTTGGATGAAGCGGATCTTTGGTGGTGAGGGTGACGATGCGCAGCCGGACTACACCGACGTCTCTGATGCTGCTATTGGCGCAATAGAGCCTCCTGCGACTTCATCGGACGACAGCGATGTCGCAAGTACTGAGGTGGAATCCGTATCAACAAAGGCGTCAGCTGAGGAGGGTACACCGTCGGAAGACTCATCGGCGAATAGCGGGGAGGAACAGGTTGATGGAGAAAAGCGCCGTCGCCGTCGCCGTCGTCGTCGCCGTAAGCCAGCGGGCCCGAAAACTTCCGCTGACACCGATGCAGACAATGCATCGGATACTGACATCGCAGCAGCAGACTCTGCTGAGGCGAGCTCAGTCGAAGACAATGTTCGGAGGCCAGCGGAAGGTAAATCAACGGATGCTGCGCAAGAATCGAAGGCAGCTCGCCCGCGACGTAAACCACGTCGTACGCCGAAGTCGAGGGCTGTCAAACCCGCAGAATCGGAGGCAGATGCGTTGGCTCGTGACGCTGCGCGGGCAGTAGCTGCGTTGGAGTCGGCCGCAAGCGCATCGGGGAAAAGTCAACCGTCTGAACCGGCTGCCGCCGAACCACCTCCGATCCCGACAGACTCAGAGGGGTAGGAAGAATTGGCGCTAATGGAGTCGCACCGGCGTTGACGGTACTGGGTGATGCTCCTAACATCCCCCAGCGGGTGGAGTTCGGCAGGAGGAGATATGGGACGTTTATTTCGAATCATCAAAGGCTGGTTTCTGCGACTGATTGGTAGTGCGGAAGACGCTAATCCTCGCGCGATACTCGAGGCTGAAATCGCCGATTTTCATAAGGCGAGCGCGCAGTATAATCAGAATCTTGCAAAGCAAGCTGGCATGATCGAACGCCTGAAAGGGCAGATTGCGTCAGAGGGCAAGAAGCTTGAGATGCTAACTGCACGTGCTACGGCGGCGTTCAAGGCCGGTAATACGGAGAAGGCTGGGCAAATGGCGTTGCAGATAAAAGAGGTCACTCGAGAGCTGGAGGAAAATAAGAGCCAGCTTCTCGAGGCCGAAGATATCTACCAAAACCTGATGCGCCAGCGTGAGGTGTATACCAAGGAAGCTCGGGCGCGCATCGACAAGATCAAATCGAAAATATCCCGTGTGGAGATGGCGGAAGCACAGGCTAAGCTGACCGAAGCAATGACTGATGCGAATTTCAACTCAGACGGGACGGGACTCTCCAGCTTGGAAGATAAGTTGGATGAGCGAATCGCAAATGCTCAGGGTAAGGTGCGTGTCGCTACTGAGATGTCTGAGCTTTCGGACTTTAGTGTGACGGAGGCAGAGCAAAGCGCCCTCGAACAGCAAGCACTGGCCGAGTTTGCAGCCCAGATGGGCTTGGCCGCTGCTTCACCGCCGGTAGATGCGGCGCCACCCGCCCGGGAATTGGGACCTGCTGAGCCAGAGCAAGCCGACGAGGTTGGTGCGTAGTCGTCAGAGGTTGGGTTACCCCGCAAACGTTGCAGCTACCGCAGAACATTGGGCTTGTTCCTTACATTTTCTGCTCACGGAGTCCCATGGCAAACCTTAACCTCCCTGCGTGGGCTGCTGAAATGCGGTCCAACTTCCGTGCGGGTTCTGTATCTCAATTCATTCTTCATGGCGCAGTTCGCGACCTCGTACCGTACATAACGCATAAGGATGGAACACGGTTTTTGGGGCTCGAGTCGTTTCTCGACGAGGTAATGTTGGGGCGCTTTGACCTCGTTGTACATTACGACCGGGGTAAGGGGATCCGCGCCTCGCGCGGTCACGATATACTGCTGCGATTTTTGAAGAGTTATGATGTGTGGAACGGGACGCAGTACGGAAAGTCTCCCGCTGCTATTCCGCGACAGCCCGATGTTGCTCTTGGGCTATTGGGTCGGCTAGTTGATTGGTGTTTGGCACAGACACAGGTGGTCGATAATGAAGCGATTCGAAGGCCCATTTCAGTGGCTCTCGTTCTCGACTATGCACAATTCTTAGCACCTCGTGGAGATAGCCTGCGGGTATCTAGTCAGCATGCGGAGGCAGTCATACGACTTCAGGACTGGTCGTCTGATCCCCGGTTGCTATCGGCCCATGCACTCACGGTGCTGCTGACAGAGAGTCTCTCCGACCTACACCCCACGGTGTCTTCGAACCCGTATTCAGCAAAGATTGAATTGCGGCTCCCTTCAGAGTCAGAGCTCACTCACTTTGTTCGGTCCCTACTGGAGAACGAGCCAGAGCTCAGATCCTGTCTTGGGCTTGAGCCTGAATTACTTGCTCGGCGATGCTCTGGCTTATCCCGGGTCAACGTTCGTAATGCGATTTATTTTGCTGCCCGCAACGACCTACGTGTTGATCCGGAATATCTGGCCGCCCAGCGGCGGGAGTTGATTGAGAAGGAATGTCGAGGCTTACTCGATTTCATTGAGTCGGATTTCACACTCGATTCAGTGGCGGGTCATACGCAGGCGACGGGTTGGCTTCGAGAAGACGCTAGACTTCTGAAAAAAGGTGCACTTCGATCGATTCCGATGGGATATCTTCTCTGTGGTCGGATAGGCACCGGTAAGACCTTTCTTACGACATGCTGGGCGGGAGAGATCGGTATCCCATGTGTCGTGTTGAAAAACTTTCGCGATAAGTGGCAAGGGTCAACCGAAGGGAATCTAGAGAAGATTTTCGCAATACTGAAGGCGCTAGGTCAGGTTCTGGTATTCGTTGATGAAGCGGACCAGGCGACAGGACAGCGCGATGGTGGTGGAAGCGATAATGGTGTGTCTGGCCGTGTGTACGGCATGCTCGCAAAGCAGATGTCCGATACGCGGAATCGGGGGCGCATCATATGGGTCTTCGCTACCAGTCGGCCGGATCTCGTGGAGGTGGATCTGAAGCGACCTGGGCGCTTGGATGTACACATCCCCTTATTTCCACCACAAGGATCAGAGGAGAGACAGGCGTTATTTCGCGCGATGGCGAAAAAAGTCGGGGTCGATCACCGTAGTCTTCCGGAATTACCCGATCATCTCGACGTCGGTGGAAATGAGATGGAAGCCATCTTGGTACGTGGTCGCCGGCTTTTTGACTTACAGACCGGGCGTACGAAAAAGCATAGCCAGAAACGAATACTTGAGGACGTTATTGCCGAATTTCGCCCCATGGCTCATACAGACCGCCTCGACTTCATGGACCTGCTTGCGGTGAAGGAATGTACTGATTCACGCTTCTTGCCTGAGCGATTCCGTGAGCTAACGCTCGATGAGGTCAACCAGCGTTTAGATACCCTGAAGCTCACCATTGGCGAGTAGAGCACGCACCATAATGCGATCTGTGACCTATTTGTTCATGTGTCTGATGCTTTCTGTCGCACGAAGTACGGTCCTAAAATTAAATGGTCCAGACCGCTAGCTGTGAAGGCGCGGAGCGCATCATCTGGGGTACATACGATGGGCTCACCATGCATGTTGAAGCTTGTGTTTATGACGGTCGGGGTTCCGGTTAGCTCATGGTATCTGCGGATGATGTCGTAATACCCAGGGTTATCTTCTCGATGGATCACCTGCGGTCTCGCCGTACCGTCGAGATGCACAATCCCTGGTGACCGCTTTCTCACCGCTTCCGTTACCTCAAATGTGACTGTCATATATCGCCAGGCAAGTTCTCCGCCTTCGTAGTTCCGGTAGCATTCGGCAGCGTGTTCGCTAAGGGTGACCGGTGCGAAAGGCATGAACTCCGTCCGCCTTAGCCGCTTATTTAGCCAGTCGTTTACCGAACGGTCGTCTGTGGGGTACATAATCGTCCGATTTCCAAGGGCACGTGGCCCGTACTCAAGTCGTCCATCATATCGTGCGATTACTTTGCGTTCAGCAAGGGCCTTCGCCGCCGTATCCGGCATGCTTTCCGGCCTTTCATACGGGAGTCCATGGGCTTCAAGCGCCAATCCTATTTCTTCTTCCGTATAGCTCGGGCCGAGAAAGACCGTGTGTAGTGGTTCGTTTGTGACGCCGCCTTCTCGTTCAGCAAGGTGTGCCAAGCCTGCTCCCATGCTGATGCCCTGGTCGTTCATCGCTGGGTGAACGTAAATGCGCGACACCTCGGGAAGCTGTAGGATTTTTTGATTGAGAACGACGTTTGCGAAGCAACCGCCAGCCATGACTACGGTCGACCGACCCGTTTCGCGAACTGCGTGCCGCACGTAATCAACGAGAACATCTTCAAATCGCTTCTGAGCTGCTGCTGCTACATCCGCGGGCTTCATTTTGGACAAGGTATCGAACGGTGCACGTCGTCGGTTTCGCCACATGAGGTCGGGACAGCGAAACTTCGTTTTTGACTCATCCAGCGAAAAGATCTGCTCCATGTATGGGTAGGCGAGATTGGGGTCGCCATACGCGGCTAACCCGGTGACTTTTCCAGCGTTCAGGTTATGAAAACCAAGTAATTGTGCCACCTCACCGTAGAATTGACCGGGCGAGTGACGTGCGGAACTCCCGTATTGAAAGATGCACCGGCCATTCACGCAGTCGAACACCTTAGAGGACCAGCCATCTCCCATATTATCGGCAGTTACGGCCACGGCATCTGAATATCCGGACGTGAGATAGGCGGAGTATGCATGCGCGGTGTGGTGGTCGACAAAATCTGCTAGCTGCGGAAACTTACGCTTGAGCATCGCTCGGGAGAGCCCACGTGCCGCTTTGTGCATCGCGCCGCCCTGGCTCAAGGTATGTTGAAAGTAGAGCCAAGCCTTGTGGCGTGCACCGAAATAGTCGTGTTCTCCGTCCGGTAGTAACGTCCCAGCGATTCGTGGCAAGAAGTGGGTTTCATTCGCGGGTAGAACGGTAGTGATATCCTTAAGCTGAATTCCGGCCCATTCGAGCGCGGCATCGATAGCCATGCGTGGAAACCCGCCGGCATACTTAACACGACTAAGTCGTCCTTCAGCCACTGCGAAAACCGGCACCCCATCGCGAAATAAGGTCGCGTTGGCATTCGAGTCTTCATGAATGCTTAGGAGCCAGTTGTGGCGTCCAGCTTCGTGCGTCTGCGTTTCCATAAGATGCCTCCCGCAATCGCGAGCACCACAGTTCCCTGAATTAAGATGAAGGTCGCACTGATATGGGTTCGGACTAAAACAGCCAATGAAAATGCAAGCAGGGGAAGGGTAAAGACCCCTATCGCGGTGCCTAACGTCACTGTTAGCAGCCATTCATCTGACTGAAGCCAAACGCACGCGAGCGCTATGCCGGGTAGCACAATGGCGTAGAGGAACAGCGCAATATCGGCGATTAGTATTCCAGTCACGGGTCAATCCTAGCAGGATGCAACGTCGCCGTCAGTCGATGTACGCCAGCATTTGGTTGAGTTGACGTGAGCCATAAACCATCGGCAACCTCCCGTGGTAGTCTCCCATTTTGAGGAGTGCGTCTTGCAAGTGTCAGTTGTTATCGCAGCCCATAATGAGGCTCAGACCATCGGCGGTGTCATTGAAGGGTGCATTGCGGTGCTTGGAGAACAGCTGCATGAACTGATTGTAGTGGACGATGGGTCTACAGACGAAACGTACCTCGAGGCACGCTGCCGTGGAGCCCGTGTCATACGCTTGGTTCCTAATCGAGGCAAGGGAGTGGCCCTTCGCCGCGGTATCGAACAATCCACAGGCGATTGGCTCGTATTTCTGGATGCCGATGGCCAAGATGATCCGGCAGAGATTCCCAAATTACTGGATCAAGCGGGTCCTGACGTTGCCTTAGTCAACGGGTCGCGCTTTACTGGGACACTGAATCAGGGGGCGATTAGTCGGCCGAATTATATCGGTAACCTGCTTATGACGGGATTACTCGACCTAGCCTTCCGTGCTCGAATTACGGATAGCCAGGCGGGGTTCCGAGCGATACGGGGAGACATCGCTCGGAACCTGAAATTGGTGTCTAAAGAGTATGAGATAGAGACGGAAATGCTTGCGCAAATTCTTCGTGCTGGTCATCGGATAGTCGAAGTGCCAGTGAATCGATATGCACGTGCAGCGGGTCGAACGGACTTTCGTCGCATCCGAAATGGCATGAGGATTCTGTGGACCATCGGTCGTCAGAGGATGTTGTGAGAGCTGACCGTCGATTTACTTGGGTCTTTTCCGTTGTACTGGTCGTGACCAGCCTTGCTGCACTGTTTCGTTATGACGGTCCGGCGGAAGGTTACTGGGATACATATATTACCGCCCCAGCAATGCACATGAATAAGCAGCTGGTCGACTTTCGAACAAAGAACGGTGAGTCTGCATACTTGGACGTGGAGCTTCGTGGAGTGTTACCGGATGACTTGATTGACATTCGGGATGGTGATGCAGCAGCAAAAGCGAAGACAACGAAAGATAATCAAGGTGCACATGTGCCGCGAGGGTTCGGTGTAATTACCAAAGATCAGCGCCTTATTCCCGGTGTAGTGGCGAGCGCAGAGTACGCTTTTTTTGGGCAGCTAGGATTCCGAATACTCTTCGCGATTACGGTCGGATTACTGATCCCATTGTGCGTGTTACTGTACCGAGAGGTGGTGCCAGGTCATGACTGGGCAGGGCTATTTGGTGGAGTAGTACTCGCCTGGAATCCCTATATGCTCAGCGTCGATCGTATGAATGCGAATCTCTTCGTATTTCCCCTAATGCTTGGCACCCTTCTATTGATGTTTCGCTTAGATCGGCGGAGCAACGCGACATGGCGAGATATTGTTCCGTTAGGTATTGCCTTCGGAACGGTCGCTGCGCTTCGAAATGAAGCAATATGCTTTGTCCCGGCAGTAAGTTATTACATGCTCTACGGTCGGCGAAACGGACCGAACTTTTCACGCCGATTTGTCGAATTGGTGGCGGTTGGTGCGCTCACAGTATTCGTGATGCTCCCGGATTTTGCTTGGAAGCAATGGGCTTTCGGTAACGCTCTTATGCATCCGAGTCAGTTCAATCATTTTCATGGGTGGCGTCCGACGTTTCCTCACCGAGTTCTAGGGGACTTCAACGGTCTGTTCAACTGGCCTTTCCATACCGATTTCATCCGTACGCCGCATTTTGGATACCCCACGTATTTCCTGTTCTTCATGGTTACGGCACGCGCTCTCGGTACCGGCCTGTCGGCGCTATCGCTCATCGGTCTTGTATGGCTCGGTAAACACAAGCGGACGATAGCCGTTACGTCAGTTCTCTGGTCAACCCCAGTCTATCTATTATTTGGGCCTCAAGAGAATTGGGAAGAGGTCAAAATGACCTTCATGTTGTTGGCTTGGGCCCCAATACCATTGCTGCTGTCTGCAGGCTTCACCTGGGCGACTAGTACAAAGTGGACTCTTCCTCGGAAGGTCCTCGTCTGGGCTGCTGTAGTGTTGACAGTTGTGGTCTTTATCAGAGCTCTAGGCGCTATTGATGTACCACAGGACGCTCGCTGGTATCATCGGTTCCCCAAAGCGGACAAAACACTAAATAGTGAAGCGCGTGCTGGTTTAGATGAGAGTGAACGCAACGATTGGACCTATTTTCAAAGTTACGAGACGCCCGAGGAGATCACCCGGGAGCGCAACAAGCTCACGGCGACATTGCCGTGGCCTGCGCAATACCTTCCCTTATCTTGGGACGCGGTTCGCGAGTGGTCGGAAATGCAAGAGGAGTACGGAAAACGAGAGCTCGTCGTACTCGAGATATGGGGATACATCTATGGTTCACGGAAATAGTATGCTTGTGTGTCTCGCCTCGCCGGTGCCCGTCGTATGAGTGAGTTGTCGCTGACATACTTAAGGACCTCATCTGTCCTCATCGAGTACGACGGTTATACGCTGTTGACGGACCCTTGGTTTTCTATGGTGATGCGCATTGTTCCTGTCTTCCGCGCTCCTGGTATTCCGCTGCATCGACTACCGAAGCTGGATGCGATTGTCGCGTCGCACCTACATCCTGACCATTTCGAGGTTCACTCGGTGGAGAAACTGGCCCACCCTGGACTTGAGATTGTGGGCACACGCGGTGTTTCCGCGGTATGCGACCGCATGTCGCTCAAGAAAGTACATGACTTATGGCACTGGGAGTCAGCCACTGTCGGGCCATTTACTCTAACCGCAACCCCAGCGGTGCACACGGGGCCTGCACCGCTTGAAGTGAATTTCATTATCGATGCCGGGCCATATCGACTGTTTTTCGGAGGGGATGCGCGTTGGAGTGACTCATACCGTCAGGTTGCCGATCGCTTTGATCGGATTGACATCGCTTTACTGCCTATTGGCGGGACCCTCATTTTTGGTCATAGGACGACAATGGGTCCAGCGGATGCAGTCCGGGCTTGTAATTATCTTCGGCCGCGATTCGCGGTACCGATACACGAGGGTGGAGAGTGGATGCCGGTTCCACCAGCGAGCTGGCACCCGGGTCGGAACCGTCACTTTGTCAAACGGCTGCGGCGGTCGGGACTGCCGGTTGAACCGTGTGTGATCGCACCTGGTGAGCGAGCATCCTTTACTGCACATGGGCTTGTACGTCGCCAACCTTACGACCTCGCCGCATAGCAATGGACGCTGGGTTATCAGCGCATTCGTGGGTCCGTTAGGGTTCACTCAGCCAGCGGCTGCAGTCATTGCGTCGTCCGTGGCTGTAAACGGAATGGTCACCACCGGTTCGTCGTCCACACTTACGGTTTCGATGTCGTCAAGTGAATACGGAATGTCGCACGGCGTGGTGTCGAGACGTCCATTCAGATTGATATCTTCGAAGGCGAGGATTTCTTTAAGATCGGTTTCGAAGCACTCTTTATGAAAGTCCCTCACCTTCTTGAGCGCAGGTACGGGTACACTCGCCGCCGTTAGAAGGGCTCGCATCGCGCCATGGTAGCCGATGAAGACGGTTAGGCCGGCAGCATAGCGTCCCCAACCAATTTTTTTCCCGGCATTTTTACCGCCGCAACAGTTTGCCATGGTGTCTCTCCTCAGCTCGCTTCTTGGTACTGGTTACGAGGTCCTGCTTCTTCCAATTGTTGCTTTCGGTCTTGAAGCAATTCGTCCAAGTCTACGCCCTTCTGGGCAAAATACTCGTTGACGATAGCTCTGGCGACCTCAGACTTCTCTTTTATAAAGCGTGCAACGTCGTACTCATCGTGTTTCACTCGCTTGTTAAACAGCAGGTAGGGCATGTAGTAGAGTTCGCCCGCTAGGCATGTCGGCTGAATACACAGATGTCGGTCCAGGACCTCGATACCCATATTGAGGTTTAGTTCACGAATGAGATTTTTACTGTCGGAACGTTTCACGTCGTACACCGGCGTGCCGAACTCCACGGTCAGATCTTCATAGAAGTGTTGGATCATGCTCAATGACATCAGGGACTGCTCTACCATCTCTTCAGTGTCCATATTGGAACCGTCCGTCATGAACCGGACACCGTTTTCAAGACAGTAGATGGCGGAGCGCATGTGCATGGCCATTTTGCAGCCCATAAACCATATGAACCCTGATCGGTATTTTTTGTAGTCGCGCAAAACATTGTTCACGAGGATCTGGTCAAAGTATGATTTCGTGGAGATCAGCGTGTATCGAAAGCGGTTACCTAACTTGTCGTTGAGTTCTTCTACGCGCTTTGTTGTGCGGTCAAAATGGTAGTGACCGTATCCATTTTTGTACGTGACAAGGTGTACGCGGTCGTAGTGGTCCGACATTTTTATGGCGGATGCAGTTGAATCGATACCGCCGCTAAACATGAGGGTGATTTCTTTTGATTTCAATCTAGGATACCGACCGGGACCCATAAGCTCTGACGGCGGCTCGGACTCAGTCAACACATCTGAATGCTGCGTCTTTAGCATATGTATCTCTCCTCTCTCTCCATTGTGACGTGTCTGGGCCCTTGGAATCAAACGAGAACTTCACAGAAACCCTGACAGGGCGGCATCACATTGATGCACCGCACATCCCGTGGCATGCTCTCCGAGTGTCGACTGCCCTCCAATGTGATGATGGGCTAGACGCTCAAGCGTTGCTGAACTTTGTCATTTCACCCGAAATTTTCGGTTCAGACAGGCGTGTGTTGAGTTGGCTAGACCCAGACCGAACCGGTTATGCGTACGACGAATGTACGGCGCTTTACGGTCGTCTCTATACCTGGTTGGGGAGAGCGCAAGACGCAATTGCAATGTCTAATGTTTTGGAAAGGCAATTGTCAGAGCAGGGGTGGCTTGGACGGAACGACATTGGTTACGCATTTGATACCGCACTCGGCATCGATGCTGTGCGCGAACCGTCTCTCCCGTTGAATCAGGTAATACATTGGCTTACTTCTGGTGTTGCCTGCTCACGCGTCACACGACCTGGCTGGTGGTCGCAATCCTATGGTGCCCATTTACTGAAATGCTTACCCCCATTGGCAAGGCATGGTCGACGAACATACGCCATTGCCATTGCGGATGACATTATCGAAAAATGCTACGATGGCGGCCGCTTTCGAATACATGCGGATAGCCAGGCGACTTATATCCACAGTCATTGCTATGCAATGGAGGGAATGCTCGGGTTACAGGCCCATCCTGATGTTTTGCTGTCTGCGGCAGATTGGTTGTCTGCTCAGATGCTGCCAAGTGGCGCATTACCAGCCTGGGTTGGTGCTCAGAATGAAAGATATCCCAGTGACGTTGTTGCTCAGGCAGTGCGCCTTTTTTCCGCTGTGGATCCGTCTCGGTATAGCACCGAGATAGAGAAAGGCTTACAACGACTGGCTGAATTACAAGACCCCAGCACTGGCGGTATTCGCTATACCCTTTCGTCAAGACATGTGAACACGTGGGCGTCCGCATTTGCATTACAAGCCGTCTACTGGGCTGCTAGACCACCCGTAAAATCTGAGTTGCAGTGGTTGGTATGAGAGACCAGGGGGGCGCTTAGTTTTATGGACGTCCTTGGCGTATGGGATGGTCATGATGCCGGCGTTGCTTGGTGGCGTGATGGTAAATACCTCTGTTGCTTGAACGAAGAGCGAATATCCCGAGAAAAACGACAAGCGGGGTTTCCTTCTCTTGCACTGGAAACATTAATTGCAAAGGAAGGCTTGGATCCGAGTCGGATTGATCTAGTCGCTGTTCCCGGGCGATATGGTCGCTCGATAATGCGCTTTGCAGATTCGAGATATCGAGCTGAAACAGCCGGTCAAGATCCGCTTTCGGTTGCTTCTGCTTTGGTTCGTAACGCAGACAATGCGATCTCGAAAGTACCTATGTTGCGTCGATTTGAAAGCGAAGCAGGTATTTCTCGCGTTCGATCTCGCCTACGTAGGCAAGGCATATATGCACCGCTTGCGTCGGTTCAACACCATGATGCACATGCACATACGGCGGCCTGCACGAGGAACGGGAATTCTCTGATCGTTACACTCGATGGTTATGGAGATGGGGAGTGTGGGCGTTTGGCGTATCAGACTGCGCGGGAGCGGACGCTTCATGTTCCTGGGGATAGTATTGCCCTCGTGTATGGAGCCGTGACGAATCTCTTGGGTTTTAGTGAAGGTGATGAAGGAAAAGTCATGGGGTTGGCGGCACATGGTGACCCTACTGTCTTACGCAATATATTTCAGCATCTCCTCACGCCTGGCAGTTGTTGTATCGATTTACGAGACTCGGCAATGCGCCGCCTTTTGATGACTGCGAGGCGCGAGGATGTGGCAGCAGCACTACAAGAGCAAACGGAAAAGGTTGCTTTACACTGGATCCGCTCCGTTCGCCGCGATGAAACCTCGCTGGCGGTTTCGGGTGGGCTGTTCGCCAATGTGGCCCTCAACGGTAAGCTTCAAGAAGAATTCAAAGATGTTTATGTGTTTCCGCATATGGGAGATGGCGGTCTGTGCGTAGGGGCGGTTGAAGCCGTGGTTCAGTGTCATGCCTTTCCGGATGTTCCATTTCTTGGTCCGACGTGGACAAAAAAAGATATTCTCAATGCACTGGAAGCCGCATCATTATCTTTTCATGAATCTCGCTGTCCCGAGTTGGAGCTTGCGCAGACCATTATATCCGGTGAGATGGCCGCTCGATGGTGTGGGAGGTCCGCATTTGGGCCGCGTGCCCTCGGGCATCGCTCTATCTTCATCCGTCCAGACAAGCAGGAATTGGTAGACCAATTAAACACGCGTCTGGGCAGGGATGAGTTTATGCCTTTTGCTCCGATGCGTCGCACAGGCCTGGGGTCAAAGACCATGACTAGTGTCTTTCGAGCCGATGCTATGCTGCGAGAACATGCATCGGCTGCAGTGCACGTCGACGGTACATGCAGAACTCAAATTGTTTGTGAGTCGGCCGACCGGGGACTTTGGGACATGCTGGAGCGCACGGAAGCAGCTGGCTTACCTGCAGTTATTAATACAAGTTTCAATCAACACGGTGAACCGATTGTTGAATCACCGGAAGATGCTGTGCGAACATTCATCGCAGCCGGGCTCGATCGGATGCAACTGGGACCGTTCATCGTCGAGATTCCCCGTTAGGTTACTGCGAGCTGCGATCTGCATCTGATGAATAGCAACGGCGATGCAGCCTTCGTTGTTGGTGTGGCATAAGGTCTGCTCAAGAATGCTACGGGCCTTGGAGGATTAACCGCGGTGGCGACAGACCTTACCCAACGACCTCCTAGAGCTGCTCCGGCCGAAGCTACGATGGTAGGTAATCGCGGTAAAATCATCGGTCTGAATGATCTGATGTTCGTCTCAAAGACTGCGATGCACCGGGGCAATGGCCCGTTCAAGCTGACGATAGCGCTCACTTGGGTTTGTGACCAGCAATGTAAGCACTGCTCTATATGGTCTCGCCCACGGTCGCCGGAGCTCAATCCAGGGCAATGGCGACAAGTATTTCGAAGTGCTAGACGGACACTCAACTGGCTAGATCTTACCGGCGGAGAGGTGACGACTCGCCCTGATTTTGCTGAAATTGCATTGGCCGCTATCGAAGAGTTACCCAATCTCGCAATGCTTCATTTTCCAACTAATGGCAGGCGGCCTACGCGATTGGAGTCCGTGGTTAAAGCCATTATGACCGGTGGTCCACGTCGGTTGGTGGTCAGTCTTAGTCTCGATGGTCCGCCAGACGTTCACGCGGAGGTGAGAGGTGATGAACGCGGCTTTGAGCAAACGGTTGAGAGCTTTCAGCGGCTGAGGAAGCTCGGCATAGAAACGTATTTTGGGCTGACGGTTTCGTCCCTGAATATTCAGTACGTGGATGCAGCATACGATGCATTGCAAGAGCGTATTCCCAACCTCAGTTGGTCTGATCTTCACGTGAATATTCTGCACGAGTCTGCGCACTACTTTGGTAATACTGGGATCGGCCGCCCCGACTCTCAAAAAGTCCATGCATTGATTCGCTCGCTAATTCATAAACGAGGACTTCCCACACACCCCACACACTTGATGGAAAGATTGTATCTACGCCGAGTCGGTGACTACCTGAAGAGCGGCCGTTCTCCTGTGCCGTGTACATCCTTGCGGGGCAATGCCTTTATTGACCCAACAGGGCAGGTGTACCCGTGCCATATTTGGGATGAACCCATCGGTGATCTTAACAATTACAACCTGTCGCTACCTCTCCTATGGTCGAGTCACCGGCGTATTGAGCTACGAGACCGAGTAAAGGCAGAGAAATGTCCCGGGTGCTGGACGCCGTGCGAAGCGTACCCATCAATCATGAATAGCCTGCCATCGTCTCTTTGGAGTACATCAGGAGCAGATACAAGCCCGTAGCGGCTTAGTCCTTCAGAGCAAGAATTGCCCGGGCGAGAATATGATCACAAAGGACATGGTTTACGAAGCCACCACGCACGATTGCTCTGGCAGAACGCGCTTTTCGTGCTCCTGTCGCGAGTAGGAGTACCAACTTGTTCTTATCAACGAGACTCATGCGCCGTAATTGATCTGGGTCAATCCCAATAAGCTGGTCGATATTCTTGCTGGTTTGTCGAAGTGATAGCCGCTCGCCATTCTCATCTATTGGGTTTAGGCAGACGTCCGCAACAGCTCGTTCTGGATTCGCTAATTTATATCCCTGCATGGCTAGAACACGCTGAAGGCTACCGTTCGGAGTGAGGCTATCACCTACTCCTAAAACGGCTACATCCACATCGGTAATCTGGTCGAGTACGCTCGTAACAGAGCGGCTTCTCAACACGACATCACCGTCGTCAGTAAGATATCCGAAGGCTCTCAAGCTGTGTCCGTGGACGGATTCGCTTCCTAGAAGCGCACCTACCCGATGACACAGTTCTCCAACGAGGGCATCTGCAAGTGCATTCTGCTTGCTGAAGGGTTCTATTGTGAGAGGGTAGATGCGGTAGATACGTTCGGGCCAGAGTAGTTCTCCTAGGCCAACCTGGTGGACCAGAGAAGCTACATGGAAGCCACCTGCTAAGCCGATATGGCTGACATGCGCATTAGCCTGTAGGTAATCGGCTAAGACCTCAAGACCGTAATTGCCTACTAGTAGTGGGCCGATATGTCCGCCATCACGGAAGCTGCTGTGTACCGGGCTACGAAGGACAGTAACTTTCAGACGATTGGACAGGTGTTGCGGAGTAAAGGGGTCCTCCACCAATACCTTACGGACTTGCTCGCTTAGCTCATGGTCAACCGCCTGGCGCCCAACATTTAGTTGAGCTACGCCGAGGAACACTGCTGACTGTGCTAGTCGACCAAGTTCCCACTCCAGCTTTTCGCGGCCATCTTCAGTGTCGAAACGGTCGGTTACTAAGCCTAGTTCGGTGCAAAGTTCGCTATCGAATTCTGCCCCGCCTAATAGGCGCTCAAGTGCAACCGCAAATCGTGTCCGAGATGGACTCAATGCAGGGGTACGTCGTGCCCATCGGACCCCACCAGCCCCCTCGAGGCTCATTTCTCCGAGGAGAAATTCAGGCGAAACCTCAAAAATACGAGCTAAGGCGACCAGCTGTTGGACTGTCGGTGACCGGCGATCCGAACGAAGTAGGCTGTAAGTAGAAGGAGATAATGGAACATCAAAACGTTCGCGTACAAGTGCGCAAATTTCGCGGGCAGCGATTGTTCGTCCCATTCGTTGACTGAGTGAGGGCTCCGCTTGCTGAAGTCGGGCCCCGATTTTTATATCTACCGCACTTGTGCCTTCATCCATCCCGGGATTGTAAAGCGCTTATACTGAAAGTACCAGTGCCTGTTAATTTCGCGATGCCAGCTTGTCTGAGAGGATAGTAGTAGTGTCTTCGGTCTGACTCCAAGCGTCTGTTCGACCGAAATGCTACTGAGATGAGGGATCTAGAAGTTCTACCAGTACCCCATTGCAGGATTTCGGGTGTAAGAATGCTACTGGAAAACCCTCAGCTCCAACGCTCGGAGTCGTGTTTATTACTCGCACCCCGTTTTCGCTCAGAGTCGACAAGCTCGAAAGAATATCCGGAACTTCGAAACAGATATGGTGAATACCCTCGCCTCGCGTTTCTAGAAATCGGCTTATTTCACTGTCCTCTCGTAGCGGTGCCAATAGTTCGACGAGCACGTCACCGGCTTTCAGAAACGCCACGCGCAGCCCCCGGTCCTCGATATCTACAATCGAGTCAAGCGGTAGTCCGAGCTGGTCACGATAGAAGGCGAGCGCTGGCTCAAGTTTATGTACCGCTATCCCAAGATGATTTATTTTTTTGGCGCTGGCTGACATCAGCACTCCGTCACGTAGTCCGAGAGCCTGGCAGGTCTATCGGCCGACCTGACAGAGTGGGTTGGTGTATCCAACCCACCCGTACAGTGTACTCGCCGATGAGCTGCTGGCGATAGTACTATACACCTTGCAGCCCATTGACGAAGCGGCTTACATCATGCCGCCCATGCCGCCCATGCCGCCGGCACCTGGCATCTCAGGTGCTCCCTTTGGCTCAGGCTTATCGGCGATTCCACACTCGGTTGTGAGCATAAGGCCCGCCACGCTAGCTGCGTTTTGCAGTGCGACCCGAACCACCTTTGTTGGGTCTATTACGCCTGACTCCACAAGGTTTTCGTACACGTCCGTACGTGCATTGTAGCCGTATTGCAGTAGGTCGTTTTGGCGCACATGATTGATGACAACAGATCCTTCTTCACCTGCATTGGATGCAATTTGGCGAAGTGGCTCTTCGACCGCGCGTCGAATGACGCGAATACCCGCATTCTCGTCATTATCCTCGAGCGTGAAGTCTGCAATAGCCTTCTGCGAGCGGAGCAATGCTACCCCGCCGCCGGGGACGATGCCTTCTTCAACAGCGGCGCGAGTTGCATGGAGTGCATCCTCAACGCGTGCCTTTTTCTCTTTCATCTCTGGCTCGGTGGCAGCACCGACCTTGATGACAGCAACGCCGCCGTGCAGCTTAGCGCGTCGTTCTTCGAGTTTCTCTCGATCGTAATCCGAAGATGTCTCCTCGATCTGTGTGGAGATCTGCTCGATTCGTGCCTTGATGTCTGCGGCTTCACCTGCACCGTCGACAATAACCGTGTGGTCTTTGTCGATCGTTACGCGCTTAGCACGTCCCAGGTCGGATTCTTGTACGTTCTCAAGTTTGAGACCGAGGTCCTCGCTGATGACTTGCCCACCGGTCAGAATCGCGATGTCTTGTAGCATCGCTTTCCGGCGGTCGCCGAAGCCAGGAGCCTTGACTGCCGACACCTGCAGGGTACCACGCAGCTTATTCACAACGAGTGTAGCAAGCGCTTCGCCCTCTACATCCTCAGCGATGATTAGGAGCGGCTTGCCGCTTCGAGCCACCTTCTCGAGAACAGGTAGTAGGTCCTTCATATTCGAGATTTTCTTCTCGAAAATAAGAAGGTACGGGTCATCGATGGCGCACTCCATGCGGTCTTGGTCGGTAATGAAGTACGGGGATAGGTATCCGCGGTCGAACTGCATGCCCTCGACGATATCAAGCTCCGTGTCCATAGACTTGGCCTCTTCCACGGTGATAACACCCTGTTTACCGACCTTTTCCATGGCCTCCGCAATGATGGTACCGATAGTCTCATCATTATTCGCTGAGATGGTTCCGACCTGAGCGATCTCTTTGTGCCCTTTGGTTTCGATGCTCATGCCTTCGAGGTAGGTCACGATTTGCTTGACCGACTTGTCGATGCCGCGCTTGATTCCCATGGGGTTGTGACCGCCGGCAACCAACTTTGCACCCTCACGGTAAATTGCTTGAGCTAGAACCGTGGCGGTAGTCGTCCCGTCGCCAGCGACATCTGACGTCTTGGATGCGACCTCTTTCACCATTTGGGCGCCCATATTTTCGAATTTGTCGTCGAGCTCGATTTCCTTCGCAACGCTCACTCCATCCTTGGTAACGGTTGGTGCGCCGAAGCTTTTTTCGATGACGACGTTTCGGCCCTTAGGTCCAAGGGTTACTTTGACGGCGTCTGCAAGGGTATTTACGCCGTTCAATAGGCTTGAACGCACGTCAGCGTAAAATTGTATTTGCTTACTCATTATCGTCTCCATTTCATAACGGCTGTTGACCAACGGCGCTTTAGCGCGTGGGTCAACGTGGCGGTCATGACATTGAATTCAGTGGTTGTGTGTTGGTTTCGGGGCAGTTACTCGACGATACCGATGATGTCGTCTTCGCGTAAAATGAGGTGCTCTTCACCTTCGATTTTGACCTCTGTGCCTGCGTATTTGCTGAAGAGGATGGTGTCTCCCACCTTGACCTCTAGGGGCAAAACGTTGCCGTCATCGAGTCGCTTACCATTTCCAACGGCAACCACAAGAGCCTCTTGGGGCTTTTCTTTTGCAGTGTCCGGAATGATAATTCCGCCAGCGGTGGTTTGCTCTTTCTCTACTCGCTTTACAAGTAGGCGGTCATGCAGGGGTCGGATGTTCATGTGTTTTTCTCCTGGTTTCGGTGCCTTAGCACTCAGGCATACAGAGTGCTAACGTGTTCATCGGCCCGAACAGTAACCGCGCTATTGAAGTGCGCAACCCCTAAGCGAAAAATTTTTATTTATGAAGCACAACATAGACTTCTCAATGCTTTGCCTCGAAGTACCGTCGCCAATATACTACGGCCGTTGAATCGTGGGCTGTAGTTCATCTATCGCGTCGCGCTACGTGCGACTTGCAAGATGGGCTTACCCGTTATTGACGTATCTTAGATTTTTCAGGCATTGCCACAGCGAACGCTCGTAGAATCGGAAGGCAACGCGTGAATAGCGCGCTCTTGGATCCGCAAAGCGCATCGGAAGGGATACCACTTGTGAACGCTGCCCGTTCATTGGCACTCATGCTCGTCTTAGCTTCCTTGAGCTCGTGTCCAGATGACACCGTGGTTTACCAGGACTTTTACCTGTCGGTTACAAGCGAAGTACCTGCCGATGGCCTATCGATCGACCGGCTAGTACTCACTTTTCGGAACCACGATTCTGGAGTCTTAGGCCTCTTTGGGCAGTTCGACAGTGACGTTCTTAGATACGAGGTAAGTCTACCCACCGTGGCTGATATTACGAACTCAGCGTACGTTGTGCAGATCAATTCTGGCGAAATTATACGGGGAGATGTACTCGCAGTTATATGGGGACTTCATGCCAATGAAGATCGCCCCCTTGTCTCCTGGAGTGGAAGCCTCGATCTCGATAGTAATGGCGTAATCTCGGTGCGCTTGGACGCTATTGCACCGACTTGTGACGTCGATGGCGATGGCCTTTTAGATTGCAGTATCGAGGGGTGTTGTTCGTCGGCGGATACCATACTTGAAGATTGTGATGACAGTAACGCGGCATCTCATCCCCTTGCAGCAGTACCAGCCTGTATTCCTTGCGAGCCACAGACGGATTACAATTGTGACGGTCAGATCGATCGTTGTCCCGATCGAGATGGTGACAATGCTGCCGATTGTGATGCCACGGTTGATTGTGACCCAGACGATAGCTCTGTCCATACCTCGGCCGAGGAAATCTGTGATGGTAAGGACAACGACTGCAATGGTGTAACCGATGAAAAATTTACTGACACAGACGCAGATGGGACCAAAGATTGCGTTGACGATGATATTGATGGCGATGGTGTCGCCAACGATATGGACTGTGCTCCGTTGGACGGCGCGACATATCCCGGGGCGACCGAGTTGTGTGATGGTGTAGATAACGACTGTAATGATGCCACGGACGACAGCCCAGGGTGCGTGGAGTGGGAGAATGACTGGGACGGTGACGGTATCCTTCCCGGGCAAGATTGTAACAACTACGATTCCAAAACTTTTCCCGGGTCTACCTACGCCGGATGTTGCATTCCTGATACGTCACTCAGCCCCGAAGCGGTGTTGCTGGCGTGCGATTTTGACTGTGATGGGAATGCCAATCTGTGCTCCGACGACGATGATGATGGGGATGGCTATTCGAACACTGTCGACTGCCCTGGAGGCCAGCAGGACCCAACCATATACCCAGGCGCACCAGAAAAATGTGGTGATGGTATTGACCAGGACTGTCTCTTTGGAGACCAAGACTGCGAGTCAATTGTTGATGTAGATGGTGACCAATACGGTGCGGAGGTGGACTGTGATGATAGCGATCCGACCGTTTATCCGAATGCTCCAGAGTTGTGTGACGGCAAAGATAATAACTGCAATTCATTCATCGATGATGGAAATCCAGAAGCCAGTATTGATTGTTTGAATCCAGATCCTGAACGACAGTTTGGCTTATGCGCCTTGGCTGAGAACCTGGGTACGACAGTTTGCGCCCAGAATACTGATAATCCCGCTCTACCGGTGTGGGCATCCGAGCAGGTAAACGGCGAAGGGCAAGCCGTTATCTGTATTGGTTACTACCCGCCACCGTTAGCAGAGACCCTTTGCGATAATCAGGATGAAGATTGTGATGGTCAGGTTGATGAAGACTTTGAGTGGGTGGAGATACACTCTGCATCCGACGGGTCTAATATTGTTTTGGCGAAGGGAGACAGTTGCGGCACGGGTGCATGCCTCGGTGGCAATGTCGTGTGCCATCCTGCTGCGCTAAGTCGAGATATCTCTGGGCAACTTACCTGCGACAGTCTGTCCAACCAATCAAGTGAAAATAGCGGCGGCGGTCCGGGGGTATCGTTCTGTGATGGTATCGATAATGACTGTGATGGTGTTGTAGATGGACACTCACTGCCCTTAGCTCAGACGACTTGCAAGCAGCTAGGTGTCTGTGGCGCCGAACCGGAACTAGTTCAGACTGCATGCGTGGATGGTGTATGGCAATGCGGATACACCATGGATGCATACGACGGCGAAACGGAGCTGCGTTGCGATGGGCTGGATAATGACTGCGATGGGAATGTTGATGAGGACTTGTCATGGGAGAACGTGCCGTTCGGCGCTCCTTGCGATGGGACTGGGGAATGTGGTCCGGGCATCGTAACGTGTAATAGCGAGCAGCAAGCGGTCTGCTCGACCAATCCGTCGGGTCCGCAAGCGGAGGCGCAGTCTGAGTTATGTGACGAAAAAGACAATGACTGCGATGGGCTTACAGACGAAGGGCAATACTGGGAATGGAATGGAATTCAATATCCCTTGAATAGCCTGTGTGAAGGAATCGGAGAATGCGGGGTTGGTGTTGTCGAATGTTCGGACTCTACGCTTCTACCAGTATGTTCCACAAACCTAGACGGTACCGCGTCAGAGTCGTCCTCCGAGGTATGCGATGGCAAAGACAACGACTGTGACGGCCTGACGGATGACGATCTTTTCTACGGAGCGCAGCCCGTGGGTGCGCTTTGCGATGGCATTGGTGAATGTGGTGCTGGAATCGTTGAATGCGCGGTGGATGGGAGCCTATCAGCCACGTGTTCTACGAATGTCAATGGAGCTTCGTCCTCCGATACTGTGGAACTTTGCGATGGACTAGACAATGACTGCGATGGAGTCACCGACGAAGGGTTCGCTTGGACCGACCCAGTAAGTAATACGCAGATACCGTTGAGCTCGCCTTGTGATGGAATCGGTGAATGCGACCTTGGAGTGGTGGTTTGCGCACCCGGCGACAGCACCATTGCGGTGTGCAGTACGAACACAGATGGTACCCAGCCTCAAAGCGATGCGGAGGTATGCGATGGCCTGGACAATGACTGCGACGGTCAAACAGATAATGGATTAGGATGGTTTGATCCGGAGCTAAATGCGGTTGTTCCATTAGGATCACCTTGTGATGGTATTGGGCAATGCGGTACGGGCATCGTCGAGTGTGCGAATGACGGCTCCAATGTCGCGACCTGTTCTACCAATCCAAATGGGAGTGACTACATATTTCAGGTTGAGATTTGTAATAACCTCGATGACGACTGCGATGGGCTCACTGATGATGTAGTCGGTACGGCAACGCCAGGAGTGACGTGCACACTAAGTGGCGCTTGCAATCCTGCCAATGTGACAGCGACTTGCATAGCAGGTAACTGGTCTTGCGATTACAGCATAGTCGTAGGCTACGAGGTATCGGAGCAAAGCTGCGATGGCATAGATAACGACTGCGATGGACTTACCGACGAAGCCGGCTTGGTGGTGCCGACTGAATGCGACAAGCCAGGGGTTTGCTCAGGAGCCTCGCCTCAGTGCAATGGCGTTTCTGGCTGGTCATGTGGCTTTGATGCGCTTCCAAACTATGCCCCCAGCGAGCAAGGAGCAGCGTTCTGCGATGGCGTAGATAACGACTGCGACGGTTTTACCGATGAACATTTCCCGTCACTCGGGCAGGTGTGCACTTCAGGGCAGTCCGGGTGTACTGCCTCTGGCGTCACGATTTGTACGGCAGACGCGACCAGTACTGTTTGCGATGCAGAAGGACAACCAGCGGGTACGCCCTGTAATGATGGACAGCTTTGCACATTCGGAGATGTGTGTTCGGGGGGATATAACTCCACATGTAATGGCACCGACTACTCGTGTGTTAGTGATGAACTTAGTTGCACGACTGACACATGTCTGGGTGATGGCAGTTGC
Source organism: Pseudomonadota bacterium (assembly GCA_002863065.1). Lineage (GTDB taxonomy): Bacteria > Myxococcota_A > UBA9042. The sequence continues at coordinate 32,883 of PKDL01000144.1, forward strand.
GAGTATATTTTACAGCCTGATGCCTGTCTGATCGGCGGGGTATGTCGAAGTCCTGGTAGCTTGAATCCTCTCAACGACTGCCAGTTATGCGACCCAGAAAATCCTGAAGTATGGTCTGATGTCGTAACAACGACAGCGTGTAATGACGGGAATGCTTGCACGACAGGCGACAATTGTGACGGAGCTGGACAGTGTCTTGGCACTGGAGGAATTGATTGCAGCGATGGTTTGCAATGCACTCAGGACAGTTGCGTGGAAGCAGGTGTTGGTTTTGAGTGCGAAAATACGCTGAAGGTTGGAGCGTGTCTTATCGATGGTGAGTGTTATGCGACTGGCGTGCAAAATCCTAGCAATCCTTGCCAAGTCTGCGACGCAAGCACCCAGACCGGTGCTTGGGTTGACCGTACGGATGGAACGGCATGTACGGACAATAACAAATGTACTCTCAACGACTCTTGCCAATCTGGTGTCTGCGCTGGGATCACGAATCCGTGTGATGACAACAACACATGTACAGACGATAGCTGCGACCCGGGTGCAGCGTCACTCAATGGTTGTGTCCAAACAGATAATTCAGCCACCTGCGCTGATGACGGACTTCCGTGTACCGATGATATATGCAGTTCGGGGGGATGTACTCATCCGCTCAAAAATAACCGGTGTTTGATCGAGGGCACTTGCTACGTCAAAGATGCGGGTAATCCCGACAATGTGTGTCAGACGTGCGACGCCGACAGTCCTCTTTCCTGGAGTCCGACCAGTCAGGGACAGGGATGTGATGATGGACTCGTATGCACCTCGGTTACTGAATGTGACGGCAGTGGATTGTGTGAAGCCATCACTACCCTCAACTGCGATGATGGAAATGAGTGCACGGCAGATTCATGTTCTGAACCCAGCGGATGCGTGAATGCGCCGCTAGATGGAACGCAATGTCAGGATGATGGACTGTTGTGTACTGCTGACCAGTGTTCTGAAGGTTCATGTGAGCACATTCCCACCTTCGGCACGTGCGCTATCGATGGACAATGTTATTTGTTAGGGGCTGGGAACCCTACCAACGTTTGCCAGCGCTGCACTCCAGCACAATCTCAGTCGGATTGGTCGCCCGTAGGAAATGGACTCATGTGTGATGCTGATAGCGATGGCTGCACCCCTGACGCGTGCCAGGACGGTCTTTGTGTTGCGGGTCCAACCCTCGATTGCAGCGCCCTAGATACGGAATGCACTCTTGGGGTGTGTATCTCTCAGTCAACTTTTAATGGTGAATGCAGCCTGGAAAATCGACCGAACGGTACGGCGTGTTCTGACGACGGCTTGGGATGTACCGCTGACCAGTGTCTAGAAGGGGTGTGCGACAGCTCTGAAGTGAGTTCAGGTTGCTTAATTGGCGGTGCATGCGTTCCTGAAGACACTGCCTCTCCAACGAATGCCTGTAAGTCATGTCAGAATTCCGTCGACCCGGCGGCGTACGCAAATAGTCCGATTGGTACGGACTGCAGTGACGATACCTTTCAGTGCACCTCAGATACCTGTGATGGCTCGGGCAATTGCACTGAATCAATCAATCCTGGGACCTGTCTCATTGATAGCAGCTGCTACGCACAAGGTGCAGTGAGTCCCTCAGGTTGCTCATCATGCCAGCCTAGTATCAGCGAAACTGCGTGGACCCTGTTACCCAATGCTACCGCATGTACCGATTCGGACGGTTTGAGTTGCACGGACGGTCAGTGCAATGGGACAGACCAATGCATCCCTACCTTAGCACCCGATGCATGCCTTATTGGAGGAATATGCTTTAGCGAGAATGCCATTTCTTCATCGAACCCATGTCAAGCGTGTCAACCCAGCCTTAGTATAAATACATTCACCGACGTACCTGATAATACGACCTGTCCATCAGATGGAAACGAATGCACGCTGGATGTTTGCATATCCGGTGTGTGTAATACTCCTGCTGCCGATGGTTCATCATGCGGTGACGGGAGTGACTGTCTAACGAATACGTGCCAAACGGGCTTTTGTGACCTGTCTTCTCTTCCGGATGGCAGCTCATGTACAGATGACGGTAACGTCTGTACCAGCGATGCGTGCCAGGCCGGCGCATGTACCCACCCTATAGTGGCCAATGGTACGGCGTGTCCAGATGACGGAGATTTGTGCACCAACGACCAATGTGAGTCGGGCGTTTGCCAACATCCTGCGAAATGTGTAGACGACGGCTTAGCCTGTACGCTTGAGTCCTGCGACGCAGGGTCCTGCAGCACTATACTGGAATCAGATACTTGCCTGATTGACGGACTCTGTACCAACGATGGTACGGAGGATCCGGGTCCAGCATGTCAGTATTGCATTGCCGCAGTATCCAATTCGTCTTGGACAAGCTGGACGGGCGAGTCGAGCTCAGACAGCAATTGTGGAGACGGGATAGATAATGACTGTGATGGACTAACTGATGTTGAGGATGCCGAGTGTAACCCTTGAACTCGCCGCATCCGGGCGTGCTGACCGATCTGGCCAGGGTTGCTTGGACACCTTTAGACGGTACGGCCGCTCGTTCAGCGAGACCAAACAGGTATCACCCGAGCTTCTCTTTCAGCGCAGCAACGTCGACATCATATTTTTTCATGAGCTTGCGAAAGTATTTCCGATCGATCTCGGCTTCCTTTGCTGCATGGGAAATATTTGAGTTGTTACGCCGGAGTAGATTCAACACATAATCGCGTTCGAACGTACCGATCCATTCTTCTTTCGCTTCCTTGAACGTCTTTGCAAGACCCAGCGGCATGGCCGTCGACTCTCCGGATGCTTCATCGATCTGAAGTGGCACGCCGTGGGGGGTGGGAGGACTAACAGAGCTCGCTTCAAGGTTCGCTGAGACCTCCGTCGTTGCTTGTTCGTTCACCGCGCGCGTTGTTATGAAACCAATACCTGAAATGTGTTCCGGTAGGTCTTCAGGTTGTATGTACTCCGTTTCGGCGAAGCTGCAGGCTCTCTCCACGACATTGACCAACTCACGGACATTGCCTGGCCACCGGTAATTCATCATGCAGTCGAGTGCATCTCGTGAGATACCTTTGACTCGAACACGCCCAGTACTCTCTTGGTTGAAGCTACTCTTTCTCAGGAAGTGCTTCACGAGCAGCGGTATATCTTCCTTGCGGTCGCGCAGTGGCGCGAGCACCAGTCGAACCACGCTAAGGCGGTAAAACAAGTCCTCTCGAAAGCGGCCATGCTTGACCTCTTCCTCAAGGTTGCGGTTCGTTGCAGCCACAACCCGAACGTCGATGCGGATCGGCTTGTTTGCACCGACGCGGCGTACCTCGCGTTGTTCAAGTGCGCGCAGTAACTTGGGTTGCAGGTCTAGGTTTAGTTCGCCCAATTCATCCAGAAAAATGGTACCGCCTTGGGCCATTTCAAATAGCCCTTGGCGAGCCATTATAGCTCCAGTAAAGCTACCTTTTTCGTGCCCGAATAGCTCAGACTCGATGAGGTTCTCTGGAACTGCACCGCAATCGAAGACTACGAAGGGGCCACGGTTGCGTTTACTGAACTGGTGGATTGCGCGGGCTACGACTTCTTTACCCGTTCCAGTCTCACCTTCGATAACTACGGTTACTCCGGTGGGCGCAATCTTTTCCAAAATGCCGAAAATTTCACGCATCCGGACTGACTTACCCACAATGCTGCCGAAAGCTTCACGGTTGGAGGGCAGTACCTCAACACGCTCATCTAATGACTGGAATCGGATGTCGGTCTTGCCCACGGTAACGGTACAGCCTGGCTTCAAGAAGGCTTCTTTGATGCGCACTCGATTTACGAAGGTACCATTTGTGGAGTCTAAGTCTTGAAGCAGATAGTGGTCGTCATCTTGGTATATTCGGCAGTGGTAGCGAGACGCAGTGTCATCATCGATGACGAGGTCGTTATCCTCCATAGCCCCTACGGCAATATTATTCTGGTCGAAAATGTATTCGGAGCTTTTGCCGTCATCCTTCTCGATAACGAGCTTACACTTTCGGAGGTGTATTGCGGTGGGTCGCCCGGAAATATAGGCGATCTTGGTCGGGGGGATATAGTCCGGAAACTTGCTACTCACGTGGTGGAATCTATCTGGTGCTGTACGTATGCGTCAACTAGCCCCGGCTACCTAAAATATTTGTGCCGATGAAGGCGGCCTTCTGTGGGTGGTCTACAAATATTTCGCTATCGCGGTACTATGAGACGACAACACGGCGGAGAGTGGATGTCAGGCGACGTAGTACAGCGAACGGTTATGTTGAGTGCGGGAGCCCTCAATGAAGATAAGGTCCTTTCATGGCTCGCCAGTTTAGTGAGGGAGCTTCGGAGGACATTTGAAGTTCCTATCGGTACTGCAGGTACTCTGCTCGTGTCGTCAGATAGTGGTACCGTTGAAATAGACCCTCGTACGAAACGTCCCGTGGCAGCTAATACATCCCGTTCCCTTGGTTTCACTGCTAGTGATGCGCTCCTTTCAGTGGTGAAAGGCGGTGTTTTGAACGATGAGCGATTAGCTCGGTTGGAGGGACCGGATGCAATCGGCAGTCTGTTCGCGAAAGCCTTAGCTGCCGAGTTGGTCGAAAACCGACGCGCAGCAATCGGTAACTTTGGAGTATGGACCATAGGTCGTCTCCCGGACCTGACGGTGTTTGTTCGATTCCGCTCTCGGCCCGCCATAAACCGGATGTTGGCCTAGTGCTCCATGCTCTCATGTGATCCTGTGCCTCAACCAGCCATCGCCCTTCCACGCCCAAACCATCGCAGCGCCGAAAATTAACCGATAAATTGCAAATCCGATCCAGAGCGCGATCAGTCCATGCCCGGCCTGAAGTCCAAAATACCAGGCGACTGGTAGGAAGACCCCCCACTGCGTGGCTAGGGACCAGACCATGACTTGTTTAGCAGCCCCCGCGCCTATTAGCGTATTCGAAAGCACTACGCCGCTTGCATCAATGATCATGACTAACCCAATGATGCGCAGAGGCATTGTGGCGAGCGCGACTGTCTCTGGATCACCACCGATAAACATTGACAATAAGCCAGGTGCCACGAAAATAGCTAAAAGCCCTGTCGCGAGACCAAATGCGGTGCCTGCCATGAGAGCCAACCAGCCCCATGTTCGGGCATCGGTCGGTCTCCCTGCTCCCAAGCTTTGACCAACAAGACTGGCGGCACCCAAACCAATGCCCACCGACGGGAGTATGCTCACAAGGGCAAATGTAACTAGGACATGACTGGCACCGAGGGCTTCTGGACCCAGCTTGTCGGTTATCCAAAAAAACGCCAGAAATCCCAAGCTGAATAGCATCGACTGTAATCCAGCAGGGGCTCCCAATCGTAGCAATGATCTGAGTGCTGTTTTGCGTCCGCCGTTATAAAAACGTTGGCTTGGTCCACGGGACATAGCTAAACGCACGTAGTAAATCGTGCCAACAGCTTGTGCGATCGTGCTACCTACGCCCGCTCCGAATACGCCCAGGGGTGGTATGGGGCCTGCACCAAAAACCAGAATCATTGAACACATTACGTTGACGATATGAATGACAATAATGGTCTCTAGGTAAATGCGCGCTAGACCGAGACCATTCCAATAACCGCGGAAGGCGAAGTTGGCGGCGAGAAACGGAAGACCGGCCAATCTTGCCGCCAGATACGATGTACCGAGTATTTCCGTATCCGCCCGATTCGTCAGCAGAGTCATCGCGAAGTCAGATAAATACGCGCAAAGTAGAGCGAATGGAATCACTGTTTGTACCGTGAACACTAAGCTGCGTCGGAGTGCGCCAACAGCGCCATCAAGGTCGTCTTCGCCAACTTTTCGAGAGACGTATGCCTGTACCCCGGAACCAAGCCCGATAAAGAAGCTACTGAGGACCCAGTTCACGTTTCCAGCCAGAGCGACCGCTCCGAGGCGGAGGGTGCCGAGCTGTCCGACAATCCATGTATCAATAATATTCAGCAGGTTCTGTGAGGTGAGTGCAAGGATGATGGGAAGTGAGAACGCCGCAAGCTGACGACCGCGCTCGCGCTTATTCAGTTCGGATAGGGGCGCGACCTTCTTGATGTTAGCTTGCATCGACGGGGTCTTGATGGCGCACTTTGAGGAGAGAATCAGGTGTAAGAGACGCCATCAGGTTCGGCTCACGGCACGTGGGAGGCTCAGAATGTGAAGGTTTCTTCGCGCAAGTGACGCTTTTTCAGGAAGCCCTTCTCTCTCTGTTCCTGCTCTTCTTTGCACATAATACAGAGCGTGGCCTCGGGACGCGCAAAGAGCCGCCGTTTTGAGATGATGGAACCACATGATTCGCACTCATCGTACTCACCGTCTTCAATCCGGCGGAGTGCTTTGTCGATCTTACCCAAGAGATACTTGTCACGGTCTCGAAGCCGATTCTCGAAGGCCGCTTCATACTCTAGCGTTGCGAGGTCCACCTCATCGGGCGTTTTTGCCGTTGACGCCGCTAGGTTTTTACGCGCCTCTTCCGTGGCGCCAAGCAGGGTCGCGCGCTTGTCTTGGAGCAGTACTTTGAACTCCTCCAGTTCCTCCGGTGTGAGCGGAGCGTTTTCTTCGGCGCGCTCAGGTCGTTTTCGAGCCATTACGAACTCCTATTTCGTCTATGGTTCACCGTAACACCATATCGTGTACCGATGCCGCACGTATTTCAAGTACGAAAGCGCTGTTCACGGATAACCCAATAAACATTCGGGCATATTTTGCTCGAAGAAGATAGCGTACGTGTCGCCAATGGCAAGTCTCTGCCCTGTACTGTTTACTTGTCCGCTTAGGAAATAGGGCTTAGCACCATGTTGTGTATTGGGTTAGCTCAGCAAGGAAATGAAATCCATCGCCAAGGCTACGGTGACATGTAGCAGGATACCTGGCCATATGGACCGTGTTCGGAGGCTGAGATACGCGAGGCCGACTCCGGCGAAAATAGCTCCGGCAGTCTCTAGCCACGGCTTTTGAAAGTGAATCATGACGTAGGGTAGTGTGGTAATCCATACGCTTGTCTCTCCAATCTGCCGCTCCAGCAAATGAAGCATTGCGCCACGAAAGAAGAACTCTAGTGCTATAAATTGGCCTAGATAAACCCATTCGAACACGACCCAATCCGGCCAAATGACGTCTGATTTGAAGAATGGATACGTAGCCCGAAAGTCTGGGAGGTCTTTCACTGCGAGGATAAAGACGAGTAGCCCGACCGTGCAGCTACCTAAAACTTGCCAAGGCGTATTTTGTGGTTTGCGCCAACCCAAATCTGAAAAAGAAATGCCGTATGCAGACCGCAGGGCCACCGCAGGAAGGATCCCCCAGATCAATATGCTCGCTACGGCCCATCCCAAATTCGAGATCAGATCGGGTCGCGAATGGACCCATTCACTTGCTTCAAATGGCAGTGGCCGTAGCCAGACGTGTAACTGCGTTACGAGCGTATAACTCACCCATCCACTGGTTACGAGGTAGTGGTGCATGCAAATCAGGGCGGTAGCTCCGAGCAGGACCATTCGTGGTGAGGGGCTTTTGTGCATATCCGGTGGTGTCGCACAAATCTGCTGGGTTTAGCCAGCTTTGCTTTACGGCGGTTTATTATGAATAGGCGCTCTCGCCGCACGTCTCTAGTTACGTCCGAGGACCTGATTTCCAGAGTCAGTTCGTGCAGAGGTACGGGAGCAAGCCACTATGATCGCAGTTAATTTCGTCGCGAGTAAACTTCGTTTTGGATTACTTATTTTTATGTCATGCCTAGTCGCTGCACCGGCCGTGCTTGCCGAAACACCATCATCAGAGACGATGCTTATTCAAGATGAGGAACGTCATCCGCGACGTTATAGAGTAGTACGTCGTCGACGCGTGGTTACCGTGAGAACTCCTCCTGCTAGGCGTGTACGCCCGGTAGCATTCGTTGCGCAAAGCGATACGGGGCCAACACCGTTATTGGGTGTCGGTATTCGTATAAGCGGGATTGCGCTTGATGGTGAGAAGTTGAGTCTGGACGACTTCGAGAATCCCGTCATGGGTGGAGTTGGCGTGCACTTTAGGACCAAGCTGACACGTCGCTGGGGGCTCGAGCTTAGCTTTGATTATCTCCGCCGAGATGGTGACCAATCACGATACGTACAGGAGACGATGCCGCTGATGCTCAGTGGTATGTTCCATGTATTTCCCGACAGTCCTATTGATTTATATGCACTCGCCGGCGTGGGCGTCCACTTCACAAATTTATCATATGCAGAAGGTCTCTTTGAACATCATGCGTTGGAATTTGCCGGGCAGCTTGGTGCAGGTGTACAGGTTCGCTTTGGGGACCACTTTGCTATTTACGCTGACGTGCGCTTTGTAACTGTCTACAAAAACCTAGGGTCTGTTGATCGGGTGGCTAACGACTGCCTATCGAGTCGTGCAGGCGCTACAGGGTTTTGTGGAGGTCTCAACAATCTAGACCCGACAGATAAATGGAACATTGGGGCGCAGTTTCAAGCGGGTGCTACCTATTACTTCTAGGGTGCGATGTCGCGCCATGAAAGCGAATGCGGCACGCAACCATCCCGCGCAGATGGGCAATCTGGGCGCTGGTATTCGCTCGGATACGCGCGCTGGTAATTATGTATATAGTGATCTATCCGGTTGGCGATTCTGGTGAGTTTTGCGTTGGCGACAGCTACTCAGAGGCCGTTCGAATCTTTCATTTCTTCATTGTACGCTGTGGCATATCGCGGTGCGCATTTTTACGATCGGAAACTGTGGCAAGCCACTGCGGGGTGTACACAAGCTAGACACCCGCCGAAGTGCTGTTCAATTAATGAACGATGTTCATTTTTCATCACATTCACAAGGACTTAGGCTTTTGTTCTCACCGCTTGTGCACAGGATGTGGACAAAAAAAAAGAAAGTGCACACAGATACGACAGGTGCGGTATCAAATGATTTCAATGGGTTATGTTTTGGCACGGTCCATGTAAAGGGAAGTGGCCGAGCGCTGCAACGGCAGCCGGCGAGCGGACTAGCTCGCCTAACGCAGATTTTTCTGCTGACAAGCGAGTATCTAGTGAAAAAACGCTGCAAGGCGACATTCAACTAGATCAAATAGTCCAGGAATCGACGAAGGGCGCTAGGTCTGAGAAGACAGTAGCTCTAGACACAATGACAAACCCTGAGGTCCAATCGCGACTAAGACGCCCGCACGCGGAGACGCTGCGGTTGAGTTGGTCGGAGAAAAAGGGCGAGAGTGGTGGTTAGGAGACTAACCTAATTATGCTCTGTAAACCTTCGTCGGAGCACGGCGCTCAAGGCGCTCGCGCTGTTGAAATACACAGTGCACGCGACTGAGTGACGTGTTTGTCTCAGAGAGCAGGCCGCAACCGTAAGGATACGGGCTGTGAATCTGAGAAATCCCATGAGTGGGAGCGGTCTGAAAAACGACCGCATAGGCGGCACAGAAACCCCGCGAGGGTGTGAGAAACACCGAGGCGGGTGCCTTCGAGACTGGTAATCTCGAAGCGAGTCCAGCGCAAGCGAGACAGACTGTGCCGATGCACGACGCGCCAACGAGCTTGCCTCGAAGGCGACG
>PKDL01000112.1 GCA_002863065.1 Pseudomonadota bacterium
TCCAATAGAGTCTGACTCCACCGGTATCCATCCCGAAAAAAGTATCGACGGTAATGCTGTTGCTGACAAAGCAACCGGCAGCGCGACAGCCTCTCCTCCATGGATACGCACGAATCGATACGTCGCAAAGGTAAACCATGGAATACAAGCGAGGTGAATCACTGTCATCCACCAGGCATCGCGACCACTCAATATAAGCTGCAGTTTGACTAGCGCGACCGTAAGAGGGCGATACGTATGAGTGTTCATTGGAGGCGGGTCAAATACCGGCTTCCAGAGCTCGCTCCAAGGGTGCCCGTCCACGACATGCGTTACATATCGAACAATGCCGTCCGTATAGTCAGTGAGACCAGCCAGCGCACAGAACAGCCCCACCGCCCATAGCCACAGGCGATGGTTAGTCCAGATCCGTTTCATAAGCGTATTGAGCTCGACACCCGCGCGTATCCGTCGACCGGGCTATGGCGTACCACTACCACCGCACTCTGGGGTTGGAAGTGGCTCGTACTCACAGCTGCCACCCGCACAGAGGTCCTGAGTGCAGTAGTTGCCATCATCGCAATCCGCATTCAGAGAACATCCCTCACAATCCGGGTCTAGAATATGGAGGCAGCCGTCAATTGGGTCACAGAAGCTCGCTGTGCAAGGGTTGAAGTCCGTGCAGGGTGAAACATTCCAGACGCATTGGCCATTGTCCTCACAGAAGCCTGTGAGACACGCGTTATCCGCAGCACAGTCTGCATCTTCCGTACAGCCATTCCAGTTACCCAGAGCATATGGCTCGTTGATACATGCCCCCGTCTCATTGGAGCAGATATCTCGGGTGGTCGGATCGGAATCGTCGCAGTCTTTCAGCGTATATGAGCACTGCGAATTAGTGCACTTCGGCTCCACGCATGGGTCAGTGAACGGACAGTCGAAGTCAAACGAACAGACTAGGCCGCCGCATGTTGGATCCGCCTCAGTGACGCACCCAATGTACGGGACACAGAGCTCCGGTCCATCGATCGTACACGGCTCACCATCTGCACACGGCGTCGTGATGTGCTCACACACTCCGCTCGTGCATACATCTACCGTGCAGGGATCACTATCGCTGCACTCACCGTCATTGAAGCAACCGCTTGCCTGACACTCTGGGGCACCGGTCGGCAGGTAGAAGCATGTCCCATCCTGCTGACAGATATCTAGCGTGCATTCGTCGTTATCGAAGCAATCTACCGCTTCGGTAGCTTTTACACACGGCTTGCAAGTGGTGTCCACCAGATGGACGCACTGACCGGTAGCAACATCACACGTATCGACATCGCATGGATCATAGTTTTCGCACTGCGCGTCGTTAGTGCAACCGCCACAGTTCGGGATGGCAGTGAAGACACAGCCACTTTCCGGGTCACAGGAGTCAATTGTGCACGGGTTGAAGTCGTTACACTTGGCAGTGGTATAGACACAACCGCCCTCAATGCAAGAAGGATCGGTGCATAGGTCTCCGTCATCGCAGCCCTCTACTTCCTCACTATCCTCTTCCTCCACGCAACCCGTGTCATCACATGTTGGCACTGGCGATGTCGCACATTGACCGGTGACAGGGTTACAGAAATCAAACGTACATGGGTCGCTGTCGTTACACACTTTCCCAGCCACCGAGCACGTCCCCGCAGTGCAGGTACCTACGAAGCACGGAGCGCCCGTATCGCAGTCAGCGTCGGTGAAGCACTGTGCATCACAATCCTCGAGTGGCTCGAGTATGCAACCGATACCCTCAACGCAGTCGGGCTGCGGACCTGTCGTACTCTGACCCGGTTGTGCCTGTTCGAACTGTGAAGTGCATGCGAGGCCGTCGTTACACAACACTTGCTCGGTGCGGCATACCCCATTGAAACAACGATCCCAGGTACAGGTAAGGCCGTCTTGGCAATCGTTATCCACGGTACACGTCTTCACCCCACAGAAGGGGTCGATAGTATGCGTACAGTATCCACTGCCGATATCGCACGAGTCGGCTGTGCATGCATCGTTGTCATTACAATCGGCGTCGCCATTCTCGCAGCTCACGACGTTGCAAGCAGGGTCTTCGTTGAACGTACAGCCGACCACCGGATTACACGTATCGATAGTGCAATAGAGCATGTCGTCACACGTCACGAGGGCGTGGATGCATGACCCTGCAAGACATGCATCATCCGTGCACGCGTTGGAGTCATCACAATCCGCTTCCGACGCACAACCAGCCCAGCCCGCCTGTACAACGTTTTGACATTGCCCAGTCGCTGCATCACAGAAGTCACGCGTCTCTGGAACACCGTCATTACAAATCGTCGGAGTGACGGTGCATGTTCCATCAATACAGCTGCCTGGTAGGCAAAGCTGCCCGGTATCGCAATCTCCATCGCTGACGCACGGTGCGGTACACGTGGTGACGCCCGGCACGATATTGGACTTTGCAGGGAATGTGCAGCCATCTGTCTCGATACACTCCCCGTCTTGCGTACAGGCTTTATCGTCAGAACAGTCAGTGTAACGCCATAGACAGCTACCATCCGGCTGGCAACGGTCCACCGTACATGCATTGTTGTCATTGCAATCTAGATCGGTGGCGCATGCCTTTGGACACTCAGCAATACCGGCGGTATCAATTGCAGGTTCAAACACACATGTGCTCGTGACCGGGTCACAGAAATCTATGGTGCAAGGTTCACCGTCATTACAATCCGTGTTCTTCGTACAATCGCATGCTTCACCTGCATCTGGGTCACACTTCAAACAGTCCGCAAGCGTCTGGTCCGGGGTGTTCAAGCACAGGCTTGTCGCCGGATTGCAGGTATCCAACGTACACGTATCATCGTCATCACATTCGGTCGCTATCTCCAGCGGAGTCCCGTTCGGGTCACAGGGGGTACACAGCTGTTCAGGAACCGTAATGAAGCTGCACTTCTGGGTCGAGATATCACAGATCCCAAGCGTACAGATGTTGTTGTCCCCGTCATCACAGTCAGCATCGCTGAAACATGGTGAGCAGCCAGGGATAGGCTCAAAGTCACAGTTACCACCTGCCTGTGGACACGTGTCGATGGTGCACGTATCACCATCTGAACAATCGCTATCAACAGAACAACCCGTACAATCGGGGATTGGTACGAACTGACACGTGTTGGTGACGGTGTCACAGGTATCCGTAGTGCAAGGATTGTAGTCGTTACAGTCGATCAGCCGCATCATGCATTCCCCGGTCTCACAGAACACTGGAGTGCAGCTGTCGTCCGCCACCTGGGCACAGTCTGAGTCTGCTATACACTCATTGCCCGTAGCGGCTGGGTTCGGTGGGAATACACATTGGCCAGTCAACGGATTACAGAGGTCGAATGTTGCATCGTTATCGTCGATACAACCGTCGATATCCGGCGTTGGACTCTGCGAGAAGGTCACTTGACACTTGCCCGCTATACATGACGCCACCAGGCACGCGTCGCCTGTCTGACAATCAGCATCGACGCTGCAATCCGCTTCGCAATTTTCATTACCGTACGTCACACAGCCGTAGCCTTCAAAGCAGTTACCGAAGAAGTTCTCGCAACCGCCGTCAGCAGTACAATTGATGATTGTCTGGTCACATTCACCCCATGGCTGACACAGACTTCGCGTGCAGGTTAGACCGTCTTCACACTGCGCATTGGCTGTGCAGTAGGTTGTGGGGCACTGTGGCACCGTCTCATAGAAACAGGTGCCCTGGACACAGGCCTCAGCTGTACATGCATTATCATCATCGCAGTCGGCATTGGAGATACAGTCTCCATTCTCGCAATCCTGCTGAGGAGTAAACACGCAACCCTCGACCGGGTCACACGAATCTATCGTACAGGTATTGTAGTCATTGCAGTTGATGAGCTCGAAAGTACAGAGCCCAGAGTTTGCTGCGTCACAGACTTCTCGGATGCACTCATTACCCGTTTCACAATCTGCATCTACGTCACACGTATTTCCAAGACCCTGGCATGCGGTATCAGCCTTATGTACACAATCGCCCGTGTATGGATCACAGTAATCAGCCGTACATGGATCGTTGTCGTTACATTCGACCACTTCAATAAAGCAGTAGTATTCTGACTGTTCACACTTGTTGACCGTACACAGGTTTCCGTCTTCGCAATCCGAGTCTTCATCGCAACCCGTATCGCAGTCATTGGCGCTGGGCCGGTTCTGGCAACCGTCCTCAGGGTCACAGACATCCGTTGTACAAATCACTTCGTCGTGGCAGCTGCGGATCTGGAACTCACAGTAGCCTTCAGGAGCGCAGGTAGACGTTTGACAGATATTGGCAGCGGCTTCACACGCTTGGATACCGCCAGCCTGACAATCGATACATATCTGCCCATTCGGGAGAATCACAGGCGAGTAGGCACAGGAACCCAGCCCGTCCTCATTTAGGATGCACTCGTCAATGGTGCACACATCGCTATCAGCGCACTCAGCATCAGAGGTGCAGAACTCCTCACAGCCAGGATATGTATCGTGCTTGCACAGCAGTGTCGCGGGATCACAATAGTCGAGGGTGCATACTAGCCCATCATCACAGTCTTTCGGTGCATTCTGACAGAGACCATTGATGCAGAGATCTGTCGTACACGCATTACCATCATCGCAGGTACCACTGGTAACGCACACTTGACCGCAGGTTTGAGAAATCAACGGATTCTCACAGGTCGCTTCTGCGAGCGGATTAGCATTGCAGTAGTTATATGTGCACGGGTTGCTGTCGTCGCACGGATTCGGCGGGTTCTCACATTGCCCTGTCAGCGGATTGCAACTATCGAGCGTGCATTTCGCACCATCGGTGCAATCACGTGCAGTGGATATGCACTCACCAGACAGCTCATCGCACGAGTCGATTGTGCAAGCGTTACTGTCGTCGCAGTCGATGCCAGCGTTGATACAATTACCTGTCACGACGTTGCAGAAGTCCGTGGTGCACGGATTACCATCCGCACAATCAATCGGGGTATTGCTACAGTTGCCTTCGACACAGTTGTCAGTCGTACACGCGTTGCCGTCTGAACAGCTTGTAGGCTGACTGGTGCACTGACCTGTCTCGATATTACAGAAGTCTTCCGTACATGGGTCGGCATCAGTACACGACTTATCCTGGCTTTGGCAGGTACCATCAGCTGCGCAGAAATTGACTGTACAGAGGTCGCCATCTTCACAGTCTTTCGGTGTGTAGGAGCACTCACCAGTAGACGGATTACAAGCGTCAATCGTGCAAGCCTCACCATCGGAGCAGTCGACTGGAGCGATTTCACACTCCCCGGTCGCCGGCACACAAATACCAATGGTGCAAGGGTCTCCATCATCGCAGGTATTTATCGTGGCAGTGCAGCCCTCTCCGTCTACACAAGTATCGATCGTGCACGGGTTATCATCGGTACATGTCACAGGGAATGTGGTGCACAAACCGTCGAGTGGATTGCATTCATCGATAGTGCAGTCGTTTCCGTCGTTGCAGGTAATGGTTTCTGAAATGCAACCACCTGCATTGACGTCGCAGATATTATTGGTGCAGGCATCACCGTCGTCACAGTCCTTATCCACTTGGATACACTGGAAAGGCTTGTCCGGATCGCCATTCTGGGACGGGCTCGTCAAGTCACATTGACCAACCGTACATGCCGCATTAAACGCAGCACAGTCGAGGTCGACAGCACAATCAACAATGCATTCACCCTCAAAGGCGGTATTGACACAACCAACGCCCGGGGCACATGAGTCCACCGTGCAGGGATCACCGTCATTGCAGGGATTTTGTACGACTTCGCAATTACCATTGATGCAGTAGTCAATGGTGCAAGGTTCATCGTCGCTGCATGACTTCAAGTTGTAGTTGCATTCTTTACCCGTCTCAGAAGTCGGTGAATCGACACAAACATCATCCGTACACGGGTCACTGTCGGAACAATCTGAATCTGAAGTGCAGGGGCAGAGAACGCCCGGAACCGGTACATGCACACATCCAACCGACAGGTTACATGAATCGATGGTGCATAGCTGACCGTCATCGCAATCCGTGGGCACGTTCTGACAGCCAAGCTCGGGATCACATAAGTCGTCAGTGCATGGATTCGAATCCGCACACACAACGGGGTTGTTCTTACATCCGACAACCGGGTCACACACGTCATTGGTGCACACGTCACCATCGTTGCAATTCACTGGTGTGTTGAAACATCCGATCTGATCGAGGCAACCATCACTGGTACAGCTATCGCCATCATTGCAGTTTATAGGAGTATTGATACAGCCGACGGCTGGATTGCAGCTGTCATAGCTGCACATCGAGCCGTCATCGCAATCAATGAGCGCCTGTGAGCAGAATCCTGTGTCTTGGTCACACGAATCGGACGTGCATGCGTTACCGTCGTCGCAGTCTTTTGCACTGAAGACGCAGCCAGTTTCGGGGTCGCACGAGTCAACCGTGCACAGATTACCGTCGGTGCATTCCACCACCGACACTAAACAGCCCTCAACTTCGTCGCATAGGTCTGCAGTACACTCATTTTGGTCATCACATGCCTGCTCATAGATGCAACCTTCCACCGTCGTTGGATCGCATAGATCAACAGTGCAATTGCTTCCATCGTCACAGTCTGTGGGTTCGTAGACACAACCATCTTCTGGATCGCAGATAGCGTTACCCTGCGCGTCGGTCTCCGTCGTACATGCATTGCCGTCATCGCAATCAATCGGAGCTTGGCTGCAGGTTCCCGAAATCGGATCGCAGAGATCGGTCGTACATGCATCCCCATCCGAGCAGTCTAAGGCAAAATGCTGACATCCCTCGACGGCATCACAGACGTCGAAAGTACACGCACTGCCATCATCACAATCGTATACAAATACGCAGCCAATACCCGATTGACATGTATCGCTCGTACACGGATCCGAGTCGTCGCAAAGCTCCGGCACATGGAGACACTGGCCGTTTGCCGCACATACGTCCAAGGTGCAGTCATCTTCGTCAGCGCAATCTTTCGGCTGGAATTGGCACCCAACACTGGGCGCGCAGCTATCGACAGTACACAAGTCGCCATCTTCGCAGATAACCGAGATGTTGCGACATTCGCCATTCAAGCAGCTGTCATTCGTGCAGACGCTTCCGTCATCACAATCTTCAACCGTGGTGCACGGCGGACCGGAGTTACCTGGGCAACCCGAAATGCCGGTGTTGAAACAGCCCGTCTGCGGGTCGCACTGGTCGAGGGTGCAGTAGACATTATCGCTACAGTCTATCGCTTGATTGACACAGCCGGTCTCCGAATCGCACGAATCCAGCGTACACACACTACCGTCGTCGCAATCGACCAGTACGTTGGTGCACAGTCCATTCTGAAGTGGATCACACCCGTCCGTTGTACAAGCGTTGCCGTCACTGCAATCTTTCGGCGTATTGATGCAACCCGTAGACGGATCGCACGTATCTACAGTGCAGTCGTTGTTGATACCTGGGCTACCCTCAACCGTATCAGCACAATCTAGCGGCCCATACGAACATCCAAGACTGGCTTCATCGCATGTGTCGACCGTACAAGCGTTACCATCGTCACAGGTATTGGAGAAGACACAGCCAGTCGCTGGATCACACGTATCATCCGTACATTGCGACCCATCGTTACAGACGGTGGCAGTGTTGGTACAGAGGTCCTCTTCATCACAGGTATCTACCGTACATTGGTTACCATCATCGCAGTCCAGTGCCGTATAGGAGCAATTCGCAGTAATGGGATCACAGGTGTCGACAGTGCAATTAAAGCCGTCGTCACAAACGACTGAGAGCGTATTCTGACAGCCAATACCGGAGTTGCAGAAGTCGGTGGTGCATTCATTACCATCGTCACAGGCATACACATTCGCACAACCAAACACCGGGTCGCAGCTGTCGTCTGTACAGGGATTTAGGTCATCACACGATGTTGCTGCGTGCTGACAGAGTCCAGTTGCTTCATTACACGTATCATCCGTACAAATTTGACCGTCATCGCAATCAACCACTTGGAAGACACAGCCGACGTCGCTATCACACAGGTCAGTAGTACACGGATTGCCATCGTTGCATATGACAGCCAGTGGCTGGCATACGTTGTTCACACACGTATTCGTCGTGCATGCATCATTGTCTTCGCAGTCTTCGTCATTCCCAGCCGCGCACGGAATAATGCATGGGATAATCGGCGGGTTCGTACAGCCGATATTCACATCGCATAGATCTTGAGTACAAGGGACTTCGTCGTCACAAACCACGGCGACGTCAATACCGGTATGAACGCAGCCAAGTTGCGGATCACAGCTGTCTTCAGTGCACGCATTTCCATCGTCACATACAATTAGCTCGTAGTCACATACCCCAACGCCACCCACGTTATTACATGTGTCTACCGTGCACGGGTTATTGTCAGAGCAGTTCGTAGGCTGGAAGACGCAGCCTACTTCGGCGTTGCATGTATTGACGGTACACCCGTCGTTATCTTCGCACGCTATGATCGTGTGACTGCACGCAAATAAGGCGTCGCATTGGTCTAGTGTGCACTCGTTGCCGTCGTCACAGAACGACAAGTGCTGACAGCCGACGTCGGGAATACAATTATCGGCGGTACAGATATCTCCGTCATCGCAGTCGTCGAGGAGGAAAATACAACCATCCTCGTCATCACAGACGCCGTCGACGGTACACGGGTCACCGTCCTGGCAAGGATCGGCGGGGTTGCTGCATAAGCCGTTGCTGCTGTTACACAAGTCGAGCGTACATGCTTCACCGTCTGAGCAGTCTTTAGGTTCAAAGATGCATCCTTCCACTGGGTCACAAGAGTCGATCGTGCAGGCATTCGCATCGTTGCACGCATAAACGTTGGTACAGCCAAGGCCTGGAGTACAGGTATCCGCTGTACAGGGGTTCTGATCATCGCAATCCGTAGGCTGACTGCTATCGCATACACCATTGGAGCAGGTGTCTAGCGTGCAGAGGTTTCCGTCCTCGCAATCGAGCGGAAGGAAGATACAACCCGCAATGGGGTCGCACGCGTCTATTGTGCACAGGTTCGAGTCATTGCAGACCACATCCGTAAAATCACAGGCAAAGCCCGTCTCTGAACTCGCGTCCGGACTACAAACGGCAGTAGTACATGCGTTGCTGTCATCGCACGAAGCATTGTCGTTCGGGTCGCACGGCACATCACAAGCAGCGAGCTCGATAAACTCGCACCCAGTAGCCGGGTTACAGGTATCGATAGTGCACAGATTAGTGTCTGCACAGGTGATCGCTTCATTGAGACAGCCACTGTTGATATCGCAGCTGTCGTTAGTGCAAGCACTGCCGTCATCACAATCGACAACTTGGTAGAAACACCCACCCGAAATCGGGTTGCAGAAGTCCAAGGTACAGGCGTTACCATCTTCACATTCTGCGGTTGGTGGATTGCTGCACAACCCAGTGAGCGCATTACAGTTATCTGTGGTGCATGGATTCCCGTCATCACATGTATTTCTGAAATCACATAATCCACCGCCAATACACTCACCGACGGTGCAGACGTTACCATCGTCACAGTCATACGCTGCAAATTGGCATTCCCCGGTCTCGAAGTCGCAGGTGTCGTTCGTGCAGGGATCACCATCGCTGCAATCTTTGTCGATAAAGTTACATAGCGTCGTTACCGGATCGCATTGGTCTACCGTACATTCCGTGCCATCGTTGCAGACTGGCGGGAAGAAACATCCGTCTGCCGCGTCACATAGGTTGAGCGTACATGCATCGCCATCAGAGCAGGCGATTGGAGTAAAGGTGCATTCCTGCGTCAGCGGGTTACACGAATCGACAGTGCATACATTTTTATCATCACAGAGCGCTTCGTAAACGCAGCCTTGCGTCGCAAAACAGAGTTCATCAGTGCACGGGTTGCCGTCATCGCACACCACGGTGGTGTAGTCGCACTGGCCCGTCGCTTCGTTACAGAACTCCGTTGTGCACAAGGATCCATCATCACAGATCTTGGTCTCATGCTGACAGCCTAAAACGGTATTGCAGTAGTCGACGGTACAATTGATCGCATCATCGCAAAGCACCAAGTCATTGATGCATCCAGTCACGATGTTACAGCTATCCGTCGTACACGCGTTGTCATCGTCACAGGCGTCATCAACCTGATAGCACTGCCCAGTCGCCGGATTGCAAAGGTCTTCAGTGCACGCATTATTGTCAGTGCAGTCTTTCGGTGGATTTTGACACTCACCATTGGCTGGATTGCAGTTGTCTTCCGTACAGGCAATACCATCCGCACAGTTTTTAATCGGAGCGATACATTGCCCCGTGGCTTCGTCGCATGCCTCGTTTGTACACGGATTCGTGTCCGTACATACGAGCTCTGTAAACTGGCAGCCCGCAACTGGATCACAGCTGTCTACAGTGCAGTTTATACTGTCGTCACAGATCACATTGGACGTTTCGCAACTCCCAGTAGCCGGATTGCATTGTTCATTAGTGCACGCGTTATTGTCGTCACATACCACTGGTGTGGATTGACAACCGAGGGCCACATCGCACGTATCGATGGTGCAACCATCGCCATCGTCACAAACCGTCAGTGTGTATCCACAGTTGCCAGTGACGGCATCACATAGCCCATCGGTACAGGCATCGCCGTCATCGCACGTTTTAGGATCGAAGACGCACTCACCGGTAGTCTCATCGCAGAAATCGACGGTACACAGGTCGTTATCGGCGCAAATCGTTAGCGTGTTCGTGCATGCTCCGGTGTCTGGATTGCAGCTGTCGACCGTACATGCGACTCCGTCATCGCATGCGTCCAGGTACTCACACTGGCCAGTCTCTTCGTTGCAGACATCCACGGTGCATGGGTTCTGGTCGTCACAGTTCTTTACGGTGTTGGTACAGAGGCCGGTTCCTAGGTTGCATGAATCGTTGGTACAGGCATCGCCGTCATCACAATTGACCGGTGCGTTGTTGCATAGCCCGGTATCCGGATTGCAGCTATCGATAGTACAGAGGCTGTTGTCATCACAATTCTTACTCGTATTTGAGCATTCCCCCGTTATCGAATCGCATACGTCATCCGTACAGTTATCACCATCAGAACAATTTACAGGAGTGTGAGTGCAATCTGACCCGGTCGGCAGATTTATGCACGTGTCATTCGTACACACATTCCCATCGTCACAATCTACCGGCGAGAAATCGCAGGTACCAGTGTCACACACTGCCACAGTGCAATAATCCACAATCTGCTGGCCGGGATTGCTTGGGTCATCGATCTTTACCGCGTCAATACAATCCTGGTCCTGAGAGCAAGGTACTGAAGCACATCCGTCGATGGACGTATCCCACACGTGAGAACACCCACCAAGTGCACTACAGCTGTCTACCGTGCAGGGCTGTCCGTCATCGCACGTATTGGGGAATGAGCACTCTCCGGTTGCGACATCGCAACTATCCGTAGTGCATGGGTCCGTATCCGAGCATTTGGACACGTATGTGCAAGCACCCGTGACCGCGTCGCACAAATCATTCACGCAGGGGTTTCCGTCGTCGCAGGCATTCGGGAAATCACACGTTCCGGTCAGCGGATTGCATGCGTTAGAGGTACAGATATCGTCGTCGATACATATGATGTCCGTCGATAAACAGGTACCAGACAACGGGTTACAAACGTCGTTCGTGCAGAGATCGCCGTCGCTACAGTCTACCGGTGGGTTGGAGCACCCAGATACCGGGTCGCACAGGTCTTGTGTACACAGGTCAAAGTCTTCGCATGTCAATACGAGGTTCTGGCAATCACCGGATGCTGAATCGCACGAATCGGCCGTACAGGCGTTGCCGTCATCACAATTTTTCGGTGTAAATCCGCACTGACCGGTCGCTGGATCACAGACGTCATCGGTGCACGGGATGTTGTCATCACAGACGACTGCTGGATTCGTGCACTCACCGGTACCGGGCTGACACACATCATTGGTGCAGAGGTCACCGTCGCCGCAGTCCTTGGCTGGGAAGGTGCAAGAGCCGACATCTGGGTCGCAAATATCGTCAGTGCAGGGGTTATTATCATCGCAGGCCACTGGCAGATTGACGCAATCGCCAGTGGCGCTGTTGCAAGAATCCAACGTACAAGCGTTGCCGTCGCTACAGTCCTTATCGTTAAAGACACATGTGCCATCGGCGGTATTACACGTGTTAATTGTACAAGGAAGGTTGTCCTCACAGACCTTCGCTTCGTACTGGCATTCACCGGTGGCGGTATCGCAGGTGTCCACCGTACATGGGTTCCCGTCATTGCAGAATCCAGAGGGCGCCTGCGCGCAATTCAATGTGCCGCATTGGGTGCTCTGAATCGGCGTATTGACGCAACCAACTCCAGGCGTACAGCTGTCGGTTGTACACGAATCGCCATCGTCACAATCGACCGCATTATTCACGCAGCCTGTCGCTGGGTCGCACGTATCTACCGTGCACGGATCGTTGTCATTACAATCGATCTGGTTGTTCACACACGTACCCGTAGTGAACGGCTCCGTACACTCATCTGTGGTGCATGCGGTGCCATCGGAACAGTCTTTTGGCGGGAACTGGCAGTTCCCACTTTCTGTATCGCATGCGTTGACAGTGCATTCATTTCCGTCTTCGCACACCTTTTCTACGTTGGAGCAGCCAGTCTCGTCGTCACAGGAGTCGATCGTACACTGGTTACCGTCATCGCACGTCTCGGGCGGGTAGTAACAACCAACAGACGCCTCGCAAAGATCGGCGGTACACAGTAGCCCATCATCGCAATTCGTCGGCGCATACTGACAGCCAAGCGACGCATCGCAGGTGTCTGTTGTGCACTTATCGTTGTCATCACACGTGACCGGCGAATTGATACACCCTGAGCCGGGAGAGCAGGTATCAGATGTGCAGGCATCTCCATCGCTACAATCCGTAATCAAATGGGAGCAGGAGCCGGTCTCGCTATTACACAGGTCATCCGTGCATGGGTCACCGTCATTACAGTTTTTGTCCTCGTAGAGGCAAATTCCGGAGTCTGGGTCGCAGGAATCCGTCGTACAGAGATTCCCATCGTCACACGCTTTCGGGGTAAAATTACAGGTCCCGTCCAGCGGATTGCAGAAATCGTCCGTACAAGCAATCCCATCGAAACAGTCTTTTATTTCGAATACACAGACGCCGTATTCACCAGAAAGATCGCAAGTATCCGTCGTACAGAGATTAGAGTCATCGCAGCCTGCGTCGTTCTCGCAAATCTTACCTTCGCACCCTGGAATGGTGGGGTCTGGTTGATTTAGGCAGCCTACGAGCGGGTTACAAAAATCCGCGGTACAAGGGTCGTTATCAGCGCAATCAAGCTGGTTATTGATACACCCTAAGAGAGCGTCGCAGCTGTCAGTAGTGCAGTTGTCAGAGTCATTACAAATGACATCGATGTTGACGCAGTTACCCGTAGCACCGTCACAGGTGTCTGTGGTGCACGCTGTCCCGTCTGAGCAATCTTTTGCGGGGAACTGACAGATGCCGTTCACACACGTGTCGTTCGTGCACAGGTTGCCATCAACACATACTTGAGGGGTATTCACACAGCCTTGGGTCGGCGAGCAAGAGTCAGTCGTACACGGATCGCCATCGTCGCAGGTTTTCGGTGCAAAGAAGCAGCCTGCGAGATCATCGCATAAGTCATCGGTACAAATATTACCGTCATCGCAGTCCACTGGGACATGGAGGCACGCACCCGTGCTTTCATTGCAGCTAGAGTCCGTACATACCGTGCCATCATCGCAATCCAGGGGTGTGTAAATACAGCCACCACCAGCGGTACAACTATCCACTGTGCAGGGTTCGCCATCATCACACCCTGCGGTCAGATTTTGGCAGCCACCTGTCGCAGGGTTGCACTGGTCAACAGTGCATGAGTTGTTGTCATTGCAGGTCTTGATTGTATGAACGCATCCGCCAGCGACGTTGGGAACGCACGTATCTACCGTGCATAGGTCGCCATCTTCACAGTCCTGTGGAACATATTGGCATTCGCCTGAGATAGGATTACAGAGGTCATTAGTACACACATTACCGTCAGAACAGTCTTTTGGAGTGCTCTGGCAGAAGCCTTGCGACTCACCTTGTGGAATCACGCATTCATCAGCAGTGCAGGCGTTGCCATCGTTACAGATGGCAGCGTCAGTGCATGGTGCCGGCTGGATATATGAACAGCCGGCAAGCGGCGAACAGTTGCTGATGAACGATTCCGGCGGATAGAAACTGGCTGGTGGTTCGCCGCCATCACACCACACATTTGGCGGACCATCGATGCACGGGTCACAGACCTTTTCTGCACTGGTGCAACCCGCCACGGGGTCGCAGGTATCCGTGGTACACGCATTGCCATCAGAGCAGTCTTGAGGCGTGTTAATGCATCCACCAGTGGCTAGGTTGCAGCTATCGGCGGTACACACATCACCGTCGTCGCATGACACCACACTGAATTGGCAGCCAGACGCAGGATTACAGCTGTCGATGGTACAGTTATCGCCATCCTGACAGATGGTTGCAGAATAGCTACAGCCCGTGGATGGCACGCAGATATCATCGGTGCAAAAATTACCATCATCGCACTCCACGGGGGTGTTGATGCAGAATGGATTGCCATCCGGGGTAAATCCAACGCTATCGCTTGTGCACTCATTGTTGTCGTCGCAACCACCGCACACATCCACGTGGATACAACCGTCTTCAGGGTCACAGAGGTCTATCGTACAGTCGTTCACATCGTCGCAATCGACAGGCACAAACTGGCACCCTGACGCAGGATTGCAGCTGTCGACAGTGCAAGAATCATTGTCGTTACACACGAGTTGTTCGTAGACGCACTTTCCGTATTGTGACGATAGAGGATTGGTTTCACAGGTACCCGTTTCGCACTGATTGGCACCGCTGGAACAAGTCAGTTCGGTGAAAATGCAGAACCCGTCTTGCCCGCATGTGTCAAACGTGCATGGATTTCCATCGTCGCACGGCGTATCTCCAGGCTGATCACACGACTGCTGGATACACTCGGCCTTCAAGACACTAAAGTCACACTGTCCAGTGGTTGGATCACACCCATTGAAAGTACAATCGTCGCCATCATCGCAGGTATTTTCGTGCGCGCATGTGCCTTGAGGCGTGCAAACATCGGTCGTACACGCCAGGTCTCCTGACTCCGTTTCGAAGTTGCTGCAGTTGGTATCGAAATCCGTTTGTGTGGCGCCCTCGGCGTTACATGGCGCACAAATACCATCAGGCTTAGCCGCAAAGATACAACCAGTGGTGTTGTCGCAGGAATCCACGGTGCATTCGTCTTGGTCATCACACACTACCGGTGTAAACACGCACTTCCCTTGCGCAATGTTGCACGTACCCGTCGAACAGAGGAATTGGTCGTCGCAGAACCCATTCCAGCCCAGCGGGGTGAGCTCACTACCACCACAAGAGACACAGTCTGGGATTGGTTCATTGATACACCCGACAGCAGGATCGCAACTATCGTTGGTGCACACGATATCGTCATTGCAATTTTTCGCAGCGTAGCTGCATTGTCCCTTGAGTTGCGTCGGCCCGATATTGCAGGTGGCTTCTTGGCACAAGTCGCCTCCACATTCCTCTACGCTGGCACAAGACTCACAGTTTGGAATCGGGCTGTAAAAACACTCCAAGGTATCTGCACCCGCTCCAGCGAAGGCGACACCGGTTTCACATGCGTACACTGAAATACAATCTGGGGTCGATTGAGGATTGGGAATACAGGTGTCCTGAGATGTCTGCTGGTAACCGTCCGGACAAAGGCAGTCGTCCGTAACCAGAAGCACCAGCGACCCCGGGAAAGCAGGGGTATCGCAGAGATTATCCGGTACATCAGGCGGTGGCGACACGTCCTCGACAACGTCTGGCTCTGCATCTACAGCATCGTCTGCACCGTCAGTATCAGGGACATCTGGAGTGTCGGTACTTTCCGCACCATCGACATCGTCCGCACCATCCGTACCGGATATATCCGGCACGTCTGGCTGGTCAGCACTCGTCGTCGCGTCAGCCGAACTTATGTCGTCCGACGCAGTAGTACTACCGACGTCCTCGCTCGGCGCCGGCTGTAAGGCCGCATCCTCCGAGCAACTGATTGTTACAAGGCTTGCGACGGCGATCACAAACCCGACCCTTCGCTGTAAACCAGCGACTCTCTGGAAAAGATGGTGCCGCACCCGGCCCCTCCTCTTTTTGCTCTGAAGACTATCCACAAGAACTGATCTTGTGAGTACCCTTCGCGATCACGCGATTAAGCTGCATCCCACCGGTCTGCTAAAGTACCAGAATGACTTACTGGCTAGCAAACTCTAGTGTGTTACAAAACATCGATCCGCGAGGGAGTTGACAGTCGTCGCCTCGAATCAAAGAATTACGAATGTTGAGCGGCGGCGGAGGTAAGAAAAAAATGCGTCTTTTTTCGAAAATCAGTGTGTTCTTTTGTGTGTCGATTTTTTTACTTCAGATTGGGTGCTCAGGTGGTGACGCTTCCGCTGTGAACGCCACGTCCAGTTCAGACAATACAGATACCACGGACAACGCAAACTCAACCACGGAAGATGATACTGCAGACGGAACCGATACCGCGGACACGTCAGATGGTTTGGACACGACAGATGGCTCCAGCGAAGCAAACACGTCTGCTACGGACAGTGCGGATGGAGCAGACCAGTCCAACGCGACTGAGTCCGATGCGAGCGATGGCGTAGACACCGCCGACAGCACTGGGACAGATGCCAGCGATGGACCCTCAGTATGTGCGGCAGATGGCATCTGTGATGCCGATGCAGGCGAAACGTTCGACAATTGTCCGGACGATTGCACCTGCGGAAACGGCATCTGTGACGCTACTGAGACGTATGATGACTGCCCAGCCGACTGTATCTGCGGTAACTCAGTCTGCGACGAAGGCGAGGATAACATCACGTGTCCTGAGGATTGCTCCTGCGGCGACGGAGTCTGTGACGACACAAAAGGTGAAGATGCTGCATCGTGTGCGCTCGACTGCAGCTGTGACGCCGTAAATGGGTGCGCTCAGGAACCCACCATGCCTGTTTGTTACAACGGCTCCGAATTCTTTCCGAATTTCTGCTACGCACAATGCGCACACCCAGAAGATGCCCTGGACCTTTCCCTGCCGTATTCGCCAGACACGTGCACTGTGGAGCTGAATTGCCAGGACCCAGCATGCAATCCCGCTTGGGTAGACCAACAGCCTGTGTGTTGGCAGTCAGGTGCTCAAAACCAATCTTACTCAGACCCTTATGCAGCGTGCTGCGACGGGCACAATTGGCTTACCGACTCGGATGTGTTTCCCGGTGAGTGTGGCGGCGGATCAAATTTCACGTGTTCGGAAGCCTCAGCATGTCCGCCCACGGAGCAATTGGTATGCGGTACGCTGGACGGCACTGACCAAACATTTCAGAACCTCTGCGATTTCTCCTTGTGCGCAGACAATGACGGTAGTGGACCAGTGCTCGAATGCTCTGCGCCATGTGGAGCCCACTATAATTGTCCGGCGTGCGCGGAGAACGATGCATGCGAACTCGTATGTGGTGCTGACGGTACGACCTATCGAAATAGTTGCTACGCCGCTTGCGCAGGCATCCAAGTCGAATCCATCGGCGAATGTTGCGATTGCCCTGAACCTAGCGCGAATCAGCAAGTCTGTGGTGATGACGGCACTACGTACGGCAGCGAATGCCTCCTAGGGTGTGCAGATGCCGTATTGCCAGCATATGTTGGCCCTTGCGTTGAGGGGTGCTCCCCCGCCCCGGACGATGAAGCAGCCTGCGGATTCTACAATGGCGCATTTACTACATTCGCTAACGCAGCATGTGCGCAGGCCGCAGGAGCCACTTGCGTATACGACGGTGATTGCGCGCCAGGCACTTTCAATCCCTGCCCACTGTCTGATCCCTACTACGCCCCTGTCTGCGCAGCGGTACCAGGTGGACAACTAGACAGCTATCCAAATGCGTGTTTTGCCGGATGTGCTGGAGCGTCCGTGGAGTATGCTGGCCTCTGCGATGAATGCACAACTTCAGCCACCCTGTGCCCGCCTGAAGCGACGACCGACGCACAACCAACGTGTGTGGTGGAAGAATGCGTGCTGTATCCAAACGAATGTTATCCCAAAAAATGCACCGGGAATGCCGAGTCTACGCTACAGAAATTCACTTGCCCTCAAAACTGCGGTGAATTGGAGGAATAAGGCTACGGCTCTCTCGGCCTTTCAACTGGAGCTGCTCGTCGCTTTGTATGAGCAGCAGTCACGCTTTCGCTCCGGCGACTGGTCGTTCGATGGTACGATCTGGAGCCGCGCAGCATACCGGATTGCCTCGTCTCACTCTGCACTCCGTCCGTCTCCTGCCGCAGGGCGAAAAAACATGTCACGCACATTTGAATCCAAGCTAGTGCAAGCACGACAAGCACTAAAATCGAGGCGACTGGTCAAAGTCAAAGTCATCCGACCTCACGATGCACCTGCCGCCTTTTCGCAGGGCTACAAGAAACACCGAGCAAAAAATACCGACGTGTTTCTTACGAACACCGGCCTCAACGCAGCGGAGGCGTATCTACGTCGCCAAGGGATGATGGCGGAACCTCAGCTAGCTCAATGTGATGGAAGCGCCGTCCCGCTGGGTCCAGTTGCTATCGACAAATCGGGATGTGACTAGCGTGTGGGTCTCTACCACCATTCTCAGTACGGCACTCCTACTCACCCCAAGGTTTGAGGATGTGACGACACTATCGGGCATCAATCCCGTACGTTTTGCGAGTGGGTTCCTGCCGTCTACAGCCGCGAGCGCATGGAGTGATGTAGACAACGACGGAGATATCGACCTGCTACTCGGAGGAGACGAGTTTGGCATGCAAGTATTGCTAAATAACGGCGCTCCAGACTGGAACTTCACCGATGCTAGTTCGGCATTCGGAGTGGAGACACTCACCGGTGTCATAGCAATCGATATACTAAATTTTCAAGGCACCAAGCACATGTGGATTACGCGATATGGAAGTAACGGCGAAGCTCCTGAACTACAACTATGGTCTCTTCCCGCAGGGACATCCCCAATCAAGCGAATTCGTTGGCTTACGCCCTATCTCCTCACTCATGGCGATATCGACGGCGATGGTGACCACGATCTCATTGCCAGCGCAGCCGTCGATTGCGTCCCGTTTCAACAGGAAATAGGTGGCGTCTATGCATGGTCTCAGCACTTCGGAAATTGGGAGCCGAAAGTCGACTCAAGCTGGCCCGCACTCGGCTGCCTCTCAGTTCCCGCCGTATCCGACTACGGTGGCAATGGCGTTCCTGACGTCGTCTTCACAAGCGATTACGGTCCACAGCATACGCCGACCTCCGTGTTGTCCCCTGACGGTGCTACCGATCGCAGTCTTCCGAGGGTCTACGGCATGGGCATTGGTGTCGGCGATGTTGATGGAGACATGGTAAGTGACTACGTGTTCACCAATATTCGGGATGATGCACTGTGGTTATCGAAGGGTGGCTGGCACCGCGGAAGCTTGCCAGCAGGCGGTTCGTTCGGCACAAACGGTCTGCGGGTGAAGTGGGGTGCATCGATTTTTGATGCGGACAACGATGGCAGCCTAGATATTTACGTAGCAGCAGGCCAGCTCCTTAGCTCTGCGCTATACGCTAATGACGCTGAACAGCAGAGCTTATTGTACTCGAAAGGAACAGAACAAGGAGTGAGTTCCGGGCTTGCATCTGAAACCCGCGATACGACCGTTGGACTGGCCGACTTCGATCAAGACGGCCGACTCGACCTTCTCGTTGGCTCAACCACTGACTGGAGATTATTTCGTAACGTCAGCGACAGTGGCCACTACTTACAAGTCGCCATTACCGATGCACCTGGCACCACGGCAGTCGCCACATGTGATGGAGTCACAATTCACGCAGAGTATACCGGTACGCGTGCCGGGGCTCAGGACGAACCACTGTTGCACTTTGGACTCGGAGACTGCACTTCTCTCGTAGATATACGAGTGAGCTGGCCATGGGGCGCAGTCACCGAACGAATGGGTCTGGAAATCGATCAGCGCGTCCAGCTTTCGCAAAAAGCACCGGTGCAGATACAGCCTTCAGTGGTACGCCGAGGCGAAGACTTCAGAGTGACATACCATGGCACCGCATCAGATGTTGTCTGGAATGATAACCCGCTCAATGAACTAGAAAATAATGAATGGACGTCGGTATTTACGGCGTCATCATCTGGTGAACAGCGCATCATTCTGACTGTGGACGGAGAAGAACTACAATACCGACCATGGCTGCGAACACTCGATACTGAATTTGTTCGCTACTCGATTGATCCAAAGCCATTACGACGCGGCACTGAGCATACGCTAATCGTCGAAAGCGATGCATCACTTGGAGAGGTCACCGTCACTACCACCGGCGCCATGTCTGAACCCACGAACATTGCGGCAGGCCGGTGGGTAGGCCGCATCGTCGTTCCACCAGACTCAGATAAAGTTCACGTCGAAACATTTCGAGAGAATCTACCGCTCGGCGAGGGGTGGAGTACCACTCCAGTAACACCTATCGACCCCAAACGGTCGGAAGTCAGAGTAGAGAAAACACCGACTGGCGATGCTCGTATCCTGCTACTTCCTGTGGATACCCTCGGCGGTTATTACCTATTTCAACCGGAGCGCGTGTTCGCAACAACAGACGACGGCATGACCTATCCTTTTGTCGCCGCAGGCCTTAGTGAGTGGATAGCTACCGTCCCTTGGGGTGGGTCTGTAACCGTCACAGTCAGCGGGACAGAACTCCCCCCTGTCAATATGGATCTCCTCGGTTCCACTCGGACTCCGGATGGCTCCAAAAGCCAGCTTTTCAGCCTTTACGAGAGAGCACAACCAGATGGACAAGACATTGTCACCGTTGCGTTTCGACCGCTAGATTCGAATGGGCAGCCGGTATCCCTTCAATCCGAACCTCAACTAGTTATACAAGGGCTGGAGTGGCTCGACTCTGCGGAACCGTACTGCCAGGCTGTTCCTAATGCAGCGGAGTGCAAAGCAAACGGGCCGTTGGGTAGATGGCGCGAAGAAAGCCTGGACGGCACGACGGTTCTAGTGACGCGACTTCGGACGATAGACGGTGCGGCCACCGCATCCGTTGCATTTACTAATACCCCCGAACTTTCTGTAAACATTGACTTGTATTCAAGCCCGAGAACTACTCCATCCGACAAGAGCACTGCGGTCTGGGACGAAACCACTCGATGGTTACGGATACAACCGCGCGATGCACTCGGCCATTTAGTGGGTAGCGGCGTCGATATAACTATCGAAACGGATCCGCCGTCAGCGGCTCCCACAGTCTATGTTGGATTAGGTACGTATGTCCGAGCAGGTACATTCCGTAAGGCAACCATAACCCTCGCGACCGATGCGGAACCAATACGAATCGAAGTCGTAGGCTCGATGCCGCAAGCAGCTTCAACCGGCTGCCACGTGTGCGGACCCCACGACGATAAATCCAGACATCATCGCTGGCCTGCGTATCTGTTGATTTTCTTCATTCCATGGGCGCTAACTCGCAGTGCATCCGGAACCTCAGTAACTGGAGAGGCGTAACCCGTATATGAGAATTGCGCTCGTAAACCCTCCGGCTCCGCGCATCGTGTTCCGAGATGGGTACTGCTCTAGCTCCTCCAAAAGCGGATACCTATGGCACCCTCTCGATTTGCTCGTGCAATCCGGCATCCTTACGGGTCGTGGTCATCAGGTCATTCTGGTCGATGCCGTCGCATCTTCCTTGAACGAAGAGGCGACCATAAACCGCGTCAGCGCCTTTCGACCGCACGCCATTATTGGTCTGGCAGGGGATGTGAGCTGGACCGGCGACATACATTTTTGGCAGTCAGCTGGGAAAAGAATAGACGCCCCTCTGATTCTATCCGGTGACGTCCCTCGCCACGAGCCGAACCGCGCATTCCAGGAACTTCCAAATCTCGTCGGTGTCATGACAGACTTCTCCACTGAGGGAGCCGCCCTTCTTCTTGAGAATAACGACATCTCTGAAGGCATGGTTGCACGCGATGGAATAAAAGCCCCAGTCAGCGGGCGGTACTGGTCCTCCGGCCCTGCTCGTCATGATCTGCTCGACCGCCAGGCCTATCGACTACCGTTCCACGGTGGGCTCGCCTTCGCCAGTGTGCTCTCCAGCTACGGCTGTCCGTTTTCGTGTACTTTCTGTAACACGGGGACACTGGGATATAGGCTGCGGAAAATCGATGAAGTCATTGATGAACTACGTATGATTCGGAACCTCGGATATCGCCGCGTCTACCTCCGGGATGCTACTGCCAATGGCCATCGCAAAAGCTTCCTCGAACTTTGCCAAACCTGGGCAAAGGCTGACCTTGGAGTGCAGTGGAATGTTTTCTGCACATTCAGACCATTTGACGCTGAGCTCGCACAGGCCATGTCTTCCGCGGGCTGTCGAGTCGTACAGTTCGGTATCGAAACGGACAGCGAAAGTCTTCGAGCCACCACTGGCAAAGCGTTCGAAAATGAAGCGGCATACGCTGCCGTAAAATACGCCCATGAGGCAGGAATCAAAGTATGCGGTCACTTCGTCCTGGGCCTACCAGGACAGGGAGCCGATGATGTAGCAGCGTCCGCCGCATTCGCACGCAAGCTCGATCTCGACTACGCGAGCTTCAACCTCGCGGCAGCCCGACCCGGTACCGAATTACGCACAAAAGCCGATAGCCTTGGACTTGGAGGTGGCGATGCGAGTACCACGGGCTTTGTCGCTGGGTTAGCAGACGTACCGACCGAACAGCTATTGCGGCTCCGGCGGGAAGCGATATTACGTTTCTACCTACGTCCTAGACCGCTTCGAGCCGTACTGCCCGACCTACGGAAAAGAGAAGGTTGGACACACCTCCACCAAACCGCAAGAGCATTGTTGCGTACCTTCTAGCGGCGAAGAGCTACCCGTTAAATTGGTCCAGGGCCTCTTCAACAAGCCACATTGCTTGTGCCAACTTCTCCTGCTCCAAAACGTAGGCAATTCGTACTTCATCCCGGCCCGCACCTGGGGCCGCATAGAATCCGGCGGCAGGCGCCAACATGACGGTTTGTCCGTCGCGATGGAACTCCGTCAGCATGTACCGCACAAAGGTCTCTGCATCCTCCACCGGCAGCCTAGCCATTTGGTAGAATGCGCCTTCCGGACGATGTACCGTGACTCCAGGAATACCGACTAGCGCCTCATATACCGTGTCTCTACGCTGCCGGTACTCTCTTTTCACCCGCGTAAAATAATCAGAGGGCAATCGACTCGCGCGAGAAGCGACCACTTGCGCGAGCGCCGGCGGCGATAAGCGAGCTTGTGCCAGTTTCATCGCGGCGGTCGCAATCTCTTCATTATTAGTGACGAAGCATCCAATACGTGCTCCGCACAGGGAATATCGTTTGGAGAGTGAATCCACCACAACTGCACGCCCGACCGCCTCCGGGTACGAAAGGACTGACCTACATACATCACCGTCGTAGACGAATTCTCGGTACACCTCATCGGCGATAACAAAGAGGTCGTGCTTCACACAGAAGTCTAACACCCGCTGCACTTCCTCTTCTGAATACACTGCTCCTGTGGGATTTGCCGGGTTACACATCAACACGGCTCGGGTTCGTGGTGTGAGAAAGGCTTCGAGTTCTTCGGGAAGGTGGTACCCTGTTTCGACGGAGGTCGGTATGGGACAAATACGATTTCCTAGCACCCCACCGTACCCGAGATAATTCGCGTACATAGGGTCGGGAACCAATAACTCGTCTCCATGATCTAGGCATGTCGCAAGTGCAAGATGGACCGCCTCACTCGCACCAGTCGTTACGATAAGCTCGTGCGGCTGCAGGTCGACTCCAAGCGATCGGTAGTATTCGAAAAGTACATTCCTAAATTCGACATCACCCCCACTCGGGCCATAGGCGATGACTGTCTCGCCGTATTCCGCCAATGCAGCTCGCATGACGGCCGGTGTTTCCATATCCGGCTGACCAATATTCAGGTGATGGACCCGCCGCCCAGACGTACGTGCTGCATTGGCCAGTGGCACTAGTTTTCGAATCGGGCTACTCGGCGCTTGAGCGCCACGCTTGGACACAATTGGCATATATGAATCGTCTAGCGAGGAGACGGCGGCGTCAACCCTCTGGACTATGGAATACGAATGTCGCCCCGGCTATCCGTTACAAAAAATGTCCGAAACGCAGTACTCGGCGCAGGACCAAATCGAATATCAGGTGCGTGAGGCATGTTTTGATGCACGGATTCCGAGCATCGAAGGCGCGTCCAACGTTGCAGTAGATAGCCACCCACGAAACCAACTAAATGTGCCCCATATGCAATACCGACGCTGAAGGGAGCAGGGAGCGAGCGGCCGCCAAGTTGTATCGTAACCCACACCACGCCCAAGGTGACTATGCACATCGGAATGGGGACAAAGAACGTGACTGGTGGAGTAATCCAAAGACGCACTTTAGGGGTGGAAAGAACTGCAGCTCCTAAAGTCCTGACAGCGCCCTGGATGCACCAATCATGGGAAGCATTGATACGGGACTGATGAGAGTCTGCGCACTAGCGGCCAACAAACCCAAAGTGAGATACAGGCCGAAAAAGCGATGGCTTACCATCCGCGATTCAAGAAATTACCCAGATACGACAAGCATCAACATACTGCATGCCAGATGACGAATGCTCCCGTGCAAAAACATACTGGTGAGCACCGTCGACACGGGCTGAAGCAACGGAATACGAACCAGCTCTCCTGGGGTCAATTCCGAGAGGCTCAATACGACCTCCGCATGCCCTGGAATCCAAGTAATGAAAAACACGAAGATGTTTACCCAGAGAATCGTACTCGTCATGGGTGCTGCACGATGAAATTACCGCAAGGTACTCAATCCGATTGTAAATCGATGGATCATTCATCCTCCGAGACCGTGAGCATCGCGCACAGCGACGCTCGCATCGGCACTGCAACCCTAGGATGAAGTAATGAATTGGCGAGCAGTGTTATTGGGAGAGACATCCAGCTTGTTCGCCACAGCTAAGTAATACCTGAAGTGCGTCTGACGCTGATTGCGTCGCCTGAGAGAAGCATTGCGACGTACAACCCAAGTCTCCACTGCAGGAAGCAAGGCAGCTACGCAGCAACGGACAGCCAGCGGTAGTGTAGCATTCAGACAGTGCATTTTTGCATGGCCCGGCGAGACATTGGTCCGTTGCATCGCCACAATCAAAGGTACAGGTCGCTACTGTTTCGGTCGGGGAATCACAGACACTGTCGCCACATACGACTGCAGACGAATCACAGAGCTCTCGGTAATCGTCACAACAGTCGTTGTTCTCCGCGCATTTCACATCGCACTGGCACGGTTTTCCGTTATCAAATGTGAAATCACAGCGACCGTAACAAGACGAAGGCTGTTGACAGTCCTCATCACAGCTTTCACCTGGCTGACATCGCCCATCGCCACATTCGACCACATCACAACCCGCACTTACGCCACAGGAAAAATAACGTTCGAAATCAGATAGGGCTTCTGCATCTGCCTTCGACTTGCATCTATCGATGCAATCAACGGTTGGGCAACTCCAGATACAGGTCTTCAGCTCGAGACAGGTTGGACTCAAAACGCACAATGCTTGCCTCAGTCCACATGACGACGTCCAGCAGTCAGGAAAGCAATCATCATCACAATCGCTTTCGGAAGCACATACACCATCGCCACAAACAGGAACCGGAGGAGCACTGGGAGAGAAGGCATCTGACGGCCGAAGCACAGCCGTATCGTTGGCCATCGACGAAGAATCCGCGGCACTCGTAGTCGGCAACCCCTCAGAAGAACATCCGAGTAAAGTCAGTAACAAATACGCGAAAATGGGCCTCATCGTCATAACAGCAGCCTAGCATCTTGATGGGTGAGGTGTCCTCTCGCTAAAAGTAGACGGCAGATCATAGTTCAACTCCAACGGAGACCCGTTCAGCTGTAGCAATCCCACGGAATGTCGATCTCTCAGCTGTAACCCATCGTGAGGATGTGAGAATCTGTGGGTGTGAAAGTTCGGCTGGAAAATTTCGTCCCGTATGACCAAAGCCTCCAATGGACGCTCCATGCGGATTATTTTAAGGCGAAAGGGCGCTCAGCCTGGACCGACAACATCATCCCATACGCTGCGACCAACAATGCCCCACTCGCTCGACAACACATCCACATACTATTCCGCCTGATCAAAGAACTGGAAGAAGCGGAGAAAATAGACGCATGCGAAGGCATTGCTATTCTGGAAGTAGGGGCTGGTTCCGGGCAGTTCTCGATACAGATATTTGAAGCGCTTGCGCATGATTTCGGAGATGCTGGTCGACGGCTCAGAGAACGCATCACCTGGATCCTGAGTGATTTCTCGGAAAGAACACTTCAGGAAGCGACGGAGACCAAACACGTGGCCTCACTGGTCGCAGAAGGTAGAGTTGTTCCCGCCCTATACGACGCATCGGGGCAAGAGCCAATGCGCCGTCTTGACGGCCAGACACTTCAAGGCCAGGTGATTGCTGTCGTCGCCTCATATCTGGGTTGCGTCCTGCCATTCCGATACTTTCGCAAGCAAGACAACCATTGGACAGAGTGCTGGGCATCTCTTTCGGCAGAAATAGAAGGTAACGACCTCGATGCCCAGACGGTGCTTGATAGCATTCGTGGGGGTATCACATCGCCAGTGTGGTCCCAGCTATCGCTGGAACTCGATTGGCGACCAGTAACATTGGAAGACGCATTCGACGACCCGACCCATGCCAGGGTCATCAACGATGCAACTGAAGCAATGGATGAATCGACCGTCGGATACCCAACCGTGCTCTTCGATGCTCTGGTCCGCTGGAAGAAATTGTTGGTGGACGGAGGATTGGTGTTTCTAAGTGATCTCGGAAAACACTCGTCATTGTCTTTGGCCGGCCATGAAGACCCAAACCCGACCATTTACGGAAACACACTAAACCATTCCGTTTGCTTCGCTCTTCTTGAGCCATTAGCACGCCACTCTAACTTCGGTCTGTTGCGTACGGTAGATGCGCTTGGCCAGCTGCAACAAGCGATTTGTAAGCATGGTCCACCCCTCAGCCAGGGATTAGAGGATACATTCCGGACTTGGTATGTAGAGTCTACCGAGCATCAAGACCTTCTAGATTTTGAAAAGGCGGGTCGAGATGCTTACGAAAACAGTGACTACCGACGCTCCATGCGACTGTATCGAAAGTGCCTTGCACTTTCTCCTCGGGACCCTGACCTCTACTATGGTTTAGGGCGGTCATGTCTCGCCGGAGGATATTTTTCCGAAGCGATTGAAACAATGATGGCTGGTTTCAATTACGACCCGGACTTGCGATTAGATTTCGATTTCCATTTAGGTCGCGCCTGTGCCTCATTGGGCTACCACCACAAAGCGTTGGAGTGGTACACGCACTCCGTACGCCGGGATCCCCACCCGGTGACCTTTGCTAACATGGCTGAAACGCACTTTCTCTTGGAAAACTATGACGCGGCGTATCTGCAGTGGCGCGAAGCACTAACGATGGATCCCGTCTACCCGGCAGCCTTGGAAGGCATGGAGCGGCTGAAGCAAATCTTCTTTCAACAACGCATCGCCACCCTGGATGAAACTGGACCGGATGAACTCAGACTTGCACCGGGGCAAGACACATCGGGCAAAACAGTAGAGACCGAATAGCCGTTCGTAGCGCAAGGAATTAGAGTCGACATCTCCAAAATTCTTCGACCAGCTTCGCCATCTCTTCGGGCGATTCCAAATGCGCGGCATGACCAGCCTCTAAAGTCGCGTGCTCAGCTGCAGGCCAGCGTTCTGCGAGGTCCGCTGCGAGCTCGGTATATTTTGTATCCTCAGCCCCCGTGACCAACAGTGTTGGTACTTCCATTCGACAAATTAATTCCGCTTCTGGTCTGACAACGCCCTGACCAAAGTATTTCAACGCATCCACTAGTCCATCGAGTGCATTATCGAGCCGCCGCAAGGCCTGTTCTTCCCGGTACGGAGAAGCAATGCGCTGCTGCGTGTTTATGAGAGGGCGCTGAGCCCACTCCTGATGAAATGCAGAGACGCCAATGTCGCGTATCCTGGCGGCAAGCTGCTGGTCAGCCAGCTGTCGAGCCCGTCTCTTCTCGGCACCCTCTATTCCGGGAACAGCGCCAATGATAACGGCCCCAGCGAGAGGCAGTCCCCGGCTAATCGCTTGGTAGACCAACCGCCCACCCATAGAATAACCCATCAGCACGTCGTTTGGCCTGAGTACATGCGATAACCAGGCGCAGAGACTGTCTGCTTGGTAAGAAAACGTGGCTGGGTCGTACTCTGTACCCGCACAGCCAGGCCAAGTCAGCGGCGTCCAAGACCAGTCCGACATCCGATGAATGAGCGGTGCATAGTCCGCACCGGAGCCTCCAAAGCCTGGGATAGCAACAATACGAGGATATGCTAGAGCGCTGCTCACCTAGGCTCCGTTGGGGTGTTTATAATGGGGATCCAGAGATCCCCCCATTGTCCTGTGGCTCGTAGCTGAGAGAAGACACTATTCAGTCCCCACTGGAGCCGGTTCAATAAGAGCCACTCAGGCGGCATCGTGGTTTTGAACTTGTTCGGATTCTTCACAATCAATCGTTGATAACTCTCTAAAACGTACTCATTCGTGTAGGTGAATGGCTCCGTGCTTAAAAAAGGACGGTATAGGTATTTCAAAGATTGCCAAGAAGACTCCCAGTCATATCCTCGCTCGGTTGCGATCCAGCCTAGTGCTCGAAAGGCATCTGGGAATGCATCTCGGTCGCCCTGCATAATGATGTTCGCTAACAGCTTCCACCGATCGATGAAGTCGACCTCAAATCGTCTCACGCAGCCGAAATCGAGAAAGGTCACATCTCCATTCGGATGCACAAGGTAATTGCCTGGATGAGGGTCGCCATTGAACACCGCAAACTGAAACAAACACCGGAAACAGGACTCGAAGATAACAGCAGCGACGCGGTTGAGAGTATCCTGGTCGAGCTTGGTCGTTGCGTCTTTCAAGGACATCCCAGAATCTAGCTCGCTGGTTAGCACCGTTTTACTCGAGTGTGACGCCAGAATATTAGGCACCCGAGCACCGTCCACATTCGTCAGAAGCTGTGAGAATAGGCGCTGATTTTCTGCTTCTCGAATGTAGTCACATTCCTCAAGCATGCGGCCACGCAACTCAGCGACTAGGCTTCGTCCGTCAAGCGGCCCAATGGTCAGTGCAAGGCGGGCGAGGCTACCAAGAGTATCGAGATCAGACCGTAAGGCATCAGCGATCCCCGGATATTGAACTTTGACTGCTACGTCGACGCCAGCAACCCGAGCTCGGTGTACCTGGCCGATGGATGCAGCAGCAAACGGTATGGTGTCGAATGATTCGAAGCAATCTTCAACCGGCGCCCCCAGTCCCCGTTCAACCTCTCCCCGTACGACTGACCAATCCAACGGTGTACTGTTCGCCTGTAATTCAGACAGAATCGCTTGCGCCTCTGGAGGTAAAGCACCTTCCAAATAGCTCGCCATCTGTCCAAACTTCATGACGAGCCCTTTCAATTCATTCATCTCTTGCAGTAGTAGATGCGCCTTATCGGTGGATTTACTTGAGGAACGTGTCGGGACCCCAAGCGCACGAGTTGCCATCGAAACGCCCGCTTTGGATGCTATCTTTGCGGTTCTCATGGTTCTACCACGAAACCCGCTAGCAAGTTGTCGCAATGAAGACGATTTCGAAGGTGGGTCGGTCATGTGACTATAGTACTGAACATCAGGATGATGTCTGGAAGCACATCACGATCTACCGCAATTTTCTTCAACCTACTTCTAACCATCCCCAAGCGTCAGGGTAGAAGGTAAATGAAACGCCAGATATCGCCACAATCCCAAAACTCACTTCACTTGTAGGCATAGTGCATCGGTCCGCAAAATACATTGCTGCACGCCACTGTCGCCGCCGCCGCTTGCGATCCACTGCAGCCTCCGGTGCACCAAATTGAGACGACACACGCGATTTTACTTCAATAATATAAAGGACCTCTTTCCGCCATGCGACGATGTCAACTTCAACTCCGTAGGCACGGGTGTTTTGGTGAAGCACTCGGAACCCGTGGCATCGCAGAAACCATGCGGCAGCCAGTTCACTGAGAGCGCCGCGATGTCGATAACTTATACGGTTCAAAAACCGCCGGAAACGCTGCATAGAAACTACAACAATCAAGATATATTCCAAGCTCGACTCGTGTGCAGTACACCGAAGTCGGGTTCTAATATGGTACCCCATGTCGCAGAATGAATCCCGAATGAGCGTATCTCCCGTACTGATCCTCAATCTCCCCTGAAAAAGGTTCCTGCCTCTGCTACCCAGTGGTAAGTGAGCACGGTACAGTCAGCAGGGTGAAGGTTATAAACACGGCTCAGACATGGCGCTCCATCCTCTTTTTTTTGATTGGTATTCACTACTGTGCAGTAGCTACAGGAACGCCAAGCAGCTCACGCATTCAGTTCCCAGTGCAACACCCCACATCACCCACGACTTGTGTGTATTCGGGAGTGTTTCCCCTCGCTGGTGAAAATGGCAGCTGGAAGCTCAATTCGCTTGCACATGGTGAGTATACGACCGAACTACAGTCACCATCACACATCAGCGGAATCCTAAACGGGCGAGTGCCCGAATCAGCATCAACGCAAATTTTATCGGTACAAATGCGTGCTACCGAACGGCTGAAGGGACGAATCCTGGATGGACGAAATGAGACAGTAGTCGAGCTGCAAATTGAATCTGACTCACTGACTTATTCCGGTGTCGTAAAAACCCAGCAAGTATGCGACCACCCGGCAGGGGTAGTGAAGTCCAATACGCCTATCCATTGCAAAGCGACTACTCGGGACGCCTGGACACTGACGGGTAGTCTGACGAGGAGCGGCTCACTGGAAGATACTTCGACATATACAATCCAATTTCTAAAACGAGACAGGGTCACCGTTCCCTGGAACACAACCATCGACGCAGATGTCATTGAAACCATTTGGGACGATGGACTAACGGAATGGCGTTGGTACAACCCTGAACAGCCGTGGTGCCCCATTCGCGTCGAAAGGCGCCGACTCGACCGCGTCGTCGGTACGGACCTGCTTATGTCGATTGAAACGGCTGCGCCCGTAAAGATCATTCCACGGCGGGGGAACCTAGACCTCATAAACATGGCATACCGACTCCTAATCTTCGGGATCATAACGATAGGTGCTGCATTTGCGCTCGCATGGGTAGCTGGTAAACGGCGAAAACAGCCACCTGCCAATTAAGAACTCACAGGCGTGGATCCTTTTCCTCATGTTTTTAATTCTGATAGCCGATTGACTGACCGGTATAGGAAAATTTATCTGTGTGTGATGGTTCGGATATAACAGTATCTAGGGACTAGACGACCTATACTCTGTGCCATAACAAAATACCGTCTCGCACGGCGGTACGCGTGGGACGCGAAAGACTTAGGACGGGTAACAGCGAAAGTGGACGCCAAAACTCGAATCACAACGGTCAAAGGCATTGTAGACGCCGCACACCATGACGGTCAGGTCTGCCTCGTTGTGATCTATGGCACCACGCTGGGCCGTAAGTATGACCTGACAGACGATGTTGTCACTCTTGGCAGAGACCAAAGCAACAATATCGTGCTGGACGTGGATAGTGTGTCGAGACGGCACGCTCGGATTGAATCGTTCGGTAAAGACCGATTCCTAGTGGATCTGAACAGCACCAACGGCACGTACCTAAACGACATACTGGCAGTCCGCGAAAAATTGAAAAACGGCGACCTCGTCAAGGTCGGTGACACCATCTTCAAGTATCTTGCTGGCGCAAATATCGAGTCAGCGTACCACGAAGAAATTTATACAATGACCGTGACGGATGGTCTCACTCAGATACCGAACAAACGGTATCTTTTAGAATACCTGGAACGCGAGTTTAGTCGCGCCCGACGGTACGGCCGCAACCTCTCATGTGTCATGCTCGATATTGATCGGTTCAAACACGTCAACGACGAGTTCGGTCATCTTACCGGGGACTATATACTCAAGGAACTCGCTCGAGCTATCCGACGACGAATCCGGCGAGAAGAGATGTTCGCACGGTTCGGGGGCGAAGAGTTTTGTATCGTACTTCCCGAATCGGATCATGAAGCGGTTTGCGAGTTCGCTAATACTATCCGGCGGCTCATTGAGGGGCATGTATTCGAATTCGAAAATAGCCGTATCCCAGTCACTGTAAGCGTGGGAATCGGCCACCTAACAAGCGACATGAAAGACCCCATTGAACTACTGAAGGCAGCAGACGACCAGCTGTACCAAGCAAAGCGTGCAGGCCGCAATCGCGTATGCGGATAGTGTACGGACCGCTCCGCACTGAACTCTATTTAAAGCCCTCGGAGTTTTTGACCTCTGCTAATGTATTCGAACCACACAGGTGGCTTTCACTCGTCGCCAATGGGCCGGTGTGCTAGCGTGCGAGCGCCATGGCAGCGCATAACAAGCTACTAGATGAACGATCCAGAGCGGTCCTAAGAGCGGCGGTGGAGGCATACATTAATTCGGCCGAGCCCGTTGCATCCCGAACAATCGGCCGCAATGCACTGCCAATGAGCTCAGCATCAATACGGTCGCTTATGTCGAGACTAGAAGCGAGGGGCCTGCTATTTCAACCACATACATCTGCGGGTCGAGTTCCCACCTCCAGCGGCTACCGCTACTACGTTGATGAGCTGATGCGCCCTGTCAACCTGACGTCGGCTCAGCAAGGAAAGGTGCACATTGCAGTGCATGGAACTAGCCTTCGGCCGTTGATGAGGGCGTCAGCCGATGCGCTGGCATCTGCCATGGGCCTGGTGGGGTTTGCAATGGCGGTATCAAAAGACGACGACTTACATCGACACATCGAACTGGTCCGCCTGAGAGAATCTCAACTGCTTGCAATCCACGCCACATGGAGTGGCGCTGTCTTTCACAAAGTGGTGCGTTTAGAGCGCGACGTATCTCAACAAACAATGGATCGAGCACAAAACTACCTGAACGAACGATTTGGTGGGTTGTCACGCGAAGCAATGCGTGGACTCGTCGATAATGAATGCAAGCGTTCCGATGTCATCCCGGGCTCACTTAGAGACCGGGCCATCCAACTTGCTGACATAGCACTACCTAAGCGATTCGCGCCTGACTTGGATATTGCGATCGGAGGGCAACACCATCTGTTAAGTCTTCCCGAGTTTTCCAGTGGAGCCATGGCGGGTCCGGTACTAGAAGCCTTAGAACCACCGGATACCTGGCGCACGATGCTTGATGCGTTTCGAGAAAATTACGATGACCCGGATGTTCCATCCCTGGAAAGTAGCCCCGAGACCGCAGTGTTGATTGGACCCGAGGTCCCAATACGAGAATTAGCGGCGTGTACATTTGTGGCTGGCCGGCTATCGTGGGGTGACGGAGTTGATGGGTCCGTCGGATTGGTAGGACCAATGCGGCTCGCGTATGCCAGTGCTATCGCCGTTGTTGGTTTTTTACGACATGCCATCCGCCGGAAAATTGGAATGCCGCTACCATTTTCATCCGAGCCATAAGTAAGTAAGATTTATTGATACTATTCGATATCTTGCGCATCAATAGATGGTAAGGACCACGCCGACGGGAAGCAGTTAGACGAAGGACGAATCCTTGACTGACGACAAGCAGATGAAAAGCATGACCCTCGAAGGCGCCGACAACCTGGCCGCGCTCATGAACCAACTTGAGTCGATCGACTTGGACGCAGAGGTGCGTAAGCTAGGCTTAGAACCCTCCTCATCAACGGAAGAAACCGTTGGTAGGGGACAAGCCTCATCCCTACCGACTGAGTCGGCACCAATGAAGAACAGCGCGGCTGAGCGTATGTTGTCACCGGAAAGCATTGCACCGCCGACCGCCCGAACGATACCGTCAGCTGCACTGAAAGCGCCTCGCCCGCACATGCAGGAACAGCGGTTTCCACCACCCGGCTCGGATATGATAAATCAACCGACGCCGACGGCATCGGATACCAGTACAGAGGTTGCCGCCCTGCGAGAGCAATCACGCCGCCAAGCCGCGAAGTTTGATAATTACCGAA
This sequence comes from Pseudomonadota bacterium, assembly GCA_002863065.1. Taxonomy (GTDB): domain Bacteria; phylum Myxococcota_A; class UBA9042. Next base: position 34,357 of record PKDL01000112.1, read on the forward strand.
AGCGAATATCGCGAGAAAAAGCGGATGCAGTACAATTCGCTAACGAACGCCTTATAAAAGACTTATTGCCATCCCTCGATAACTTGTCACTGGCACTTGAGCACCTCGATACGACGAATAAGGAGCAGCTCGCTCTAGGCGTAAAGATGACCATGGATATGCTCACAAGCGCCCTCAGTCGTCATGGACTAGAAGGGTTTGACTCACTGAGCAAGGTATTCGACCCGAGGTACCATCAGGCACTAAATCAAGTCGACGACCCGTCAGTACCGGCAAATACAGTCGTCAAAGTCGCTCAGCGTGGGTACACGCTACACGGGCGTCTAATGCGACCGGCGTTAGTAACGGTCGCCGTCGGCAGCACTACTACGTCTGCCAATACCGCTGCTCCGGCAGACCGCGAGCCTCAGTCCGATGTGGCGGAAGAAGACCTTCTAGACCTGGAGCTTGAGCTGGATTCTGCTGAAATTGACGATAAGTCTGAGGTCGAGCAGGCCAGTGAAGCAATCGCTGCCCAGCCTGAGTCAGTACAGGAACCTGACGCCGGCACCGAAGCAGGGAACGACGAGTATGATCTTGAGGACCTCCAAGATGCGTTAGACGCGTTCCTCTCGGGAGACTGATCAACCGACCGCAGAGAAGTAGACGATAATCACTATGTAATGACTTGGTAGTGTAGTTGCATCCCGTGTGGGTGGGTGTGTCTTTTATTGGGTTGCCGTGACCGTACCGTGGTTGACGATACGGTGTGTCAGAAGCGATTGACTAG
>PKDL01000067.1 GCA_002863065.1 Pseudomonadota bacterium
GTATACACCGCAGGCAGCCGGTACAAAGTCGCCGTGCCGGCAGTCGGTCAGAGGCGGTTCGCTATGATGCTTCCAGACGGCCAACTCGGGCACCACGCTCTGACGCGCGGCGAGCCACTCGCAATCCTGATTTTCGACCGCCGAAGTACAAAGGTATAGGCAACCGTGGGCGGTCTCAGGCACGACGCGGGACACGCCCGCCTAGTCGTTCTGTTCAGCCCAACCGGGCAACGACCGGACGTACTGGCCGGGCCCCTAACGTACGCGACCGCAACACACGACGGGTCAATACCACGAATGGTCGGCGCGGTACGATTTCGAGGACGCGGCCTACCGCGCGCTCCAAGCAGAGGACCCGAAATCGGATGAATCAGCGCGCGCGGACGGGTTCGCGCCGGATGAATACGCCGCCAAAGACGCGTCGTAACAACCGACCATCTAGCGGGACGGCGCGCCCGAACCGGACAAATCGTATGAGAACAGCGCCTCCTGTGACGCGCACTGGTCGGTCGCAGAGCAAAAGCGTTCGACGTGCGCCTGCACGGAATACGGCTCCAAAGAAAGCAACATCGAGGCCGCAAGAGAGACAGCGCCGGGTGGCACCCGCCACGCGCACGAAAGCACGCGGGTCAATGCGACGGATGCCAACTCAAAGGTCCAATACTCGGGTGCGTTCTGCGCCGAGCCAGCGCCGAAGCCGTGCAAAGTCACAAAGTTCTCGCTCGTCGCGCGGCCGCAGTTCAGGCCGGCGTTCGTCTCGGAGTCGCAGGCGTTAGGTCTGCCAATGACCGGCCGGGTGGAGTGTGTGTCATGACACCATAACGGCGCACCTCCGGTTCTGGGCACGGTACCTTGCGAGGTCAAGTAGCTTCCAGATATGGCACTACCGTACGCGAGCCTGCAACCCCGGGTCAGCCTTTACTTTGGACGTGCTTTGCGTGTTTCATATCGCCTCATATTGGGTCTAGGACATGGACTCTTCGCAAAATTTTCTACCTTTTCAAGTTCGCATAGCGCCCAAGCGCACCACTGTTTACCTAATGGCTCCTCGTCGGATTCTGCACAAAATCTCAGTGCCGGTCTTGCGGACACTGCTCCCCAGCTTCCAAGGATGAAAGCGCTATTCCAGCGCACCTGAGGCAATGGGTCATCAAGCATCTTTTGTATTTCTGGGAGCGCTTCTGTATCTCGGAGTTCCGCCAATCGCCAAGCAGCCTCGATGCGAAGCTTCCACCCGCATCTTGTATCCGTGAGCAGCTTAGTTTGAAACGGTGTTGCTGCCGCGCTTCGTGCCCATGCGAGTGCATTGACGGAAGCGCACACAACGTCTAGGTCGGTCGCATCCAATTGTTTTGCGATACTTGCATAGTCTTGTCTGATGAGAGCATCAGCAATGCGATCGGGCGAGCCGGAATCTTTACACCCAAGTAGTGAGGACAATATAAGGACGTATGTGACGACGGTTGGTCTCATCGCCATTCTCTCTCGAGCGAACATATGCGCACGGTATACGCTTAAAATCTTCGACGGAAGCGACGTTACGTCACTCAGTCGAATGCCACGAGGAATTGGACCGCAGGGCTGGTCAGACTTGCATCCTCTGAGTCTTGGGCAAATACCAATAGAGTGTCTCCATTTTCCGCGGGTATTTCCACGCGAATGGCGCCTGAATCCGTATCTACATTTGCTGATATCACTGCCCCGGTATTGAGGTTGGAGACGATAACGATGCTGTCTTGGTCGGCAAACCCTATTGGACCTTGTAACGTGACGATACCATTGGAGAAGGAAGCGACCCAGTCTATCTCTTCGCCCCCTTCTGTCGTGCCGCCTCCAGCAGTGAGGCAGTCTTCATCCTCAGCTGCACATGGTTCGGCGTCGGTACTCTCGGACGATTCGGATGGGGCACCTGGGATCGTCGGCTGGTTACTCGCGTCAGGAGCCGCAAGGCTTGATGCGGGCGAGTATTCTGAAATCGTGATGTTTGTAGCGCGGCTACGGCGGCCCTCCGCGTTCACGTATATTAGGCGGAGTTCATCATCGGGGCGGCCATAGGCACGTCCGGCAAATGTGCCGACGATAGACGCTACAGCAGAGACCGTTTCATTCGTACGCACATTGGTAATCTCTACTGCGCCCATGGCATCTACCGCGCCAGGTGTTCCCACCACCGAAACCAGTCGATTCTCTTCATTATCCTCCGTTTCCACTGCGGTGAGACTAGACAGTAGAATTCGGGTGCCATCGGGTTCGACAGGGGACGGAAGAGGAGCTATTGCATCGGGCTCGCACCCCAGGCATAGGATCGTTAACCACAGAACATGTATCCGGAAAGTGCCCTGCATATATCGCGCTCCCATATCGCCGGTGGCTTTCGTTGCTTCGAGCCCTACAATACCGTCTCGCCGAAGTGGCCATTTACCCGCGGATATTTTAGGCAAGTCTTGTGCCGCCGTACGTTAGGCGTACACACATCAATAATCATCGATACTTATCTATTCTGCGCCGATGTGTAAACGTCTCTTAGGATGTGTCTTATATCGACATTCGTAAAATAATTTGTCATATTTTCACGATGGCAGAGACATCTCGTTATCGGGTTATTCGCCCTCTGGGGGCCGGCGGCAGTGGGCGGATCTGGCTAGCTGAAGATACTAGTAGTCCCAAGCAACTGGTGGTCTTAAAGCGCTTGCATCCCAATGTTGACATAGAGTTACTTTCGAAAGAGTACGACGTCCTCCGAAGCATATCCCATCCCCACATTGCTGAAGTCTTCGATTTTCAGCAGCAGGTAGATAATGGACCGTTCCTAGTGGAGCAATACATCGACGGCGCTACCATTACGGCGTCGGTGAAAGATGCGCCAGTGGAGGTAAAATGGCGTGGGTTATGCCAGCTTCTGGGTGCGCTGGAGCATGTTCACTCAAAGGGGATTGTTCACGGGGATATCTCACCGGCTAACGTATTAGTATCTGACGTCGGCGGGCAGATTCATGCATACCTTATTGATTTCGGATTAGCAGCGCGACTGAGCGCCGCAGATGCAGGTTATGGCGGGACGCCGGGCTATATGGCGCCTGAGGTGTATCGCGGCGAAGCGCGTACGCATCGGGCTGACCTATATTCGTTTGGTGTCTTAGCATACGAAGTGCTTGCTGGCTGCTCAGCGTTTCCTGGCACTGATAATGCGGTAATAATCCAAGCCCAACTCGCTGGGCAGACCGTGTCACCGTCCACTCATAACCACAGTCTTTCGGCGCGCGCGGATGCAGTGCTCTTGGCCTTATTGGAGCCAGAGCCGGCAGCGCGTCCGAAAACGGCGCGCGACGTCATGATTGAACTCGCTGCTGCATTAGAACTGGAAGTGTTCGACTCATCCAGCCAGACCTTAGAGGGTTATATGCGGTCCGCTCGGCTCGTTGGACGTGATTCGGTCATGGCAGCGAGTGCTAGGATGCGGAAGCAACTCTTCGGGAATACCCCCGGCGGGTCCCACAGCTCATTACTGTGGCTTCATGGTCCGTCAGGGTCCGGACGCACTCGTGTACTTAAACAGATTGCCGGGGATGCTCGAATTGATGGTGCCCGCGTAGTCATGGCTACTGAGGGGGTCGGTCCCTTCGATGGCATTATGACTTGGTTGAAAGGGGTCGGACACACCGATGTGCCATGGATGTCTGATTCGGAACCGTTGTCTCGCCTTGTAGCGTCTTTAGACGCGATTGTTGAAGCGGTGAAAGACACGCCTACAGTGCTCTGTTTTGATGATTTGGAGGTTGATAACTCACAGGTAACAGAGCTGCTGCGTATCTTTTCTGCGGTTATTGGAACGACAACGGCTCCCGGGTATCAAGGGCCAGTCCCTAAGTTAGCCATTGTAGTTACTGCCGGTGGACCGCCGCCAGAATCGATTGCACGTTATGGCTGTGTGCATTGTCATCCATTGCCGACATGGACCACTGATGAGCTGATGTCTTGGTTACAGGGACTCCTTCCACGCAAGACAGCGTTAGATAACAGCGTGGTGGACGCCATTCACCATCTCACGCTTGGGCGGCCTGGCTTCGTTGTATCTCTGCTCGGCTATTGGTCGAGACAGGGATTTCTGCGTCTAGCAAACGGAATGATCGAAGTCGAAGCCGACATACGGACTGCTCCAATACCAGGCACGTTAAGGCAGCTATTAGTCGAGCGGGAGAGTACACTAGAGTCGAACGAAGCGGAGGTACTCCAGGTAGTGCGTGTGCTTGAACGCCCCGCGATGTCATCTGTGATCGCTGCCGCGTTACCCGAGCTCATAAGAGACCAAGTCCCGAGTTGCCTAACCCGACTTGCAGATGCAGGCTTCCTCACGAAAATACCCAGTACGGCCGTGCATCCTACCTCATTGTATCACGCGCCAACAGGCGACTATGCAGTCGATAACGAGCGTCGCAAGGATATTTTTGCGGCTGCAGCCAGAGCGGTTATGTCGACAAGCAGCAGCAGTGGCGCCCCAGAGAGTAGCATGGCAATGCTAGCGCGCTTTGCATTCCGGGCGGTGGAATGTGGCGATACTCGTCTGAAAGCGGCCGGGTATAGGGCGGCGCGCGCGGCTCTCCTCGGCTGTCGTCAACGTCGCGAATTCAACCTCGTCCGTGAAATGTTATGCATAACGCGAGCTCTCGCCCCTGAAGGCGAGACCGCTAGTTGGACCTTGGAATTAGCAACGGACGCTATTCGCCAAGGTAAGCACCAGCTAGCCAGTCAGTACCTTACCGAAGTTGTAAATATGACGAGCGAGACGGATCCAGTTCGAAACCAAGCGGTGGTTGCCATGGCTCGCATGCAATCTGATCTAGGCTCATACTCAGATGCTGTGAGCCTGGTAGCACGCGTCACAGAGGTAGCTGCCAAAGCAGTGGAAGCCCACGCACGAATGAGCATGGGTGAGTACGCCGCGGCAGAAGCCATTTGCGAAACAGCACTACAGAGCGTGTCTACTGCAGACGAAAAAGCGGAACTCCGAAATATCTTGGCCTTGGTGTACTACTACACTGAGCGGATGGACCTTGCAGTGGAACAGTTTGAGGCCGCTGCGGCTGCTTTTGGGGCATTGGGAGATCTTCCGCGGCAGGCTCAAGCGGTCACTGGAATTGGCCTCATACATCATCGTCGTGGTGCATTCGAACAAGCGCTTGCAGCGTATTCACGAAGTCTAGAATTGGCACAGCAGTCGGGCGATCGTCGGCGTATCACCATATCAAATATGAACATTGGTACCGTTCTCCAAGAGACGGGGCGTCTATCTGAGGCGGTCGAACAATACCGTAAGGCAGTGTATTCGGCAGAGCTTTTGGGAGACAGCGTGAGTGTGGCAAAGGCCGCGAATAATCTTGGGAATGTACTCGTGGAAATAGGCTCTCTCGCGGAAGCCGAGTGGTGGCTAACGCGCTCAATTGACGCCGCAAAGTCACAGAATGACCGCCTGCTGGGTGCCTATGCGCGAGGTATACTGGGGCGTCTGAAGCATCTTCAGGGGGATATTTCAGCCGCACGTGTGGAATTGACGACTGTAGCCGCCGAGCTCCGAGAATTAGGTACCCTTGGTGAATCCGGCGAGATATTGATCGAACTTGGGCTTGTTGCCCGTTCTGCTCATGACCCTGACGGTATGGATCATTTTGCTGCGGCGGTGGAGCATGCGGCGAAACATTCAGGAGCCGAAAAGCAAACAGCATGGGTGACATTTTTACGGGGGGAGGCACTACGCATTCGTGGTGAACCTGAAGCAGCTATGCGTTTGATTCGCGCAGCGTTGCAGCTTGCAGAGCAAACGAATGTTCGGAAATTATCCTGGAGATGCGATGCGAGTCTTGGTCGTATTTATCGAGAGCTGGGGAATGCGATGGAAGCACGTGCGCGATTCCACGCCAGCTCCGAACGTTTACTCACTCACGCTGGCACCTTAGAAGGTCGCTTGCGTGAGGCCTTTCTGTCGCTTCCAGAGCGTGCAGCTGCGCTGGAGGAAGCTCGGCTCGCGATGAGTGACTCTGGTACAGGTCCGGCACAGGCGCGTGAGAGTCAGGAGCGGTTGCTTCGGCTGATGGAAATTAACCGTAGACTTGCGAGCGAACGGTCGCCTAAGCGGTTACTTGAATTCATCTTGGATTCGGCAGTTCAGCTCACAGGAGCGGAGCGTGGCTTTTTGATACTGCGCGATGATGAGGATGAAAAAGAGGATTCGAAGTTAAACGTACGGGTAGCAAGGAATATCGACCGCGAGAGCCTACGGCGAAATCCTGGACGAGTTTCTCGCTCGATCACTCGAGATGTACTGGAAACTGGCGAGCCTATTATCACCGTGGATGCTGGTGAGGACTCAAGATACCGGCATGCGGCTTCTGTACACCACCTTAAGCTTCGTTCGATACTTTGCTTTCCACTACGGCATCAAGGACGAGTAGTAGGCGCCATCTACTTGGATAATCGCTTCCAGGCGAGCACTTTTTCGGAACGGGACCTTGATATTATTGGCGCCTTTGGCGACCAGGCTGCGGTCGCCATCGAGAATGCCTGGTTATTCGACTCAAGTGAAAAGGCGCGACTAGCACTAGAGGCAAGTCACAGTAAAATTGCAGCGCTGAATGGCCAACTGCAATCCAGACTTCAGGACCAAGCAGCGCGTCTTGCTCAGGTAGAAACCAACCTCGAGCGCCAGCGCAATCAGCTGGAAACACGCTACAGCTATGACAATATCATCGGAGCATCCGTACCGATGCGACGCATTTTCAAGGTCCTGGATCGTGTCACAGACACTAGCGTACCGGTCTTGGTCCAGGGTGAGTCTGGCACGGGCAAAGAGCTTGTTGCACGGGCGATCCACTATAATGGGGCACAGCGTCGTAATCGCGAATTCGTGTCTGTGAATTGTGCTGCATTGACAGAGACGCTCCTGGAAAGTGAGCTGTTTGGTCATGTGAAAGGTGCGTTCACTGGGGCAGATCGTGATCGAAAAGGGTTGTTCGAAGTCGCGGACAAGGGGACTCTGTTTCTCGATGAGTTGGCAGATATGTCATTAGGCATGCAGGCCAAGCTTCTGCGTGCGCTACAGGATGGCGAGGTCTGGCCGGTTGGAGCGCGGCGGTCGATCCGGGTAGATGTTCGCATTGTGGCTGCATGTAATCGTGACTTGTCGCAAATGGTGGAATCCAAGGAGTTCCGACAGGATCTTTATTTTCGATTGAATGTCGTAAAGATTGTCTTGCCGCCGTTACGGACCCGTGGTGAGGACCTCGTCATGCTCACGCAGCACTTTTTACAGCAATTTCAGAAGAAACACCGTCGGGAGATACGTTTATCTCAGGGGGCACTTGATCTGCTCAGTCGGTTTTCGTGGCCCGGTAATGTGCGTGAACTTGAAGCCACGCTTACCAATGCATGTTTATTTTGCGACGGCGACTTGCTTACTGAAGCCCACTTTTCGCACAAACCGGAGCTGTTTGAGGATGACCAAATAATCCGTGTACGTAATCCTGGGGATCGGCCCAGTCGTTTGGGACAGGAGCTTCTCGACCTTGGGGATATGACATTACGAGAGATAGAAGAACGTGCCATTCTGGCGGCGCTTGACCGATCGGATGGTAATAAAGTGGAGGCAGCGCGACGGTTAGGTGTGACGCGTCAGACGCTATACAACAAGCTGAGGTCGTACGGCATTGAGGTACATCGGCGGGTTCGTAGAGCCGACGCGGAATAGGCCAACGAATCGTTCGTACTAGGCCTCGGGGCTTTGGTGCAGAGACACTAGCCTATCGAATCCAAATATTCCTGACAGGCGTTGGGCATCTGCGCGATATTCGGGGTGACTGTTCCAACCACCCATCGCTCAATAGTAGGGGCTAGTTTCCTGCCTAACAATCGAGGCACGCCTGGTAGCTTATCGCCATGGACTTTCAGACTACCGGTAATGTGTATCTGGCACGACCCGTCCCCCAGGTCGCGTACGAAGTTTTCTCCCGAACATGTGTAGAGGCCGGTGAAGGTTGTGGTCTCTAATCGCCATGCGACAGACTGGGTCTCGTTATTCCACTCCGCGTGATCGAGCCATTTCAGTCGCTCTGACGCAACGAATGGTCGGATCACTGGAGGTACACTTGACGGAGTACCCGACCACTCCTTTATGGTATGTACCCGATTCCCCTCAAGTTCTTCAGTCAAGACTCGTGTGAGGTCAATGACATTCGGTAAGTATGGGATCAGCGCTTTTGTGTTGTCCCGCAGTAGGGGATAGACACGCTCCGCTGGATACGTGACTGTTTCTTTGTATTCGAACTGCATGCTCCCTCCTGGCCGTACTCTATAAACGGTACGGGTTGACGCTGCATGGCCGGCGTTTTTACCATATGAGTCAACGTGACGCTTCCAATCGACCGCATTCTTGATGCCCTTCACGAGTTTGAACGTGGCGTATTCCAACTCAATGGACCGGTTTCTCAAAGCGATATCAATGCATTAAATACGCGACTTCCTCGTGAACTGCCTGTGATTTGGTCATCATTATTGATGCACCATGATGGGTTGGACCTACGTGGTGATCGGTATTTTGGTGCGGCGGAATGTCTTGCGCGTTGGGTACGTTGGCAACGCGATGAACTCCCCCGTTATGAAAAACAACCCGGTTGGCGGGGACAACCGCCGACGCAGCTCGTGCCGATCGCCACCGATCTCGAAGGAAACCTGAAGTGCCTGGACCTATACACAGACCAGGTATGGGACTGGCATGGAGAGACTGGTCGGCTGACACTCTGGTTTACGTCACTTGAGCACCTCGTCTTGTGCGCCCTGCAGTCATTATCACTCCGGTTCGACAAGGCTGGACGCCCTAAAGCGATGTCCTCGCGCCGGCAGAGCGTACTTGTGCGTGATGAATTGCTTATTCACGTCCAATTTGAGCCAGATTGTCCTTATGCCCAACTTGAATTAGGACGGTGGTTCGAGCAGTACGGCACGCCCGAAGATGCGGTTGCTTGCTTCCGGAGAGCTGCCCAATCCTCGGTATCTACCGTGGAGGCTGCATTCGAACTCGGACGCTTCTGTATTACTCAAAAATGGTATGCAGAAGCGAGGAGGGCACTCCGAAATGCACTTGCAGTGCCTCCAGCTCCTAATCCGTTAGAGCACCAACCGCCCACCGGTATGCAGTATGCTGCACATCGACTCCTTGAGCGGCTTTACGCGCAGATTGGACAGTTGGCACTCGCCGATACTCAGAAGCAAGCTGCAGATAAGGCATTGAAGGAACACGGCTTGGGCTGGTATGGGCATTCAGACGCTTTCAACCAAGCGCTGGACATTCTCAGATAGGGCAAGCAATGAACAACGCATATATATTCAGAACGTACGTGCAAAGCATCTGCCTTGCTGGTTTCCTTGTGTTTATCGCCGCTGGCTGCACGCCGGGTATTCACGGAACTTGGGATGGTAGTGGCCATGTTGGTGTCGCGGACCGGTTTTCTATGGAAGTCGTATTCAAGTCCGATACACGTGGCAAAATTCGATACTCAGTACCAGGCAGCGAACCGAGGGCAATTCCAATGTGTCAGACTCGCGTAGATGACAAGGAGATTTCGTTTGTTATCGACCCGTCCGGTCAGACCAATTGCAGTACATTGGCTCGTCCGCTCCGGTTTGAAGGAGTTCTCGGCGCGCATGTGATCTCGGGACAGATTACAGTAAATGGTGCATCTGTCGGTATGTGGCGAGCATATAGGCGAACCCAACAGTAAGCGGTTTAGAGCGCCTAGACTGCCGTCTATTCAGCGTTGGTATTCGGGTAATACAACTCCATCAGGCCACGCGGTACGATGTAATTTCAAGTATGCGGAGCGTCTGAGGCCCTCTAGGTATGCCTCACGGTTTTGCCTGACGACGCGTGGACAGAGTTCCGCCAGCACCTCCGCCCGGACTTGGTGGTCATCAAGACCTTTCGCAGCAGGGGCCTCGTATTCAATCAGTAGCGGTACTCGGATTGTGCCTGGTGTCGTGATGAACGCTGCCTCTCCGGGGCCGAGTCGTTGGAGTGCTTCAGTCAGTTCTCTTGGTGCACTGGATTCTCCCGATTCACTCACATGGAGCGTATATTGCTGGAATCGAATGACACCTGGGGGGTGCTTCGCGGACAGCCAGAGAAGGTGCAGTTCATCGGCAGCGGTGAGTATTTCTACCAGTGGACCCCAATGTGTTTCTGCCCATGTGGTGAGTGGCAACGCGCACCCGAATGACGGATCCCAGCAATGCAGGGTAAGTTCCGCAAGCCGGTAGAGGTGCCCATGAACGAATCGAGGTCGCATGGCTTGGTACATGAGCTGTAAGTCTCTTTCTTTCAGGCGTCCGCATACGACCCGTTCAGAGACGACATTGTTGAGAAACGCCTCCGCGCGTGCCGCTGGTTCTGTCGGAAGATTTGGCACAAGCCCCGACTGCCTCGCCTCCTGTAAAAGCAATACGCGATTTAGTAGTGTCCGGAGGGCGTCCAATTGCGCTTTTGGACCTTTGGCCTCGCGTGCCGCCTCGGCTATCTCTGAACGGCGGAGCTGTCGAAATCCGACCTCTAGTGCGACGGGATCGTCTATCGGTGGGCTTTGGAGTGCCGAGACCGCAGTCAGAGCACTCATGAGAAGTGCTAGTTGCATCCACCATCTGCAGTATTGACTATTAGCCGTGGGGCAATGCGGATTGAAAGCTGTTCAGGTTGTTCATCCGCCTTCACGTCCATGCGCAGCTGCCAAGGGGTCCCAACGCGATATACCGCAGTGAGAGCCTCGTTAGCTTCTGCAGCAATATCGATCGCCGTGTCGCTAAACAGGGTTTGATTTTGACTGGCCTCCAGCGTCCCGGCCCAGGTGAACATCGGCGATTCGACTGTGTCACCTACGATGACCGCCGTGAGCTCGAAGGATCCGCCGTTACCACCTTGAACCGAATTTACCGCAGTAAAGCTGTTGTCTACATCGATCTTCACACATTCCACCGCGCCCTCTACTTCTGAGAATCCAGGTGTATCATCAGGCGAGATGGTGGCGACTAAGGAGCTTTTACCGGCGAAGGGGGCATCTATCCGGATATCTAGATCGACACCTTCGACCACAGTGGCATCGCCGCATGCCAGAGCAAAGAGGGAATAACAGATTAGGCTTAGACCACGAGCATAGTGGCTGAATACAGATATCTGATTGGGAGATAGGGGGATTTTTCTTTTCATCTTTACTCTCTAAATGGCTCCAGAAAATTACCATGCAAGCGATCTGATTGGAATCGTCGCCTTGCGACAGTTACACTCCGGATTACCGTGTTAAAGCATACCTACCGTCTTTTGGTCATTACTGCGGCGTTGAACGTTTCATGCCTCATATCCTGCGCGGAGCCAAACGGCCCGGTGTCGTCTGTGCTACTCACCCAAGGAGAGACGTATACTCGCATTGGAACATCCGAAGGAGAATCATTACGGCTACAAATCGATGCCGATGCCGGTTGGATTGTACGTTTTAGAGCATGGTCTGTGGGTGTCCTTGCGGGCGTTGAGGTCACAATTAAGAACGCCAATGAAGAGGTCGTCTACCAGGATACAGGTCAGGGAACAGAGCTGCGCGTAGACGGCTTTAGAGTGGTGACGGATGGGCTGTATACGGCGACAGTTCGATGGCTGGAAGGTAGCGGAGTAGCCGGATACAGGTTCGATGTAGTGGGTTTATCGAGTGATCGCCTTCAGGTACAATCCAGACCCTCATTGAGCACGCCCCTTGCGGGACACCGGGCTGTGCTATTACCCGACGGACGCTTGTTAGTCACAGGGGGCCATACTGTGGGTTCAGGCCTCGCTGCCGGTCAACTTATTCCGGTCGCCACCACCACGCTCATCAATCCTGAGACGGGCGAGTCGGGCCCAGGTCAACAGATGCTTGATGCGAGGGCGTACCATGCCACGGCAGTATTTCCTGGCGGCCCTTATCAGGGGCAAGTCCTCATTGCGGGGGGGCTTGGTACTGCGGGAGATGCCCTCATTACCACTGAAATCTTCAATCCCGAAACCGGAGACTTCACGCGTGGTCCTGATTTACCAGAGCCTCGAGCCTATTTGGATGCTCTGCCAATACGTGTGCCTTTAGACAGTGAACCATTATTCCTGGATAACAACATTGTGTTGGCTTTCGGAGAACGCACACGGCGAGGACCGCAGCATAGCTTTGCTGACGGGCTCTACTCAGAAGTAGACGAGAATCGCCGAGAAATTTGGCGTACTGACGGGGAGGTCGTGCAGCGCATATCCAACGGCGACAGTGCTGCCTTGCTTGAAACCGGGCGCTTGTTCGGCCGTATGGTGTTTCAGCCATCTTCGCGTTCCATCATGTTCATTGGAGGGGGAATCGATACGATTCCGACGGCAGCGGGATGTCAACAAGCACCGAATAATGTCTGCCACTGTACGAGTGCAGAAGTCCCGCTTTGTACCGAATTCAGTGATTGCCAGGATGGTCAATGCGAAACGATTCGAAGCTATACTAGGAAAGACCTGGCCACCGATGTTGTCGAGGTGCATCGCGACGGTCAGAGATTTACGCTGCCACCTTCAGGTCGTCTCAACCGCGCTCGTGCAGCCTTCGGTATAGCTCAACTATCTGGAGACCGTGTTTTGGTGGCTGGCGGTGTGTCTGCTGTGCGGCGTAATTTTTGGGCCAACGAAGCCAGGTTGATGGAAGCACCGGATACTATTGACTCTGTCGAATTGTGGACGCCGAGCGATCCGGCGTCTGGCATTGATGGGACGTGGCGAGTATTGCTTCCATTGTCAGTTCCCCGAGAACACTTTAGTCTCGCGTTACTTGCGGATGGCGGCGTATATGCCATTGGGGGCATGACTCCTATGCCAGGGGGACACCGGGGGGTGGACCTCATCGAGCGGTATGATGACGATATATTGCGATTCATACCGGTCGGGAATTTGGTACGCGGTCAAGCGGCATCACAGGTCATACTAACTGAAGATGCACGAGAGGCCTGGCTCCTTGGTGGTGAGGCTCGGAATGTGCCTTCAAATTCGATTGAGACAGTGACTCTGCTGAGCGAATAAAATTAATTGACCGTTAGGAGGAAGATTATCACGGTAGCTCACGGACCCATTTGATATCTTTACACATACTGCTAACCTTCTCGCTGTGCGAATCATGTCCCAATGCCGACGACTCCAACCGATCTCTTTCAGGTGGTCCATCGGGTTGATGTTCGCGACACTTTTTTGCGCATTGCCGTCCACGGCAGAGCCGCTTCGGATAACCATCGCGTTGGACCTCCATAAGGATGCCGCTGACTTCTCGTTGCGCCAGTCCTTTCGTCCCTTGTTCGAATCGCTCCAGAATGATGACTTAGTTGGTATTTGGGCGATTGCTCCCGAAGAAGAGCAAATTCATCCGATTTCACCGGGAGACCAAAGGGAGTCAATGGCGCGTTCAGTTCAAAGAACGTCGCTTCGAACTCGGCCACGAGCATTGCTGCAAACTGTCGATGTAATGATGAATCACGTACAGCAGACGTTCGTAGAAAGCGGTCTAGACGGAAAACGGGTGATGATTCTCTTATCGTCCGGTCCTGATTCGAGTTCCATGCAAGCAGGCGAGCTACTCGAACTACTCCGTGCAGCTCAAGTAGAAGTTCACTCAGTCTTGGTAGGCCCCCGCGCTGCTCCCGTCGCTGAGACATTGGCTCGCGAGACCAAGGGACGCGCCTATCGAGCGTCATCGCCCGCGGATGTCGAGAGCCAGCTTGCGGCATTAGTTGCGAGCCTGGGGCGCCTGCGCCGGGGCGAACCTCAGGCAGTACAACCAACGCCTGAAAACCTTGAGAAAGAACCCGCGAGTACGGACCTGCCGGGTACACAGACGCCTAAATCAGCAGCCGTTGTAACTCACGAACCTCCTGCCGACACCCCCGAAGGTGTTGCGGCTGGCGCCAACACAGATTCTGATTCGGATGCAGAATCGCAACCGTCGAGGACCTACAAAGATGTACTCGAAGAGACGCGTGATTCTACCCAGACTCCATCCGAAGGCTCGAATGCATACACGGAGTCAGCAGATAGCGCGGAGAGTGCTGCCGATGATTCCGGTAAATCCTGGCTCCTGTGGTTTGGTTTGAGCCTGTTGCTCCTCGCGACGGTAGCGGCCTTTCTTTGGTGGAGGAAGTCAACGGAGCCAGCTGTTGAATCCGAGATAGCCCCGCCTGAACCTGCCCTACCTGTGGTGAATTACCACCAGTATTTCAGCACGGGTACAGGGAGCGCGTCCTCATCTGTCGGAGCCAATAGAGAGGCCACATTCACTCCACTATCACTGGGAGCACAGTTCACTGTTCGTTGCGATAAATCTGTCACGCGTATTGGCCGAAAGCCGGACAACGATATCGTGTTGGAGCATAGTGGCGTTTCAGGTCACCATGCCGAACTGCAATGGCGTAATGGCTCATTATATGCGGTGGATCTGGGTAGTACGAACGGAACGTACCTAGATGATTTGCGAATCGAAGAGCAAGCACTCATTTCGGGGCAAGTACTGCGCTTCGATGCGATCGGTTTTCAAGTATCTGTGACCACAGAACATGCTGCGACGCCGGCACAATCTGCTCCTCAGAGCATTGAAGATAAGACCATGGTGCTGAACGCGGATGATCCGATGCTTCTCGAAATGATAGAGTCTTCGCAGCCGTCGGAACCCGTTTTAGAGGCGACGGCGATGATCGACTCCCTGGACGAGATGGAAATACGTCACCACAAATGCCTTCGTCATACTAATCGAATTGCTCATGATGTCTGCAGCATTTGCACGCGTCCATATTGCTCCGAGTGTCTGGTAGAGGTAATGGGCGACCTTGTTTGTTCGAAGTGTCGGGCGGTAGGTCATGTCTGAACAACCTATCGCTTTGGCGGTGATCATTCGCACTGGTCGGTACTCTGGTCAGCGGTACCGGATTTTTGATGGGATGGTAATTGGTCGCGGTTCGCAAGCGCATGTCTACCTGCCTGATAGCAAGGCCTCGCGCCGGCACGCGGTAATCGCGGTCGGCGAGGAAGGTGTGCATCTGAACGATCTTTCGAGTCACAATGGCACGTGGGTCAATGGAGAACGCGTCACAGACCGCGAGTTGCAGCATACGGATATGATCCAGATTGGCGAGAGTCGCTTAGAAGTGGTCGCCGACTCGGTCCACGCGCCGATTTCTGATGCTATTGCTCCGCCGACGATTGTTCTCTCCGCTCGGATGGAGCGACCACCGACGCTGGATGAGGTGGAAAGCGAGCAATTTCTCACGTCGGAAGGTCTCCCCACATCGCTCGAAATTGAATCGGGTGATCGCAATGCAGCCAGTGTTGCACTGACGAAAGCACGTCACTACGCGTTGGTGGTTGCGGTGGCGCGCGCGTTGGGTGCGGGGTTACGGGTAGACCAGATCATTTCACGCTCGCTCGACCTCCTGCTTCGAGTCATCGGCGGTGATGCTGCATATGTCGTACTTGTAGATCCGGCAACTGGTAACCTCATCCCGCATTCCGGACGTGGTCAAGATGGTGGGGATGTCCAATTCGAGGCCAGCTCCGGTGTTCTAGAGTGGGTGGTCAAGAATCGCACTGCCGTGGTGTCATCGAACGCGACTGAAGACGATCGATTCAATCAGCAGCGGTCTGTAGTGCTCCTACAGATGGGTTCATTTATGGCGGCTCCAATGCTGCTTGGCGACCGCGTGCTTGGCGTGGTGCAACTTGTCGATAATACCGGGCGCAGCGGGTTTTCTGACGAGGCATTAGAGCTTCTGCGTGTCATCGCACCGGTGCTGGCGACTGCCCTAGAAAATGCTCAGCTAATCGAGTTGAAAGAAGACACGATTGAGCAATTACAGCTCGCTCACGAAAAATTGATTGATACGCAGCGGCAGCTCTTAGAACGTGAGCGCATGGCCGCTCTGGGTCGATTCTCGAGTGGGTTGGCTCACGAGGTAAGGAACTTGATGGGTCCGTTTATGCTCGCCGATTTATTGCGAACCAAGTATCCGGAAGACAGCGAGTTGCAGGAAGTTACCCACCTTATGACTGAAGCCTATGAGCGTATCGCTGCAGTTGTGGAAGAAACCAGGCAGCTCACGAAGGGTGAACTCGGGCAAAAGCTCAACCTGACTGAAGGCAGCATGGATGAAGTCGTACACTCTGCGGTCCGGCTGGCGCAATGTGATGCGAGAACCCGGGCCCATAATGTCAGCATAGACATCCCGGAGCACGCTGATTTTCAATTCGATGTCGGTCGAATAAAGCAAGTTCTGCTCAATCTCATTCGTAATGCGAGTGACGCTATGGTGGAGCCTGGTGAAATAACGGTCGCTGCACGCTACGACGTGGAGCAGGATGTCGTATTGGTGTCTGTCCGCGATACTGGATGCGGTATTCCCGAGGATCAGATAGCGGAGATATGGGAACCTTTCATGACCACTAAGGGCCAAGAGGGTACCGGTTTGGGACTGGACTTCTGCCGAGCGATTGTCGAAGCGCATGAGGGGCAAATACGTTGTGAATCAGTCGAGAGTGTAGGCTCTACATTTGTCTTCAGCTTGCCCTTGAAATAGTTCATGGCGTTGCCGAAAAGACCAACATTCTTGCGACGGTCCGCGATGGCACATAGGCTCGCTTCGGCTTATAGCGTTCTTCTTGTGCTGGTGTGGTGTAGTTGCCAAGCTGTCACGGATGCGGAGTGCATATCGGTTTGCACGCATCTGGAGCACGTATATGAGCGGCCCTATCGGCGGTGCCAGGCGCATTGCAAAGGACATGGGCAGCGTAAACGACTAGAGTGCTTAAACACGGCGGCTTCGAAGCAAGATGTTCAAAACTGTATGCCACAAGATGCTCGTTGATTGCTCTCCCAGGGCGCATTTGCGAATCATCGCCGTCATTATTACGACGAGCGCCTGTGTCGGGGGCTGTAAGCGAGTTCCGAGTGAGCGGGTCTTCGTGCCGCAGGCTATGTCAGCTATCGAGGCAGGTAAGAAGCGCAGTCAGACACAGCATAAGAAAGAGCGGACGGAAGAACTCGGCGATCTGTGTATGCGGGCATGCGACAACTGGTTGGACCATCAGTTTGTTGTGCCGGTGTCATACGATGACCAGAGGGAGTCTCTACAGGAAGTGGTGGACAGCGTCATAGAATCGCAGCGGCAAAGGAACCGAGATACCTGTGTGTCGGAATGCCAGCGCCGTGCTGACCGTCCCAAAGCGCGCTGTATTGCCAGTGCGCCGAGTATTCTTGATATCGATGACTGTCGCTTTAAGCGACAACAAAGATGATGCACGACCTACTCAACCGTTGATCGCTAACTGTTCCGTTATGCGTACCTCAAAAGATTCATTGATCATGGGCTGAGAAATCGTTAGCGTCCCGCGCATGTCGAATCATCGCCATACCCCCCATTGGATTGCTGCCCTCGGTTTACTCATAACAATTGGGTTTTACACGCAGGCAGCATCGGCAGGGCTGGCAACATACGATTCTGGCCGAACCAAGTACCTTGTGTACACGCCGAAATCCTATACAGCAGACAAGGAGCTCCCTGCAGTCTTCGCATTCCACTGGTCTACCGGCCGAGCGCAGAGCATGCTGAAGCTGTGGCGTGAGACCGCGGAGCGGTATGGGTTCATACTCGTTATACCAAACGCCAGACATCGCATGCGCTGGACCAAACGCGACGCAGCTGACGTTCAAGGTATCTTAGGCTCTGTCATTGAGAAGTACTCAGTGGATATATCCAGGCTGTATGCCACTGGCTTTTCTAGCGGGGCCAATTTTACCTACCGCGTACTGGTAGAAAACCCTGGTGTATTCCGCGCCGTCGGACCCTTTGGCGGTCGACTCGTACATCGGACCCAAGCGTTTGGCTCCTTCACTAGTACCGCAGACACCAGAATTTGCGTGTTTCATGGCACACGCGATAAAACCATCAACCACAAGCATGCCAGAAGGGCGCGGACACGACTCCGCGCACATGGATTTGAAGTCGTCGAGCGGGACTTCCGGCAGGGGCATTGGCTTCCACGCGAATACGCTGACGACATGTGGCAGTGTCTTGACGGGATACATCACGACGGCGAGAGCTAGCACTAAGCGCTAGCAGGGTCGACCGCTTCTCGTCGCCGGGCCAGACGACGAGGAGAACGCATATGCCCATTCTAGAAAGCCAGTTCAGCATGCCAGCTGTGCCTGAACACACCATCACAGAGCACGTCTTACGTCACGTAGAGACCCTTGGAGCCAAAGCGGCCTTTATCGATGGGACGAGCGGGCGGACGGTCACGTATGCTGAGCTTGCCGATCAAATACGTGCACTCGCTGGTGGACTGCAAGCGCGCGGTATTGGCCCTGGGACTACTTGGGCTCTCATGGCACCCAATATTCCAGAATATGCTATTGTATTTCATGCATTAGCGTACTGCGGCGCCACCGTCACTACACTCAACCCCACCTACGGTGCCGAGGAGATCGCTTTCCAATTGAAGGATAGTGGTGCACAAGCAATTGTGACTGTGGGCATGTTTCTTGAGACCGCGCGAACAGCTGCTGACATCGCTGGAGTTGACCAAGTGGTACTGCTCGGGCCGGGGGATGGCACTCCAATTACGGAGTTTTTTGGGCAGCCCTTGACCAAACAAGTTCCTGTCGATTTACGTCGTCACGTGGTGGTGCTCCCCTACTCATCTGGAACGACAGGTTTTCCCAAAGGCGTCATGCTGTCTCACTATAATCTCGTGGCAAATGTAGAACAACTGGCGGGCCACTTGCCTTTGGCATCGGATGAGATCGCATACGCCGTATTGCCGTTCTTCCATATTTACGGGATGCAAGTTCTCATGAACTTCATGCTTGCGAGAGGATGCTCCGTAGTAACAGTGCCGAGATTTGACTTACCGCAAATGCTCCAACTGGTACAAGACTATAAAATTACGAGACTATTCTTGGTGCCGCCTATTGTATTGGCACTCGCAAAACACCCTGTTGTCGATCAGTACGACTGCTCCAGTGTAAAGCAACTCTTCTCTGGGGCTGCTCCGCTTGGCGCGGAGGTTGCGGAAGCTGCGGCATCGCGATTGGGCTGCAATATTGCTCAAGGATACGGCATGACCGAGCTGTCTCCAGTATCGCACGCTATTCCTGAAGATGACTATCGGGCCGGATCAGTAGGTACCCTCATCGCAGGCACAGAAGCGCGCCTGATCGACCCAGAAACAGGCGCAGATGCGGAAGAGGGGGAGCGAGGCGAGATTTGGGTTCGGGGCCCTCAAGTCATGCTCGGCTATCTAAATAATACTGAGGCAACACGGCATACAATTGACGCCGAGGGCTGGTTGCATACGGGCGATATCGCATATGTCGATTCCGACGGACATACGTTCATTGTCGATCGCATGAAAGAGCTCATTAAGTACAAAGGATTTCAGGTGCCTCCTGCTGAGCTCGAGGCCTTACTTTTGACGCATGCTGAGGTGGCTGATGCGGCAGTGATTGGGGTGCCGGACGAAGAAGCGGGGGAGTTAC
This sequence comes from Pseudomonadota bacterium, assembly GCA_002863065.1. GTDB lineage: Bacteria > Myxococcota_A > UBA9042. The sequence goes on from PKDL01000067.1 coordinate 19,602, forward strand.
CCAAAGCATTCATCGTACGAACGTCCGGCAGTGCCATTGATGCGGATGCGCTCCAAGCGTTCGTAGCGGGTCATGTGGCGAGCTATAAACAAATCAGAATCGTCGAATTTATCGATGCCATCCCGAAATCTGCATCTGGGAAAATTTTACGACGCGAGCTCCGAAGGCGCGATTAGTGCTTACGGATACATCGGCTTCAGCAGCTGCTTGTTTACCGCATACGGTGTGTGCGTTGTACTCGGCCGACTGAACGGGGAAATGGCGCGGTAAAATGCATAGTGATTAGGAAAAGGCTCGCGGAGATGGGGCCTAGCATGCCTGCTAATACGAATAGTGCGGGTCCTCCGGATACGTCTTGGTGCAGGTTGAATGCCTGTACGGTTGTCAGGACAAAATCGGTAAGGGTTGTGCCCGCTAGGAAAAGAGCTCCTGACCGTGCGATGGGTTTACCTCGCCACGTCAGCCATCCGAGTACCGCGAGGGCGATGGCCAGAAATGCATCGAATGCTACCCACGCATTTTGAATACTCTCGTCGCCAAACCATCGGCTTCCGTCGGCAAGCGCAAGCAGGATGGTCCAGGGGACAAGCAGGCCTGCTAATAGAACTAGCATGATGGCCCAGTATCGTAGAGGAATGCGCCGGAGCATTCGGCGCATTGTATCGACCACGAAGCTCGCTAGCCCGCCACCTGCGAAAGCATCAAGTACTGCATGTATTGACGATATCGTATGACCCGATGGACATTGCACGATAAATTGCGAGGTCCACAATTCGGGTTTGAACCTGGCTTTGAACTGTCGCAGCCCATTAAAGCGATAAAATGGTTCTCCATGGCGTCTAAGCTGCTTGAGTAACCAGATCAGGACCGGGCGTTCGACCCTTGACTCTTCAATGCCGGCTAGGGGCGATAGACCAAGCGTGACCCAATCTTCTCCGGATGCTTGGGCGTCTTTCATTGCTGTGTGGATGAGCAGTTCAATGGTTCCATTTGGCGCATCTGGCACGCGGATCACATCTTCAAAAAACCATCCTTGGCGTGCATAGACCGGGATTGCTGCGAGAAAACCGACGGCTCGTGAACCGGCCTCTGCCACGTAATATCGTCGCTCGGCAGCATGGTGAAATGGCTGTAGATCGACGAGGAATCCGAGGCTACTCATTTGTCGACTGTTGAGCCAGCGCTCCAACACGTCGGCGATTTCGGTACGTGTGGATGGTTCATTCAGTTCACTAGGAGTCAACCGGCGGATGGTTACTCCCTTGTTCAGTGCCCGATTACACTGCTGGCGTACGGTGCGTTTTTCTGGACTATTGAGCTCCCAGCCGCGTGGGTTCCATTCTGGTTGTTGGCCTATTGGTATTAGTCCGAAGTTGAAATCAGGTAGCCCCTCAATGGCGGAGATAAATCGCGCATCCGCACAAAAGAATAGGACGCGAAAGCCTGCTTCCATTGATTCTCGAACAAAACGTTGGCTGACCTGAGCGAGATGGTCGGGGGGGGCGACTGGAATACCTGCTACTGCTCGGTATCGACCTGCCTGGACCCAAGCAACTACCGCAGGCGGCCCGTTGTCGAGAGCATAGAACCAGTATTCGTATCGCGGCTCCAAGATCTGGAAAGATGTCGCATGATCTCCATAGGCCCGTAGTGACTCCAAGACAGTATCATGATGAATATTCAACGTTGTGATTAGGACCTCATTGCACTCGATATCGTCGAACCTGCCAAATCCCGGGATGGTAATCAACTACGCCCAAGTGGAGACATATGGTTGATTCTGAACCAGAGGGCTCAACGAGGTTACAAATCATTCAGAGAAGCGCACGATTGGCATTGCTCCAGCCAAGGCATTTCGCGGAGTGCGCCGGGCGCAAATGACGTGCCACATTGAATGCATCGACCAAAACTCCCATCGTCTGCACGCAATCTCGTCCGGGCACGCTCTATGAGGTCCAAGTAATCTCGGAGTCGTTTCTCTTGCAGGTTTGTCGTGTCGAGATCGAGACCATCAAGGTCTGACAGTCTGAAATCCTTTCCTGCTTTTAAGTCAGCCAGTCGTTGGGCAATTTCCCAGCCTTTCGCGGCAAGCGTCTTCTTGTACTGCTCGTTTTTGTCCACCATGTCTCCTATGGTACGAAATTGAACCAGCAATATCAGTCTTTGAACTCCTGCCGTCGAAGCTGTGTGAGGAGTGCGCTATGATGCAGATATGGCAGTACCCTTCTTAGACCTGTCTCGTGTCAATAGTCCCCAATGGGCGGACTACCGAGCGGCTTTTGACCGCGTGATGACGGAATCGCAGTTCATCATGGGCACCGACGTAGAGGCTTTTGAAAGAGAGTTCGCCGCATGGGTCGGAGTTACTCATGCGGTAGGTATGTCGTCGGGCACCGACGCACTCTTGGCCACATTGATGGCATACGGTATTGGGCCTGGTGATGACGTACTCGTGCCGACGCTCACCTTCTTCGCAACCGCTGGTACGGTAGCGCGGCTGGGCGCACGTCCTATTTTCGTCGACGTGGATCCATCCACGATGCTTATCGATATCGACCAAGCATTAGAGCGTCGCACTGCTAATACTCGGGCCATAATTTCAGTGCACCTATTTGGTCAGTGTGTACCGCTAGACCCACTTCAAGACACTACACTTTTCATTATCGAAGATGCGGCCCAAGCGCATGGTGCCACTAACTCGCATGGCGTGATGGTTGGTGCGCAAGGGCATGCGGCCTGTTTTTCTTTCTTTCCGACCAAGCCGCTCGGTGGTTTTGGCGATGGCGGAATGGTGACAACAAATGATGACGACTTTGCCGACCGCCTGCGATTGATGCGTGTCCATGGCGCTAGGCCAAAGTTTCATCACCTCCACGTTGGTGGAAACTTCCGCCTCGACACCCTTCAGGCGGCCCTCTTACGGCACAAACTTCCGACGGTAGACGCTCAAGCAGATGCTCGCCGGGCGATTGCCGCCCGTTATCGTGATGCGCTCTCAGTGTTAGAGGGACGCGGGACTTGGCGTTGGGTGGGCCGTACGCCAGGGCGTCATGTCTTTCATCAGCTATGCGGTCTTGCTAGCGCAAGAGATGAGCTACGGGCATACCTAAAGACACTCGGGATCGGAACTGGTGTGTACTATCCCGAGCCCCTACATACTCAGCCCTGTTTTGAATCGCTGGAACAGGGGCTTGGTCACTGTCCGAATGCAGAAAAGGCCTGCAATGAATTAGTCGCCTTGCCATGCTTTGCGGGACTAACTGATTCGGAAATCGACGAAGTGGCAAATGCCATTATATCTTTCTATCTCTAGTCTCTGTCGCTGGGTAGTGCGCCTAGACACGCGGGACAGTAGCCAGGGTATCTGCCAGACGCACAGATGAATACTTCGCTACGAAGTATGCTCTCTGGCGGCTGTTCGATAGCAATGGAAGCATGGTTAGACACTCCAGCACACGTTGTTGGAGTCCATCCCGACATAGCCGTCCTGTTTCTGGGGCATGTAGTATGCGAAAAAGCGCCCGCGACATTGCAGGCGGAGCGCATGCCTCGAACACCTGTGTTGGAATCTCGGTAGCCATGAACGTCGAGCACAATCGCAGCAGTTCATATAGCATGTACTCCGCCTGCGCTGACTTTGCTGTTTCCACTACGGTGTCCCAGCAGAGTGAGCGGTTTTCGATCCAAAGATGTGCGTCGACTAGCTGTTTTAGCGGTCCCATGAATAACTCGCGGCCGCTATGAAGTGCGAAGTGCACAAGCTGATCCTCGTCCCGTAGTCGGCGAGCTGTATTTTCGATGGGTATCGAGCGTTCAATCCAGTCATCATAGTCAATAGGGTGGCGGTAATACTGTGCAAAACCTGTGTGTAGCTCTACGACCAGCGAGAGCTGCTCTGCGGGACGAAACTGGAATACACGTTCATGATACGTCTTGCGACTCGCTGGTCGTGTAGGGAACAGCTCGTGTTCCACGGCCCCAATGCGTTTCAGAATCTCCGCTGCATGTGATGCGTGACTTTTTGACACCAATATATCGAGGTCATTCATGGAACGCAGGGCGGGATCCGGATACACGAGAGGTGCAATTGCTGCCCCTTTCAGAAGCACCGTGTTTATTCCTTCAGCATGAAGGGCGCTTAGTACCCGGGTCGTTAGCTTTACTTGGTGTAGGTGCATGAAGGCGAGGTAGGTATAACGCTTAGCGAGTGTATCTAGGTCTTTTGGGTGCAAATATGCCCGCAGGCCCTTCATACCTCCGGCATGAAACCAAATAAGCGCCTGTAGCTTCCCTTTCGATATTGTACGAAATAGCGTGTCTTTCGGAAGTTGCACTGCCCAGTCAGTCACTCGTCCGATGGCGGCTTTCAGTGCCCATTGAGTGCAAAGCTGTTTGGGTTCATTTTTAGGCAAAGACACAACACTTAACTACACGGGAAGCCGGCTTACCACCACTTCAGAGTGTAGGGATGGCGCCATTTGCTCCAGAGCATCGACGGCAGCGTCGGCCAACAGTCTCATCTGTACTTCGCGCTGAATATCGAGCACTGGGTCACTGGACCGCCGTTGCTCAACTGTTACGACACCGTACCCATGACTTTCGCTGTAAAGCGGAAGCTCTAATCGTCGTCGCCGTACTGAGCGTCGTTCACTTCCATAGGACCATTGCGCTGGACGCCGTGTGTATAATTCTAACTGTACTGATATTGCGCCCTGTGCAATGAGCGCCCGCAGGAGTGCGTCCCAAAGGTCGTCTAGTGAATTAGCGAGGCGAACAGTACGGGCAAGAGTTCTGCGCCGTGCTAGGTCGCTCGCAGCTTGGGGTTCAAGTGTTTCCACTGGCGGATTGCTTCGTGTCTCCCGCAGTACAATGAAGCGAACAGCTACGAATACAACACAGCCAGCAGCTGCGATTGCGAGAGCCTGGGCTGGAGCCGATTCCGCCTTAATGGCCCAGGCAGCTGCAGCGAGGCCGACGCCAATGCCATACAGCAGGAAGACGGATTCTCGAGTGGTGAACCCTTGACGGATAAGTCGGTGGTGTACGTGACCGAGATCAGGTGACATGGGCGGAGTGCCCTGTCGCATTCGGCGAATGACCGCGAGTGCTGTATCGAGCAACGGTACGCCTAATGCGAGTGCTGGAAGGGCAATTGCCCATGCGGTGTATTGCTTGGCCGTCGAGAGCACGCTGACCACCGCAAGCACGTATCCCAGAAGATGACTCCCGGAATCTCCGAGGAATATTTGTGCGGGAGCCGAGTTGTGCACTAGAAATCCTGTCAGCGCCCCTGCCATGGTTGCTGTCGCCATGCACAGAAGAACGTGCCCATCAACCCACCCAAATGAGAACAAGGTGCATACAGCGATCAAGCCGATGCCCGCTGCTAGCCCATCCAATCCGTCGATGAGGTTCATGGCATTTACCACTGCGACTATCCAGACAACAGTCGCTACGAGACTCCCGACGTTGGATAATGCGACGTAACCATGGAGCGATCCAAAGCCTTCAATCCGCACGCCAATCGCCCACGTGGCACTCGCCAAAAGTATCTGTATCGCAAGCTTTTCCGCTGCAGGTGTATCAAAGAGATCGTCGTACAAGCCCAACGCTACGACCGCCATGGTCGTACTACATAGCGCCAGAAGTTGGAGTGCTGTGAGTTCAACAACGAACGTGCCAGACGCTATCACTGTGCCAAGCGGGATGATGAACGCCAATGCGACGGCGAGCCCGCCTAATCGACTTGGTGGTGGGGTGCTCTCGGTTTGAACTGAATGTGCTGATACTCTGTGAGCCATTCGCGCCACCATAGACGTCATAGCTACGGCCAGGCAAAAGGCACCGAAGTTCAGTAATAAGAGCGTTACGCCCAATTCTCTTAGCTCCTTTTCCGCAACATGCGACTGCTCAATTCAAGTTGCTGGATACACCATATTTGATCGGTTCGTTTATGTCGTGTTGCCGATCATATTGGGTTTTTACGTTGGATCAGCCTGTCCGTAGAGACTGGCGTGCGTCAGTATACGTACAGCTCTTTGGCTAGCGAGTTTATGGCCTGCCGCTAAATCAAAGGATATGAGATCATGATACTTTTCTTTTATGCATGCTCTAGAACGCCCTGGCGATCAGCCAGGTCAGCAGAAGGAAGCAGATAGCTGTCATCGTGCCGAGCATACGAAGTAGCGCTCGTGAATGAAGGTACGGGCCAAGGCGGCTCTCAAATAATTGTTGCCGTAGGGGCATCCACCGGTTCTCTCCGAGTAATGCTGGTGGAAGTCGTTTGATGCTTGCAATGAGCTTCCGAGCAACGATGCCTAATGGGCTGAGTAGTCGTTGCAGTTCGTTGGATGTCATCTGGCCTTCGATGGTGAACCTTGGGATTTCATTGGGATGTGTATCGTGCTGGACTCGCCCAGGTTTTGAGGTAAACACTAACCGATACCCGTGCTCAGCCGCGCGTTCTAATACATGTGTTGTGTAGAATCCCAAGGGTATTGCGAGATCGATGACAGGCGCATCGATGATGCCCTCTAATGTTTGGCGGCATGCGTCAAGCTCCCATCGCAGCTTGGGTTCTGGCATTTCATTGAGTCCGTGGTGTGATACGCCATGGGCTCCAATATCAAAGCCCCGATTGGTTAGTTCGAGAATCTGTGCCGCTGTAAGGCGCGGTTGGTGTTCGTGAACCCACGCATCCGGGTCCGACGTAATAAAGACAGCGGCCGGAATAGACAGCGCTTCAGTGATGTTCACTGCATGCTCGTATACACTGGAGGACCCATCATCGAATGTCAGTACTGCAAGCTTTTCGCTACGAGCCGGCGGGTTATCCAGCCAAAGGTGTAGTTCCGTTAGCGATAGGAACCGATATCCATCAGCGAGCATGAAGCGCAAGTGCTCTTCAAAGCGCTCAACAGGGCAACAGAAATTTCGCTCGGCCCCAGTAAGTAATTCCCACTCGGCTTGAGGGCACAGTCGATGGTAGAGCAGTACCACGATTCCAGAGCGGTGCGCTTTGCGGCTTATGATGAGATATGACAAGGCAAGCCCAATCGAGACTATTGCCGTTATTACGGTGCTATACAGCATGAGATGTTGTCATCCACAGATTTTGGCACGTTCATCTATCGGCAAGATACGGGACGTTGTTGGATTGTCCCAGACATCGGCCACAATTGCAGGCACACTCCACACTCCAATCCGAGGTATTCGCCGCCTGGAGCTGGTTTACCACTCACTTTACTTTGTAAAACTGTTATTTAGGTGCGGAGCTCGGGCGGTGTCGAATTACATGTCGCCGCGGTCTTATGTTGAATCGGGTGTGCGCTACCCCTGGAGTACTTTGTGAAGCAGGTCCCTGAGCTTCAGGATTTTATCGCTGGATTTGCACAGGCCAATCGGCAGGCAGTCTGTGGATTATCAGCGCGGCGTGCGTCTCGGGTGAGTGACCTTATGGTCATGTCAACACCGGATACGGTGGCTTCCAGATCAGAGGCTAGCGATATTGGGGCTGCTTGCCACCTGGTAAAGCAGCTCTGCACATCATCTGAAGCGAACGAATTCAGCATGTTGCCTGCAAACCGACACCTGCGCTGGCTCCGGGGACGCATTGCGATAAAGACTGCCGTGCAAGTTGGGTTTCGGGGCCATATAGCTAGACCGCTGTCGGCGGTAGATATTGATGTCTATCGCGACGAGCATGGAGCGCCGCATGTGCGAGTAGATGGGGTCTCACAGGCCGTCTTCGTTTCACTAACCCATAAAGATAATCTAAGCATCGCTTTCATGAGCGCTCAGCGGGCGGTTGGCCTGGATTACGAGACTGTCAAACCCAGGAGTGCGGCGTTTTTGAAGCTCGCATTCACTCCCGCTGAACTGCAGCTATTGGAACATATCGCCCCTCCTGAGAGGCTCGCTTGGTATACGCGCCTTTGGTGCGCAAAAGAGGCAGTGAGTAAAAGCCTGGGTACCGGGCTGAAGGGACGCCCAAAATCCTGGGTAACTACACAAATAGATGGTGAAAGACTGCTGTGCCACAATCAGTGGGTAACAACTCAGCAAACAGCGAGCGGTATCCTTGCCTGGACGTACAGAACATCGGTTTCGTAGCAGCCGTGATAGTTCTGAGGATTGGGAGGCAGAGATATGACGATCTATCGTGAGACGAGCGCCCATATGCCTTTGCGGAGTACCATAGGTGTGCTTTTGAGTCTGGGAACTATCTGCGGATCTTGTGCAGATTTGTCGTCAAATATTGTTGGTGAAAGACGCAGGGCTGAAGGTGCGGTATGTCCACAGACAGTCTTATCCAACGCGGTGACAGCTCGCGAACTGTGCTTGGAGCCAGCGTACTTTGGGCGTACCCGAGCAGATGATTGTGGTCGCCAACTCACCCAACACGGGTTCATACGGGCTCCTGCCAAAGCTAGGTTGCTGGGACAGAAAACGGGGAAAGCTCACGTGTGCTACGGACGGCCGTAATGGGCGTACCTTGATTATGATGCGGCCTGGTATCCGCGAGAAGCTGTACTACCTAGGTCGTTCGCAAGCACTTTGGCCGACAATTCACCCGAAATTAGGCTAGGTGGCATTCCGGGGCCCGGCACCGTCAGCTGTCCGGCGAAGTACAGACCCCGTACCTTCTGTGACTTGAGTTTCGGCTTGAGGGGACCGGTTTGACGCAGTGTGTTGGCCATTCCATACGCATTGCCCTTATAGGCAGAGTAGTCACGCTCGAAATCTTCCATGGCGTAGCTTCTCTGGAAGACAATAGATTTTCGAAGCGCACGTCCGATATGTCGCTCCAACCGGTCCATCACGGAGGCAAATATCTCGTCGCGCATTTTGGGGGTGTCTGGAAGGCCCGCCGCGAGTGGTATGAGAAGAAATAAGTTGGAGGCGCCCGCGGGAGCGACTGACGGATCGGTAGTTGATGGTGCACAGGCATAGAATAGGGGAGCCGTAGGCCATCGAGTCTTGCCATATACCGCGTCCATGTGGGCATCTAGGTCTTCATCGAAAAAGAGCGTATGGTGCTTGAGGCCACCAAGGTCTCCATCGATTCCAAGATAGAAGAGAAGGCTTGATGGGCTCATCGTTCTCGATTGCCAATATCGTTTTGAATATTGTCGATAGCGCGGCTCTAGCAGGTCTTGTTCAACATGATGATAATCTGCTGATGCGATCACGGCATCGCATGGCAGGAATCCATTTTCCGTCTCTACGCCCGTAACACGTTTTTCGCGCACACGGATTTGACGCACACGGGTTGATAATTTGGTGCTCACTCCGAGGGCGTGTCCGACCTTGGACATCGCTTCGATAATCTTGTGCATCCCGCCCATTGGATACCATGTTCCAAGTGCCATATCGGCATAGCTCATGAGGCTATACATGGCTGACGTGTCTTTCGCTGATGCGCCCAGAAAAAGCACAGGCCACTCAACTAGTCTCGCAAGACGCGGGTTCTTGAAAAAGCGTCGTGCATGCTTGGACATGGACTCCAGCATGCGAAGCCTCGCAACCTCTTTTACCAGTCGAAAGTCCACAAATTCGCCAAAAGTGAGGCTGGGGCGGAAGAGGTAGTCGCCCATCGCAGCATCATAAATTGTGCCCGCATCCTCCAAAAAGCGCTCTAGCTTTCTTCCTCCACCTGATTCATGCGAGTCAAACAAACGCATCAAAGGTTCGACCCCCGCAGGTATGTCCCACGCCTCACCTCCCGGCCACACCACTTGGTAACTCGGGTCGAGTCGGACAAGCTCATACAACTCGCTGACGTCGTAGCCGAAGTGGCGAAAATGGCGTTCAAATACGTCAGGCATCCAGTACCAGCTTGGCCCCATGTCGAAGCGGAAGCCTTCATGCGTAAAGGTGCGTGCCCGACCTCCTGGTTGGTTATGACGTTCTAGCAGTTGAACTGAGTGGCCATCGGCTGCGAGATGTGCACTTGCAGATAGCCCCGCAAAACCGGACCCGATTACAATGATATGAGACAAGGCAGCTCCCTTGGCCACGTATAAACGCGAGGCTCACTGGAGTCGATGTCCTAAGTTGGGGTGAAGGTGCAATCGCAGGAGAACAGTCTAGCGAAAGCATCATCGAGTGTTCACAGATAGGTGTTAGAGTCGCTCGCGAGAGGTCTGAGCGATCCCTACCAGCATACTCGGCTGAGTGCACACCTTCTCATGGCAGGTGACGGCCACGACGCTTTGCTTCGTGGTGTCGAGATAGACGAGGTAGATGAGCTCATTCCAGAAAGCTAAGAATGTTTTGCTTGTGACCGCAGTAGTTTCTTCGGCGTTTGGATAGCTTCGGACCATTTGCGTGTACTGGCGTTGAGCTTCAATTGGCGACCGCATCTTCCACAGCTGTAGCCCGACGTAATATTTCGCGCCATCGGGAGAGCCCCAGTAAATCCCGTCGTATTGGTGATCTGATGGGAGGCCGGATAGCTCGTGAACGTCGACCGCTTTCTTTAGCTTTAGTAGCGTCTTCAAATCCTCTTTTCGCAGGAGCTGTTCGGCATTGGGTCGGACGCGAGTGGGTAGCCCCGCTGTTCGCTTCTTGTCGGAGCTTCGGCTCGCCGGTGGTGCAGCTGCCATCGGTGTTCTACGGTCATTTCGGAACCGAGATGAGGGTGTACGTCCGTCTTCCGTGTTCGCACGCGCGGGGTTTACTGGATCTCTCTCAGCGGCCGAAGGGCCACCCCGTCCAGCGTTCCGTTCGGGGCGGTCTGCCCGAGGCCCAGAACGAGGTTTTCGAGCCGTTGGGGTATCCATGCCTTCGCCGGGTGCGTCGTATTCGTCTTCAAGTCGATCATCTGCAACCGGTGGGCGCGCCCCGGGTCGCATCGTAGGCTTGGTCGGTGGTGCGCCTCCCGGCTTGGCTGCGACTCTGGGCTTTCTCGCCTCATCAGACTGTTTCTTCGCTTTCTTTTGGTTTTTCGCTTTCGGAAGTGGAGCACCACGCTGGGCTTTTGTCGCCTCAGCTTTGGTTGTCCCCTTGTCTTTGCCGGTCTTACGTTTCTTTTTGGGTGTCTTCGCCCCCGCTTTTTTTACTTTCAGAACACGGTCTGCTGGTTCTTTGTCCGTCTTTTCTGACAATGCCGCCGTTTTCGTTTTTGTTTCTGGCTCGCTCACTTTTTCGGGGGCTGACGAAGATTCTTCTTCGTCTTTCTTACAGCCTGTCGACCCGATAACGATAAGTAAGAACAGGCCGCAACAGGCAAGATAAAAGCGGTTCATCTACATTCCCCTCGAATGATGAATGTGCCTTTCGTCTCTCGAAAAGACCCCCGAAACACCGCAGCGTTTAGGCGTCCCGCAGGTTAGCGGTGAGGGGTAGGGGTGTCAATGTGCAAGGGGTATGGCACCATCTACCTATCGTTGGTATTCGTTGAGGACGGAGCCGTAACTGCGTGAAACGCGACACGCATGAACCTGCAACAGCTTGGCCATAGGGTGAAGGGAGCCGCCGTTGTCGATGGGCGACCAAGTCGAAATCGACGGGATCGTAACTCGTGTTGTCTACACGAATCCTGACTCGCATTGGACCGTACTTCGTGTGAAGTCGAGTGGAAATGGCAGGGAAATTCCTGCGGTTGGAACGCTCGCAGGAGTTCGGGAAGGAGAATCGATTCGTTTGTGGGGGCGTTGGGTCACTGACTCTCGGTTTGGCGAGCAAATTCGTGTGGATCGCTTCAAGGTAGTGCTGCCTGCTACGAAAAAGGGGATTGAGCGCTATCTGTCTTCTGGCTTGATTCCTGGCCTCGGGCCGAAGACGGCAAAACTTCTCGTGCGGCGGTTCGGTGAGAAGACTCTCGATGTGATTTCAAAGAATCCGGAGCGCTTGAAAGTTGTAAAAGGCATCGGGAAGAAAAAGGTCATGCAGATCGTGGCCGCTTGGAAAGAACATGCTGGGCTTACAGAGGTCATGGTGTTCATGCAGGGGATTGGTATCACCCCGAGGTTAGCTACCAAAATCTATCAAGTATACGGCAATGATGCAGTGGGGAAGGTACGAGCCAACCCGTACAGTCTGGTCGACGATATTCGCGGTATTGGCTTTAAGACCGCAGACAGTTTTGCCAATGAAATGGGCATCGCAGCAGACCATACGATGCGGGTAAAAGCTGGCATCTTGTACGTGTTAAATGAGCACCGTAAAGACGGCCATGTTTGCCTCCCTAAAGATGTACTTACCCGCAGTGCGGCGGCTACCCTAAGTGTCCGAGAAGATATTATCGAAGATCAGCTGACAGTCCTTCTCGATGCAGGACGCGTAATCGTCGAGACCGTACCGGCAGATGAAGGCGCGTTCGACATGGTCTTCCCTCGAGACCTCCACCGGGCAGAGATTAGCGTTGCTGAGCGTCTAATACGCCTCATAGATGGTCAGGTCCCAGCCTTCCCCGCCGAGCAGCTGCAACTGATCGTGCAACAGGCGGAGTCGGAACTGGGCTTGTCATTAGCTGATGGTCAGAGGGACGCGGTACGCGCTGCTCTAGAATCACAGGTTACTGTCATTACAGGCGGACCAGGTACAGGTAAGACCACCATTGTACGCGCTGTCGTGACTGCTCTCAGCCACATGGGTTCAAAAATCACACTAGGGGCACCGACGGGGCGTGCTGCTCAACGGCTTTCACTATCGACAGGTAGAGAGGCGAAGACATTACACCGCATACTGGAATGGTCACCCAATGAAGGCGGATTTGTTCGGGACGAAGACAACCCCGTAGAAGTGGATGCAATGATCATTGATGAAGTCTCTATGGTCGATATTCGCCTCTTCGATGCCGTAGTACGGGCGTTGCCATCAGGTGCTCGGTTGGTGTTGGTCGGTGATGTCGACCAGTTGCCCTCCGTCGGGCCGGGTGCAGTTCTCCGTGACATCATTGATAGCCAGGCTATTCGAGTTGCACGGCTTACGGATATTTTTCGGCAGTCGTCGAATTCCCTCATCACGGCGAACGCACATCGCATATTGCGCGGGGAAATGCCGGAGCAGCCCCCAGGTGGCGCCGGGTACGATTTTTACTGGATCGAAAAAGAAGACGTTGATGATGCTAGACGCGTAATTGGGGCGCTCATTGGTGGGCGCATACGTGACGCATTCGGCTTTGACCCCAAAAAAGACGTGCAGGTATTGACACCGATGCATCGCGGTCCACTGGGTTCAGAAGGGCTAAATGAGCTAGTAGGGGGGATTCTAAACCCCACTAACGAAGCCGCGCGACTTGGCCCTGGCGATAAAGTGATGCAAGTACGTAATAATTACGACAAAGATGTATTCAACGGTGATGTCGGGTTTGTGGAACGTTACGCTGCAGATGGTCGCACGCTCATTGTGCACTTTTCTGAACCAAACCCTCGTCAAGTGACGTACGAGGTGGCGGACCAGGACCAACTTGTGTTGGCTTGGGCGATTTCGATTCACAAATCGCAAGGGAGTGAGTACCCCGTTGTAATCGTGCCCGTTCACACACAACACTACGTCATGTTGCGACGTAATCTCGTGTATACAGCTGTGACTCGAGGAAAGCGGCTTGTGATTCTTGTAGGATCACGGAAGGCCATGCGCCGCGCGCTAGCAGCAGCCACCATGGCACCACGATATGGGCGGTTGGCCCATCGGCTGAGGGAGTTTTCGCAGTGAAGACCGGTACTGTAGTGTTCATATACCGTTCTGAAGGCTGGCATATGTCCCGCCTGCTCGGAGTATTGGGTGACCGGATAGAGGTCGAACACATCGATGGTACGCGAGAAATCTATTCAATCCGCCGTATCGCGAGAACGAGCGGTAAGGTGGTTTCAAGCTTGGCTGCGCTAGAAGCATACCGACAGCAGGTAGACGCATTAATTCAGTCATTCCAGCCGGATGTGGTTTGGGGGCTTGCCCTTGACTCAGGTGCGGCTGATGAGGCGCTGGCTCCCGATGTGCTGGCGTCATTGGTATTGCCGCCCGCCGAGTTTGCGGCCGATGATGCCGCGGCCGAGGCACTCTATAATGACCGAACGTATTTTAGGAGTGACAAGAAGGGAGGGTACTTTGCCCTATCCCCCGACATTGTAAGAGTCCGGCTGAAGGAGAGGGAGGAAGAGGCAAGGAAACTAATGCAGTACAATGCAATGCTGGCGTGGTTGAACGAGCCGACCGAGGAAATCACCCCGGCAGCCAATCAAGCATTCGAAGTACTCCAGTCTTTTGTACTCTTCGAAGATGGTTCGGAATCCAGCAAGACTGCGCGGCAATTGATCCGCGACCTCTTTCCTAATTCATCGGAGCCCGATATCTCGCTTGCGTTCAAGGAATTGGTTCGCCATGGGGTTTTTAGTGACGATGAAAACCTCGTCTTTCACAGATCAGGACTGCCCGTCGCATTTAGTTTGGGAGCCCTACGAGACGCTGAGATCCGGTCGCATACGGCCGTTACTTCCGAGCGACGTGAAGACCATCGGCACTTGCTGACAGTGGCTATTGATGACCGCTACACCACGGAGATCGATGATGCCTTATCGGTCGAATCGCGGTCAGACGGCACCTGGCTTGTGCATGTATACATTGCTGATGCATCTTTCTTCGTACTAGGAGGGGTCAACCACGAAACGAAAACGTTCTTCCTAATCCCATACACAAGAGAACTTCAACGCAAGCTAGAGA